>NZ_CP092282.1:1273333-1600000 GCF_024972775.1 Dehalobacter sp. DCM | reverse complement strand
ACCTCCGATTTCTCGTGCGCTAAGTTCAATTTCGCCATGGATGGCTTTAGAAATTGAACCTCCGATTTGACTGACCTCAGATAAATCCAAAGTCATGAAAATTCGAGTTTCCCAAGCAAGCTCTGTAAAAAAAAACTTAATGGTGGAGGTAGTCGGGATCGAACCGGCGACCTCTTGAATGCCATTCAAGCGCTCTCCCAGCTGAGCTATACCCCCATGGGTCACTCAAAACCAAACAACAAGAGAAAGGATACTAAACTCGTTTACCTTAAGCCAGTCCAGGTTACCCTGCTTTGCTCAAAGTACCGACCTTGGAGTAGATCCATGATGAGATGAATTTGAAGTACTCAAATCCAATAATCCTCATCCGGATTATTGCTCCCTAGAAAGGAGGTGATCCAGCCGCACCTTCCGATACGGCTACCTTGTTACGACTTCACCCCAATCATCTACCCCACCTTCGACGGCTGGCTCCTTACGGTTACCCCACCGGCTTCGGGTGTTGCAAACTTTCGTGGTGTGACGGGCGGTGTGTACAAGGCCCGGGAACGTATTCACCGCAGTGTGCTGACCTGCGATTACTAGCGATTCCGACTTCATGCAGGCGAGTTGCAGCCTGCAATCCGAACTGAGAACGGCTTTCTCGGATTTGCTTCACCTCGCGGCTTCGCTTCCGTCTGTACCGTCCATTGTAGCACGTGTGTAGCCCAAGACATAAGGGGCATGATGATTTGACGTCATCCCCACCTTCCTCCGGTTTGTCACCGGCAGTCTATCTAGAGTTCTCAGCTTTACCTGTTAGCAACTAAATATAGGGGTTGCGCTCGTTGCGGGACTTAACCCAACATCTCACGACACGAGCTGACGACAACCATGCACCACCTGTCTCATAGTTCCCCGAAGGGCACTCCCTAATCTCTTAAGGATTCTATGGATGTCAAGCCTTGGTAAGGTTCTTCGCGTTGCGTCGAATTAAACCACATGCTCCACCGCTTGTGCGGGCCCCCGTCAATTCCTTTGAGTTTCAACCTTGCGGCCGTACTCCCCAGGCGGAGTGCTTATTGTGTTAACTGCGGCACAGAAGGGGTCGATACCCTCTACACCTAGCACTCATCGTTTACGGCGTGGACTACCAGGGTATCTAATCCTGTTCGCTCCCCACGCTTTCGCGCCTCAGCGTCAGTTACAGTCCAGAAAGTCGCCTTCGCCACTGGTGTTCCTCCACATCTCTACGCATTTCACCGCTACACGTGGAATTCCACTTTCCTCTCCTGTCCTCAAGCCATACAGTTTCCAATGCTTTACGGAGTTAAGCTCCGCACTTTCACATCAGACTTATATAGCCGCCTACGCGCCCTTTACGCCCAATGATTCCGGACAACGCTTGCCCCCTACGTATTACCGCGGCTGCTGGCACGTAGTTAGCCGGGGCTTCCTCGTTAGGTACCGTCAATTAAAGGCATTATTCACACCTCTAAAGTTCTTCCCTAACAACAGTATTTTACAACCCGAAGGCCTTCTTCATACACGCGGCGTTGCTCCGTCAGACTTTCGTCCATTGCGGAAGATTCCCCACTGCTGCCTCCCGTAGGAGTCTGGGCCGTGTCTCAGTCCCAGTGTGGCCGTTTACCCTCTCAGGCCGGCTACTGATCGTCGCCTTGGTAGGCCATTACCCCACCAACTAGCTAATCAGACGCGGGTCCATCCCTAAGCGCTAGCATATTCAGAGGCCAGCTTTACTTCCTCGAAGATGCCTTCAAGGAAAATCATCCGGTATTAGCAGCCGTTTCCAGCTGTTGTCCCGGTCTTAAGGGCAGGTTACCCACGCGTTACTCACCCGTTCGCCACTATCCTCTACCTAACACCCAATGCTCATTGCATGTGTTAGCAAGCTTTATTTGCGTGGTGCGCTCTCTTCGTTCGCTCCCACCTACTAAAAAGTTTTCTTCTGCATTATGTGTCAGTCACTTTTTAATAGCGTGGTGCGCTCTCTTCGTTCGCGCACTCGCTTTAGATGCTTGCTGTTTACACGTAAGCACTCGGTGTTAGGTATCGGACCGTTCGACTTGCATGTGTTAGGCACGCCGCCAGCGTTCGTCCTGAGCCAGGATCAAACTCTCCATAAAAACTATTACGGAGCTTGATTCAGCTCGTTTGTTTACTCAATTATCATTTGACGAGTCTAGCATTTTGTTCTTTTCTTGTTGTTCAGTTTTCAATGACCTGGCGTCTTTCGCGACGGAATCTTATCTTAACAAATTGTCTCATTAAAGTCAACTGCCAATTTTTTCTTCCGCTCGCTCGCCGCTTTCTTCAAGCGCTGGCGGCTTTCTTTTGTGTCACCGCCCCGAGACGCTTTATTATAATATCACGCACCTTTTTCTGTGTCAACAGCAAAATGCGATTTTTTTATACATAATACAATGGTGCATATTTCAATTTCAGAACATTACGGGATTTGACACAAATATGTTTACTCCTGCCCTATCATTGCGTTGAATGAAGTAGTCTTAATTCACCTTTCACAATTAAACGCAGATAGGGCTTCGAACTGTAATCACAGGTTATTAACGTAATTTGCCGTTTCGTTCCATCGTTTTGCAGTACTTCCACGTGATCAGGCTGAACAATCATGCTTTCCGTTACATTATATGTATAGGTCTCTTCATTGGTTGTAACAATGATCTGATCTCCTTTTTTTAGCTCATCCAGCCGGTTAAACAGGACACCATACGTTCGGCTGCGGTGGGCTGCTATACAGTAGTTTCCTATTTCACCAGGTTTTCCGGTTCCAAGGATGCTGGCTGCTGCCAAGTCAAGGTTTCGATCGGTTACTCCGGTTAATACGGGAATTTCCAAGTCGATTTTTTTGATAATCAGCAGAGCTTCCATTTCCTTGGTCAGATCGGGTTGATTAACAGCGTCCGAGTTACTGGGATTTTCCTGTTCATGTTCTTGATCGGTTCCGTCACTCACCTGCAGCAAATTGTCATGCCAATGATTGATCATTTTTTTCTGCTGATATTTCAGATAATAATCATGGGCAGCCGGAAAACCGATAACACTTAACCCAGCGATAATCAATAATACTGCCAATACTTTTTTCCACATGGTTAACCCTTCACTCGCACAAATAGCTGAGTCTACCCCAGCTATTTGTTATTTAAACCCTCAATATTCGCGTTTTCCATTTTGTTGATTTTTCTATTTCTTCTTTCTTATCAGAAGAACTCCCGCCAATAGAACAGCAGAACCTGCTGCGTAATACGGAATAACACTTGCTACGCCCGTTGCCGGCATATTAGGACTTTGTACGCTTTCATCTCCGGGAATATTTATTTGTTCCGTCTCATTCGGTACATCAGGCACCAAAACCGCTTCTTCCTCCGGTGTCATCACATTGATAGTTTGAATCGTGCTGCCGTTGTCATTATTTCCGCCACTGCTGCCTCCTGATGCGTTGATAACAAATTCAAAGCTGAGATCTTGAGATTCAAATTCATTACTGCACTCTATTGGCAGGCCTAATGTCAAATCATACGTATCCGCGGTTCCCGGCACTAATGTCCCCAAGACAATTTTTAGGTCCTTGAGTTTTCCATTATACAGCTCACTGTTCCCTTTCATTATCTTAAAGTCCAAGGCTTGATATAGGATGCTATTCGGGTCGTTTGTAATTACCCGAATATCATAAGTAAATGTCTCCTGACCTTCATTGGTTACAGTCATTGTCGTCGTGTCGCTGCGCCCGGGGGCCAGTCCGGTCGTGTTAAAGAGCTGCCCTTCAGGCGATATGGTTAATCCGTAATCGACGCCGTTGGTCTGGATTCCATAAGCTATCTGGGCCTGTGAGGCTATCAGCGATATCATTGCGACAGCAATGATTGTCACTGCAAAGAAATAACGGACATACCTTAGAATCCCAGCTTTTTTTAGCAACTTGCATCTTCCTTTATCATTTCGATATTATCAGGTTTCTGCACGCCTGATCGCATTATGTATCTATGCACGATTATATCAGGTGATTGACGCGTTGACATACTACTTTGGTACCAATATCTATTGACTTTTATGCTAGTTTTTCAAAAAAAAGCAATAGGTCCATTTTCCGTCTAAGACATAAAACGCAGAAATCCGGCGCATATCATCGCAATGTTTATAAACGATGGGTCTGCCTATTTCATCACTGAATGTCACCAGGTCTTCAAAGGATCGGACTTCAAAGCTCTCCCCCTGAGGAATGATTTCCATATTTAATGCTGCCATTCTGTTCCCGTACTTTTTTAAAATCCCTTTCAATTTTTTCAACAAACGATCCTCGTTCCTGTTGGTTGTATAAAAAATCAAGCCAAGCAAGGCGCTTAAAAAAACAACCATAAGGATAACCGTTATGCTGATTATGGTGCTATTTTTTACCGGCACCTGCGTTACTTCCTGAATCGCTCCGGGTTTATCCTCACTTTTTTTCGATATTTCAAAATAGCTTCCTTTTACAGGCAGTGCAATGGATGACGATATGGATTCATTGACAGATCCTTTTTCGACCAGACTTTGTGTCCGGACAGTCATATAAGCAGTCAATGTGACGTCGGAGTCAATTTTTGTTTCTTCTTTAATCGTACCGGCGAAATCTCTATAATCCTGAAAATTTAGTACAACATTCCGGTCGATTGAAATCTTCTTATCCTTGGTTTCAAAGCTGGTTTGGGGAACCAGCGTAAATTGTTTCTTCCAAATAGAAATACGTTGTTGATTCTGAAGCGTATACCCTTCCATCACCGCCACGATATCATAATTTCCTTTAATCTCAGCTTGGGAATCCCCTATAAACTGATAGGAAAAAGAAGCCGTAATGGCATCGACCAGATTAGATATATATACCTTATCTTCACCTTGGATTACCTGATCAAAAAGATGATTGGGTTTCAGCGAAACTTCATACCCTACATCCAGTTTATTTGTATAGCTATAATACGTCGTTTTCTGCTCTTCCATATCCGGTCTGGTTATTTTCTGATACAGGATAACCGCGGTGGCTAATAATGAACATATTATTACTGCAATCAAAGCCAGTCTTATATTTCGATTGATCGTTTTTTTTCGCATCTGGCACACTCCCACTTGTATTTGCAGGGTAATTCCGTACATCTCAGTATAGCCGTTTATTATTTATTGTTCATGGTACTTTAGTGGAAGAAGACATACTCCTAAAAACCTATATTTTGTTATCCAAAATCACAAAAAACAATTATCCCAATGAGTGGCTAAAAATCCAAGTGAAAAGACTATACTTAGAACTGCAACTCAGATAGGGATTTTCTAAAAGCGCGCTTAGAAGATTTATCGAGTACACAAAAAATAAAAGAGGAGTGTAAAAAATGAAAAAACATAAAATTTTAGTAGCGGCTCTGGCTGTCGCCGTCATGCTCATGGGAGCCGGTTACGCTTATTGGACCCAGACCATCACCATTGCCAACACCGTATCAACAGGCTATTTGGATGTTCAGTTTATCAGTGACAGCGACGGTGATTGGGATGACGGCTATATCGCACATATCCCCGGTGATTTGGTAACCGTTAACAGTGATATCTCCACAGACAAACAGACACTGAGTTTTACTGTCGGGAATTTTTACCCGGGAGCCGGTGCTTATCTGAAATTTGTTGTTAGAAATACCGGTACAGTTCCTGCGAAAATCGCCAACGTTACCGGCACGATTACCGAAAATACCGATCTGGCAAATGCTTTGAACTACAAGTTTGACCAAGTTGTAAGAAAACCATTATATGGTCCGATCACATATCAAGCAATCGATGCCATTGATGCCAACAATGTTTCCGATCTCGCTGCAGGTCTGACTAATGCGCTGAAGAATATTGAAATCCAACCTGGGGAAGAGATCATGCTGACAACACACAACATCTTAATGCCCAATCAAAATGAAGCTCCCGGATATCAGGTTTTAATGCCTTCCAGCATCACCGGCAGCCAGTTTGAAGATGACACTACCAAATTTGATTTAGCATTAAACTTCACGCAAGTCAACTAATCTCTGTTCCGCCCGAATCGCCGGGAAATGTTTTCTATTTCCTCATATTGACAACCTCCGAAGGCGTATGATACGCACAGCGGAGGCTTTTTTTTTGATCGTTAACTTAAAATTCTTGGCGCCGGAACTGTGGCACGCAGACCTAAATTACGCCATAGTAAGGTCGCTTGTACAATACCGGCTTCAAGCGGAGCAGGATTGCGGAGCACGGCTCTGACGGTCACGGATGACCTAATGCCACGGACACCATGGAGGGTATAAGTAGCAGCCGAAGAATCAACTAAAATTCCGGGCTGGTAAAGCTTATCTCTTTATCGCTCTTCATAAGTAAGGTAGGCCAACCAATTTTGGGCACCACCCGAATAACCTCTCCCTTAATATCCTCCGGTTTTACCAGCTGACTGTCAGCTGCATTGTTATTGTCACCTTTTGTCCGGTAACTCTTGGTTCCGTCCTTTGCAATGATTTCTTCAATAATACGGTGCGAGATTAATATTGTTCCTCTTTGAAATTGAATTACCGTTCCAACAGGCATTTTCATCCTGTCAACCGATTTATCAACGATAATCACATCGCCGGGGTCAATCATTGGGATCATGCTGCCCGTAGCGATCACCGAGGGATAAACCGGGAAAACCCCAACTGTAAACCAAATGATACCGATGGAAATCAACGTGGTAATAATCCAGCCCAAGAGGCCTTCTTCGCTCATATATTTACGTTTGCGTACCCTGTTTTCCCTCCGCAAAATGCCTTCCATGGCACAAAGCATGAAAACAGGTGTAAGGATGCCCACTAAGGCAGCAGTGATCCATTTGAGATTGGGCAGTATCGGAGAAAACCACTGGAACACATCCACCATTCCCATAAATATGATTGATGGTACCGGCCCTCCATAAAAAACAAGATAGGTTGCCAGTAAGTTCTTCGTAAGCTCCGGTACAAAAAACTGGGCAATAAACCGTACCAGATCCTCTACGTTCTTTAACTCTGCATACTTGGTAATCGGAAAGACAATAACCGTCATCAATAATGCCACAAGAAAAAAGACCTTATAATTTACCTTTTTCGTCAGACTATTAATGACATAGTGTCTGACCAATTCTTTGCCGAATAAAGCAGAACCGACAACAATCAGGTTCAGCAGTATCCCTTTTGGTGATAAATCATAGGGACTCTTGCCAAAACCGTCCAATAACCCGGCCATTACGTGTACCGCAATCATAATGATGCCAAAGTTAAACGCCCACATACGCAAAGAACCCCAGATTCTTCGCTTACCAGCAGGTCGCACCGCAGGGAGCAGCAATATCAGACCTCCTGCAAGGATCCATAGCAGGGGCCTGAAAACATAATGATACACCGATTGTCCTGTTACTGCCTTAAACAGCGTTTGATCTGTAAGGTAAATAAAAAAAACGAGGCCTACTAATAGAATTAGTCGGCGCTGAAATAATATCTCATTAATCTTTATTTCTTTCATCACTTGGTTTCAAGGGCTCCTGATCCCAAATCACCTGTTAAGAGATCACCTGCTCCGGGATCGCCCGCACCGGGATCGCCTGCACCGGGATCACCTGCTCCGGGATCGCCTGCACCGGGATCGCCTGCACCGGGACCGCCTGCTCCGGGATCGCCTGAACCGGGATCGCCTGTACCGGGATCGCCTGCACCGGGATCGCCTGCTCCGGGATCGCCTGTTCCAATACCTTCAGGTACGTTGCCGGCTTTCGATTTCAGCAGCTCATCGTTCTCCACCTTCTTCTCCGGCTCAGTAACGGTAATGATTCCCTTGATGGTTAAATCCTTTTGCCAGTAGCCATATCCACCAGATGTTAACAGACATCCGGCAATTAAACATAGTGCAACTATCGCTATTTTCCCCTTCATCTTTACAAGCCCCCATCATCGTGATAACGCTAATTTGAAGTCCATTGATCATACGGAATCTTCATTTCAAACTGGTACGTCGTGGACGATTCTTCTTCACTTCCGGTGCTTTCGGCGATCTCGATCTGAATTGTACCGGTTCCCGAACCGTTTTGTTTGAGCAGATATCCTCCGTCGCCCAAGGATACCACCTGATTTCCTTCCACAAAGGACAGTTGGTTTTGGATGATATCCGACGTTTCCGAAGCCTGAGCTAATTTCACAGGAATACTTCCGTTATTAGCGAATTCATATTCCACCGTGCCCAGAAAACCAGGATCAACATTTCCCGCAATGGTCATAGTCGTTTTATCCTGATCGAACGTAACCTGCAAACCGCCGTTTTCTTCCGCCTCTTTATTGTCGGAGGCCGGGTCGCAAAAAGACACATCCAGACTACCGGTTCCAACCTTCGTGGTAATCTCCAATCCATTGGTCCAATAGGCATAACTTACTCCTGACAAACCGAGGGTGAAAATACAGGTAATAAATACGAACGTTCTGACAAATGAATGTCGTTTTTGTGTTTTATAAGCCAAGTCCAATCGCTCCTTTCCTTATCGGCTGTTGCACAACCCGTGGTCTCTGGCATATAACGCCGCCTGTGTCCTATCGGCAAGCTCCAGTTTAGCCAGGATTTGACTGATATGTTTCTTGACGGTGAATTCTGTAATAATTAACTTTTTCGCAATCTCTTTATTACTTAAACCCTCGCTCAGGGTAAGCAGAACATCCAGTTCCCGTGACGTCAATTGGTTGATCGTGTCGTTGGACTGGTTTTTCATCATAAACTCAATGGCTAACGGATCATAATATTTTCTTCCCCGATGGATCAGCCGCATGGCGGAAATGAGTTCTTCCGGGAAAGCCTCTTTTAGAATATAGCCATCTACCCCAATTTGATCCGCATTACGAAAGTCCTCTTTATTGACGGATGACGTCAAGACAACATACTTACATTGCGGCACCATTTCTTTGCATTTTTTTATCACATCCAAACCGGAAGAATCCGCAAGCCTTAAATCAATCAACGCCATATCCGGCTGGAGGGAACGGATGAGCTCGATTGCTTCCTCGGCATTTGAAGCCTCTCCGGCGACTACCATATCGTTTTCAGTTGAGATTACCGCATTTAATCCCTGACGAACGAGCGGATGATCATCGACAATGATTATTTTCATGCTACTACTCCCCTCTCTTCCTTAAAAAAATGAAGAGATCCAATATTTAACGGGAACCGGATGATGAGAGTTGTTCCTATCGTAATTTCACTGCGCAGATCAAACGTCCCATTGAAGGTCTGAGCCAGGATCTGCATGTTATGCAGCCCCAAGCCCTTACTGGTTTTATCCTTGAGGAATTTCTCAACATCAAAGCCATGTCCGTTATCCTGAATCATTAGTTCACACATGTCAATCCGGACCTGAATGTGCAGCTTCAGTTCGCTGCACCACCCGTGCCAGATGGCATTACCGCAGCCTTCCCGGATAATCCGGAACATGGCTTGCTTTAAAGGATAGGACAACAATTCCTCATCACCCTGGAAATCAAAGAGGACCTTGATGTCATTCAGACTGGAAAAATCACAAAGATACTTTTGAATACTTTCTTCAAAAACCCGTTCCCCTCGTTTACGGGTACTCAATCCGTAGATTGAAGTGCGCAATTCCGTACTGACATTCTTGGCCGTTTGTTCCAGCACATTGAGCTGCTGTTCGATATTTTCCCGGTTCATTTTCGGCCAGTTGCTGTTCAGCGCATGTATCCCATAGACAATGCTGAAAAGCAGCTGTGAGACGTTGTCGTGGAGTTCATTGCCGATACGGTTTTGTTCCTCCAGAATCATTAACTGGGACGATATTTTCTCGAAGTGATTCCTTTCCAGAACCATGGTAATAATATCAGCCAAAAATTTGATGAGTTCCTGATACAGATCCGGTTCATTCTTATCAACCAACTTAATGCCAAAATAACCATAAAATCTGGAAACGGATTTCAGCGAAACCAGCAAGTAGTGAACCCCCTGGAAACCAATAACCTGGCGGGCCGGGTTAAGCGCATCCGCTTCATTGGTTGTAAACCATGAAGTAATATGTTCTTTCAGACAGTCTTCATTTGGTTCAAAGACGCTGCCGGTCACCATACTGTCAGGGTCTTCTCCGAAAGGAGCTACCCAGATGAAGGCATACTTTGTTTGCAGAATATCATTGGCCAGTTTCACCAAATGTTTGAGAATATCCCGGGCGTTCTCCCTTGCTGCAAAAACTTCAATAATCCGGTACAAGGACATGATATGTTCCATGGAATTCTTGGCGCTGGCATTGGCCTGTTCCAGTTTGAGGTTCATACCGAGAAGTTCCTCTTTTTGTTTATGGAAAGCCTTAGCCTGATCATCCAGATGCTGAATCATGGTAAACAAGATGCGGATAGCGGCAACAATCAGGACGAATACCAGGATAATGTAACACTTTTCTGTGATCAGGTCCGGAAGTGCCAGACCTTGCGGATTGAACAAAAGCAAGCTGGTCACAGACGCAACGATGAGGTAAAAGACAAGATTAACGAAACAGTAGACCGTTTTGAAAAAAGCACATGTAATGAAAATCGGATTAATGGCATACCAGATAAATGGACTGTCCAATCCCCCGGTGGAAATCATCAGGATGGCGATGACCAGACTTTCGGCAATATTTACCCTCGCGACTGCCACTCTGGATTCACTTTTGAGATACAGACTGTTGATACTGATGGTAATAACCAAAAGAGAAACCACAACGGCAATGCAGTATTTTAGCGTAATTGCAGACGAATCCATCAGGTAGATCATCGAAGTCAAAAACCAGGATATGTATCGGTAACCGGTAATCGCGCGATACTTCGCATTCACTACTTTTTTTACTTCCAGCATGCGATATATTCCCCTCCTGCATAATCATCGCCGCTTCGTCATCCAAAAATAAAAGCACACAGCATCAGATGCCGTGTGCCGGTTTCACTACTCGCTCCATACAGTACAGAGTAACCATTGCATACTGTATATCATCGCATCACACTAAAATTAGTCTCTTATTTTTTTCTACCAGGGAAATGTTTTCATCCTCAACTCAATTATCCAGGTTATCTCGGAAATTTTCAATTACAAACTTTCTCAATTAATTCCAATAATATCCGACAGTTTGACAAAAATCAATCCTTTTTTTAGTAAATGAAACCAAGAGACCATACATAATTATACTTTAGTATACCTTTTAGCGATATTTATCGGATAATGAAATGCCAATACCACTCAATCATCATGTCACCAAAAAGGATGCTGCTCAATATCCCTATGACTAAGAACGGCCCGAACGGTATGGCTGTTTTTAGTTTTCCTTTGCCGGTTAATAAAATGATCACCCCAATGATCCCGCCGATAATGGAGCCCACCAGGAGCGACCACAGCGTCAGCTTCCATCCCATAAAAAATCCTGCGGCTGCCATGAGTTTAATATCACCGACGCCGATCCCGCCGCCGGAAAGGATGTATATGAGCAGTAAAATAACTCCGCCCGCGAAGAAGCCAATGATCTTCTCCCACCAGGAAATATCGTGGTTCAGGAATATGGCCGCAATACCAAGGACCATAATCGCATAAACACTCCAATTGGGGATAAGCATTGTTTTAAAGTCAATAAACGCAACCATCAAAAGAAGCGATATTGTGAGCATCGTACACAGCGCATATAACGATACGCCAAACTTCCAAACTGCAAAACAATAAAGAAGGGCATTGAAGATTTCAACGACTAGCGGTGCCTTAAGCCGTACGTTCTCTTCATCGATGGTCATTTGAATTATCTTTTTGACCAGCCGTCCAATAACCAGTCCAATCACAAACAATACAGCATAAAACAACCATTTATGTTCTACCAAAAAATTTTCCATCCCTTTCCTCCCTGTGACTACATTGAAAAAACAGGAAATCAGACAAAACCATGGATCAGATTGACTTTTCATATGATAATGGAATGAACAACTAACCGTTTGTTTTTCATTTACACTACAATACAATATATTTATGTTACCATAAATACATCGTGGTCAGTATACCTTATGAACTAAAACATACGATTTTGGGAAAAAATCAGCCGCTGACATATGGGTTTTAGAAACCATGTGCAGCGGCAAAACTTTTTTGTAATACCAGTTAATTATTCATGAATTATCTTGACATATGTGATTTCTTACTTTTCCACTTCAACCTTATTTTACCAGAACCAACCCTTCCTGCTCAATAATGCTTTGACCTTCTTCCGATAAAACAAAGTCGATAAAGGTTTTCACTGCACCGGCAGGTTCTCCTTTTGTCAAATACAGAAACGGACGCTGGATTTTGTAGGTTCCGTTAATCACGTTTTCTGCATTCCCCGCCACGCCTTCTACCGTGATCACTTTCACTGTGTCGTCAATGCTGGCCATGGATATATAGCCGATGGCGTTGGCATCGCCGGCCACAGCGGCACGAACCGCACCGGTGGTATTCTGGACCACGGCTTTATCACTGATGGCCGTGTCTTTTCCCATGACCAGTTCTTCAAAGGCGCCCCGTGTGCCGGATCCCGCTTCTCGGGTAACTATATTGATGGCCTGGTCAGCTCCGCCGACTTCTTTCCAATTGGTGATATCGCCGCTATAGATCTTTTTAATTTGCTCCAAGGTCAGATCAGAAACGGTGTTTTGGGGATTGACGGCCACTAAAATACCGTCTTTACAAATCACCGTTTCCGTCAGCCCGGCTTCATCGCTCTTCAGTTCCCGGGAGGATGACCCGATATCAGCTGTGCCTTCCTGAGCGGATTTGATTCCCGCTCCGGAGCCGCCGCCCTGGACATTGACCTTGATATCTTTATTTTTTTCCATAAATGCTTCGGCCAGTGCTTCGGATATCGGCTGCACCGACGTCGATCCCGCAACGGTAATCGTCGCCTGTTGTTGGGCGGTGCCGCTGTTGCCGCAGCCACTGACAGACAGGGCCAGAATCCCGGCAAGAATAAGTATCAATAACTTTTTCATTACTTCATGCATCCTTTCAATACGATTCATTTAGTATTAAAACTGATCATCGTTGAGATCTCTTCTTTTTCCTGTTGCCAGATAGATCGTCCATTCACCCAGGTTGGTTACATGGTCCGCTACTCTTTCCAGCGACAGCGCAACAAGCAGCAGATTGATGCCTTGGGCGATATTTTTTTGATCCTTTTGCATGAGGTGCAAGAGATCTTCATACACCAACGCGTAAAGCCTGTCGACTTCCTTCTCTTTAATAATAAGACTTTGGGCCAGGTCCAGATCCTTGTTCGTATACGCGGTAATACTGTCTCTCAGCATTTCCCGCGCCAGTTTGGCCATTTTTGGAATATCCACAAGGGGCTTAACCAAAGGTTCATCGCTCAACTTCAGGGTTATTTCAGCAATATCGACGGCGTGATCGGCAATCCGTTCCAGATCCGTCACTATTTTCAGTGCCGTGCCTATGGTTCTCAGATCGCCGGCCATGGGCTGCTGCAGTGCCAGCATCGTTAAACATTTGTCTTCAATATCCAACTGAAAATGGTCCACCGTGTCGTCATCGGCGATGACTTTTTCGGCCAATTGCAAGTCTCGTTCTTCCAAAGATTTAACTGCGGAGGAAATAACGCTCTCCACCAGGTTCCCCATCATTAAGACATCATGGCTCAGTTCCTCCAAAGACGATGCAAACGAATTTCGTGTCATACTATTTATCCTCCTTATCCGAATCTGCCGGTAACATAATCTTCTGTTCTCTTATCCCGGGGTTGGGTAAACAGCTCTTTGGTAACCCCGTATTCGATCATATCCCCAGTCAAGAAAAATGCCGTATAGTCCGATATTCTGGCGGCCTGCTGCATATTATGGGTAACGATAATAATCGTGTATTGCTCTTTGAGGTCCAGAATCAGGTCCTCGAGTTTAGCCGTTGAGATGGGGTCCAAGGCAGAAGCCGGTTCATCCATCAGCAAGACCTCCGGCTGAACAGCCAGTACCCTGGCGATGACCAGCCGCTGCTGCTGTCCTCCGGATAACTGCAGACCGGATCGGTTCAAGCGGTCTTTGACTTCATCCCATAGTGCGGCTTCCCTTAAACTTCTTTCAACGATCTCATTCAGTTTCTGTTTATCCTTCAACCCATGCGCCCGGGGCCCATAAGCAACATTGTCATAGATTGACATGGGAAATGGATTCGGTTTTTGAAAAACCATACCGATCCGTTTGCGCAAGGTAACGGGATCAATCTCCGATGAATTAATATCTTTAGCATCGAGATAGACATTTCCTTTGACCACCGCACCCTCAACCAAATCATTCATCCGATTCAGGGTTTTTAGGAAACTCGATTTTCCACACCCCGAAGGTCCGATCAGTGCGGTCACCTGATTCGCCAGAATCGGGAGACTAATGGCGTGGAGCGCGTGGAAATTTCCGTAGTATAAGTCGAGATCCTTAGTCTCCATTTTATTGCGATGCTCATCTTTAGTTTCTGATTTATTTATCAGCATAGCTGCTGCCCCCTCTCACTCATAGACTAATCCGCTTATTCTCTTCTCATTGACTAATCCTACAATTCTTTTACATTGACTAATCTAATAATTCCTTTGTTGACTAATCCTACTTCTTCCTTCTCATAAACTAATCCCATTGCTCCTTATAACGTATCCCTATTGCTTCCTTCTTTGACTATACTTATGTTTCCTTCTTTGACTATACTTATGTTTCCTTCTCAATGACTGATACTTTTGCTTCCTGCCAGCCTGGCCATGAGTCTGTTTGCCAAGAAATTAATGATGACGATAACAATAATCAACACCGTGGCGCTGGCATAGGCATTTTGGGAGGATATCCCTTCCGAAGCTAAGATATAGAGATGAACGGACAGCGTCCGGGTGGGCTCGAATATCGACGTAGGCAAACCCAGCGAACTTCCGGCAGTCAAAATCACTGCCGCCGTTTCTCCGATGGCTCTCCCGATCCCCAGAATCACTCCCGTCGCAATCCCGGGCAATGCCGAAGGCAGGACCACCTTGAGAATGGTATGCCATTTGGTTGCACCCAGGGCGAGGCTGCCTTCCCGGTACGAATCCGGCACCGTTTTAATGCCCTCTTCCGCAGCTCGGATAATCGTAGGCAGGATCATAAAAGCAAGGGTCAGCGCGCCGGAAAGAATTGACCATCCCATTTTGAGAGTAATAACAAACAGGACAAAGCCAAATAAACCAAAGATGATCGAGGGTACGGCAGCCAATGATTCTGTCGCAAACCGGATGATCTGAACCAACCGGCCTTTCTTGACATATTCCGTCAGAAAGATGGCTGCCCCGACGCCGATGGGCGTGGCCAAAACAACACCCGCAGCCGTCAGATAAACCGTACCAATAATGACGGAAAGAATTCCGCCTTCCTTCCCCATCCTTCTCGGGTTCTGGGAAATAAAATCCCAGCTTAAACCGCTGATCCCGTTGATCAAAATATGCGCGATGATACTTAACAGCACCAAAAGCGTACACCCTGCGAGCAACCAGAGCACTATCCTCGCTATGCGTTCTTCTAATCGGGCTGCTCCCTTCATTGCTGCCACCTTCCTTTCGCACTGAACTGCACGACCAGATTTAAAATCATAATGAAGAGAAACAGAATGATCCCGGTGGCAAACAATGCCTGTTGATGTTCACCGGAAGCATAGCCCATCTCGATGACGATATTGCCGGTAAGCGTTCGGATCGGGTCAAACAGGCTTCCCGGAAGGCGCGTTACATTGCCTGTGACCATAATTACCGCCATGGTTTCGCCGATAGCCCTGGACATGCCCAATACAACGCCGGTAATAATACCGGAGCGGGCTACCGGCAGGGAGATCCACTTAATGGTCTGCCAATAATTTGCCCCTAAGGCATACGAGCCGTCTTTGTATTCCTTGGGTACAGCCCGCAGCGCCGTCTCGGACAGATTCAGGATCGTCGGCAGGATCATGATCGCCAGGATCAGGGATCCGGCCAGGATGCTGAAGCCCGCCCCGCCGAAATGATTGCGGATCAGAGGAACAACCACCGCCATCCCATAAAAACCGTAAACCACCGACGGAATACCGGCAAGCAGTTCAATGGCGGGCCGGATGATTTTTGCGGCTTTCGGCGGAGCGATTTCGGCCATAAAGATAGCTCCGGCTACCCCGAAAGGGACCCCTAACACTAACGCCCCGACGGTCACCAGGATAGACCCGACCACCATCGGCAATATCCCGTAAACACCATGGGTCGGATCCCATTTCATTCCCAGCACAAAATCAAAAAAGCCTGTTTTTTGCAGAACAGGCCATCCCGAAATAATCACGAACACCGCGATTAAGGCAATAATAAAAACGGCGGCGACAGCACTCAGAAGAAGTGCTTTTTCGATTACAATCTCACTTTTTTTCAGGTGCATACTTTTCTGCATGAATTAGTTCTCCTCCGTTAAACTCCTATGAAAACAATACCATTTACGTATTGCATTCACTTTGCGGAATTGTAACGATTTTGTAAATATCCATAGCCTAATACAACGTTCTCTAAATATCATGACAGAAGGATGTAATAATCTGGGCTGGGTCTGCATGCCACATTCCGCTTTCGGCTCTTGCGCCATCCATGAATTTACATTTCTGAAGTTAAAATTCTTTTGCCCTCCTTGGCGAATTTTAACTTAGGTCCATCCATGGACCGTTGCGCTACGCAATCCGTGCTCCGCTTATCGCCGGAACTGTGGCACGCAGACCTGATTTGAGGTGTAAAGAAAATTCAAGAATGCTTTACTAATCTTTCTGCCGCTGCAATAATTCGGTTTATTGTGTTATTATACTCGGTTTCAACGATTCTATTTCATTTAACTGAAGCACGATGAAACGAATATTTGTATAAAAAGTATTTACAATCACGCAATGTTTCCTTAACAATCGGAATGTAGAATACTTATAAGGAGGGAGTTATTTGAAAAAAACATATATACTGGATACGAGTGTTCTGCTTCATGACCCCGAAGCGATCTATAACTTTGAGGAAAACGACCTGATCATTCCTTACGCCGTGCTGGAAGAACTGGAAAATAAGAAAAGGCAGCTCGATGACGTCGGAAGGCTAGCCCGCCAAACGATACGCATATTGGACAACCTCAGGGAAAAAGGAAAGCTCGCCAAAGGCGTTAGCTTGCCCGAAGGGGGAAAACTCAAAATCGAGATCAATCATTGTTCCGGTGAGTCACTGCCACTTCTCTCCGACCCGAGCTTACCCGATAACCGGATTCTTGCTGTTACCTTGAACCTAAGCAAAGAAACAAAGAAACCCGTTATACTTGTAACCAAAGATATCGCCATGCGTGTCAAGGCAGATGCGTTAAACCTTCGGACCCAAGATTATTATAATGATAAGGTATCTCTTAAGCCTGAAAACAGCGACCTTTCGAGAATCACTATCGAGGATCTCGAATTAAGCAAGCTTTATCAAAAGAAAATGATTTTACTCCCCACACCCGTTCTGCCAAACAGCTGCCTGCATGCCGTACTTACAGATGAAAGTGAAATCCCACTACTGGCCTCTGCAGACGGCGAAAGTGCTATCCTAGCCAATCCTCATGACCAAATATCCTGGGGTATCACACCAAAAAACACTGAACAGACATGGGCTTTAGCTTTGCTGAACAACCCGCAAGTCAAGCTGGTGTCATTAATGGGACCGGCAGGAACGGGCAAAACACTGCTTACACTGGCTGCAGCCTTGGAACAAACTGTCCATCAGGAGCGCTACACCCGAATAATCTGCGCACGACCGATTATTCCCTTTGGCAAAGATATCGGTTTTCTGCCAGGCGAAAAAGAACAAAAAGTCCGTCCGTATATGCAGCCGTTTTATGACAATTTGGAATTTCTTATGACGCCTAAGGACAAGATGCAGGAAAAAAATATCGAATCCTATATTGACAGTGCTATTGAATTGTTAAAGAAGAAAAATCTCCTGGAAATCGAGGTATTGACATATATACGAGGCCGAAGCATTCCCAATCAGTTTTTCATTATCGATGAAGCCCAGAATCTTTCCGCACATGAAATTAAGACGATTATCACCCGGGCGGGAGAAGACACAAAAATAGTACTTTGCGGTGATCCGGATCAAATTGACCACCCCTATCTTGATAAACAAAGCAACGGACTGGCTTATGTTGCCTCCCGACTTAAAGGACAGCCTTTTTATGGGCAGGTTTACTTAACCAAAGGAGAACGAAGCGAATTAGCGACACGAGCTTCCTTATTACTATAATCCGGGCCGTGTATCAGCAAGGAAGGAGAACGAATGGCTAGAATACTCATAGTGGAAGATGAAGTCAATATTGCGGAGCTGGTTAAATACAATTTAATCAAATCCGGTTATAGCGCCGACTATGAAGTCAACGGGAATACAGCATATGAGCGTATTCTTGCGGAAAAGCCCGATGCCGTAATTTTGGACCGCATGCTTCCCGAAATGGACGGGCTGGAAATATGCCGTCTATTACGTCAGAATGAGGATACCCGTTTGCTGCCCATTATCATGATTACCGCACGCAGCGAAGAAATCGATCGCATCGTCGGCCTGGAGGTCGGTGCCGATGACTATGTGACTAAACCCTTCAGCGTCAAGGAGCTCGTAGCCAGGGTAAAAGCCCATTTGCGAAGAACGACCTGGATCGAGCAGGAAAGCGCCCAGGAAAATAAGCTTATCCGCGGCGGATTAACCATCTATCCGGAGAAATACGAAGCAAAGCTGGGCGAAAAAATGCTGGATCTGACAACCAAAGAATTTCAGCTCCTTTATTTACTCGCCCAAAATGAAGGGAAATGTATTACAAGAGAACGGATTCTTGATAGTATCTGGGGGTATCAGTATCACGGCGACACCCGGACGGTGGACGTCCACATCCGCCACCTGAGACAGAAAATCGAATTAGAACCGGCCACTATCGCAATAGAGACAATGCGCGGTGTGGGTTACCGGTTTAAAAGCCGGTACGCGCGCTGATTGCATTATCGTTTCGGCAGCGTGAAGTAGAAACGCGAACCGCGGCCGAGGGTACTTTCTACGTTTATCCGTGTTCCGTGGGTCTCCAGAATATGCTTGACAATTGCCAGTCCCAGACCGGTTCCCCCCTGCTTGCGGTTTCGGCCTTTATCCACACGATAGAACCGTTCAAAAATTCGGGGAACGTCATGCTCTGGGATACCCGGACCGGAATCGATCACCTCAAACAGGATTCCTTCGGCTTGTTCGGATACGGCAAGCCTGATTTTTCCTCCTGCGGGAGAATATTTAATTGCATTATCAACTAAATTTGTTACCACCTGATCGACCATCGTGTAATCTCCCCAGGCGGCGGGCAGATTATCAGGAGAGACTATTTCCAGCGTGCTTTGCCGGGCTTCCAGCTGAGGACGGAATTTTTTTGCAACCGAACAAAGCAGCGCGCTGACATCAATCTGCTGCCACTGAATGGGATCCGCAGCGGATTCGATCCGTGATAATTCCAGCAGATCATCAATCAGCAGCCGGAGCCGTTCCGATTCGGTAAGAATGATCCCCACAAATTCCCGGGCCGTATCCGGATCATCCAGTGCGCCGTCAAGCAATGTTTCCGCATATCCTTTCAGGGACGTGACCGGGGTCTTTAATTCGTGGGAGACATTGGCGACGAAATCACTGCGCATCCGTTCCAGTTTGCGAAAATCGGTAATATCGTGCAGAACCACGACGGCGCCGATATCACTGCCATGCTTGCCAAAGATCGGTGTGATGTTAATTTCAATATTTTTTTCCTGGGGGGACAGGATCAATAATTCTTCTTTCACCGCCGTATGCGTTTGCAATGCTTTTTCAATCAGAGAGCTTAATTGATAATTCCCGATGATTTCTACTTGATGGCGGTTGCTGACATTGGCGGAGTCAACCTGTAAAATTTTCATGGCGGCCGGATTAATCAGATCGATTTTTTCATCTTCCTTAAGGAAAATCACGCCGCTGACCATATTGGCAAGCACGGTTTCCAGTTTGCTTTTTCCGGCAGAAACCTCATCAATGGTTTCTTTTAATTGCTCTGCCATTTGGTTTAAGGCCTGGCCAAGTATGCCGATCTCATCCTTTTGGGTCGTATAGGTACGCAGACTGAAATCACCGCCTGCAATCCGTTGGGCTGCTGCGGTCATTTCCTGAATGGGCTTTGTCAGCCGCTGCGACAGTGTGTACCCTAATAAGCCGGCAATGACTGTGGCGATTAATAAACCTGTAATCAGCATGGTCCATAATCGGGACAGCGCGGTGGTTATTTCGGTTATTGGCAGCGCCAAGCGGACAAACCCTTCAATTTCCCCATCCTTCTCCACCGGTAACGCCAGATACATCATGGACGTATTCAGGGTCGCACTTTCGCGCTCAGCAATGCCGACACCTTCACGGATGGCCTGCTGTACTTCCGGCCGGTTGCGGTGATTTTCCATCAGCGCAGGATCCTCCTGTGAATCACCAAGAACAACACCGTCAGCATCGATCAGTGTGACCCGGGTGTTTGTCACCTTTCCCAGGTCATTGGCCATGCTCCCCAAGCCCGCAGCCATTGAAGCCGTGCCGAATTCGCCCTCAACCATTTCCCGGATCAGCTTGGCTTCAGCCAGCAGTTTATCCTGCAAGTTATCCATAAAATACTTATCCAGCACCGTGATCAGGTATATGCCCGAGGCCAGCACGGACAATACCACCAGTGTGATAAAGCCTAATGAAAATTTCATTTTCAGACTTTTCAACATTAATGACGCTCCTTAAAGCGGTAGCCGACACCGCGAACGGTCTGAATGTACGTTGGATTTTTGGGATCGGGTTCAATTTTTTCCCGAAGCCGGCTGACGTGGACATCGACGATTCGAGTATCTCCGGCAAAATCGTAATTCCAAACCCGGTCCAGAAGTTGATCCCTGCTGACAACTTTTCCTTTATTGCGGATCAGAAACTCAAGCAGTTCAAATTCTTTCGGTGTGAGCGGTACGGTCTGATTATCCACCTTGATTTCACGAGCGGAAAAATCCACAGACAGCCCGCCGATCGTAAAGATATCATGGTCCAGTGTATCCCGCAGGTTCTGTGTCCGACGCAGCAAGGCACGGACCCGGGCAATCAATTCTCTGGGACTGAAGGGTTTCGTCAAGTAGTCGTCTCCGCCCAGCTCCAGGCCGAGAACCCGGTCGACCTCATCCGCCCGCGCGGATAGCATGATCACCGGAAGTGCGCTGTTCTCTCTTCGGACAGTTTGACAAATTTCATAACCATCTATCCCCGGAAGCATAATATCCAGAATAAGCAGGTCCGGTTTTTCCGACCTGATTTTAGCGAGGCCATTGATGCCATCCGCTGAAACGGTTACGTCATATCCTTCCTTCTTCAGATTATAACTGATCAGCCGGCTTATCGCCTCTTCATCTTCCACGACCAGAATTTTCTTGCTCATGGTGTCCTCCTCTGCTGAACCTCTGTTTCCCGGGGTTGGAAATAATTCTCAAGCCTATTGGAATAATTTATAAGGCTATTATATACCATAAATTCAATTATTTCATCATGGATACCGGCATGACGGGAATAAGCTGGCCGTTGCACATAAGTATAACAATAATGTGCAACGGCCTCTTTATGGAACCATATGATGTTTTGTGTTAACAGCATTGGTCGTCATTTTCTGTTTCGTCTATTTCTCTTCTGAAGAAAACAACATAAATAATTTCCAGGATGCTGACGGTATTCGCCAAAAAAAGAACGATAAACCAAGCTAACTGTCCGCAGCGGGCCGCATACCACAGGGCGATGCCTTTCCAGAGAAGCGCCCAGGCAATGGCCATATAGATCAGGTAGCTATAGGGCTGCAGCAACAACTGGCTGATAGCTTCCATCTGAATCACCTGCTTTCAAGTCAATGCTACCTTGCAAATATGAAATCGGCATTACGAAATTGTAACAATTGTGTTAAGATCCCGCAGAATTGAAGCTTATAGAAAAAGGCGGAATCGCTACTACTCTCGTAGTTTCGCGACACCGCCGTTTCCCTGGTATATATGAGAAGTTGATAGGGGTAACTTTAACAAAAAAGAATTGATCGCTTTCTGATGTTAAGGATAGCATAGTCATGTTAATTCCAAAGGCACATAATATTAACTTCGTGTAAATATTAATTCCTTCCTTATGAACGCATCATTTGAAAGAGAAGCTTAACATCTCATTAACATCCTATTAACACTGCCTTAACACAGATAACGTATAATTATGTCAAAAATACTATTATAGGAAGAATACGAGGATCACCATGCGCAGATATGCCATAATCGATATCGGGTCCAATTCCATGCATTTACTCATCGTCCAAATTGAAGAGGACGGATCTTATAAAATTATTGACGAACTTAAGGAAACCGTGCGTCTCGGCGAAAAAGCCAACGGGGCGAACCGGATAAGCATGCTTAAAATGGCTTACGCTTTGGATACCCTCAGCTTCTTTAACGATTTATGCCAGGCACTCCAAGTGGATGAGATCATAACGGTAGCCACCGAAGCGGTTCGCAAAGCCGTTAACAAGCATGAATTTATCACCAAAGCGAAAGAAGATATCGGTCTGGATATCCGGATCATATCCGGTGAAGAAGAGTCCTACTACGGTTATTTTGGCGTCATTAATACGCTGGATTTAGCGGACGGTCTGATTATGGACATCGGCGGAGGAAGCACGGAACTGGTACTATTCAGAAATAAACAGCTTGAGCAAGCAGTCAGTCTTCCTTTCGGTACGCTTACGCTTACTCAGAGGTTTGGTCTCAATGGGAAAATAAATGATTCGACAAAAATGAATCTCCACACCTTTTTGAATGACCATTTTCAAAAAATCAATTGGGTTTCCGGCGATTGGCCTTTAATCGGGATCGGCGGTTCTTTTCGCAATCTCGGCAAAATTGACCGCAGGCAAAAGAAATATCCACTGGAGATTACTCATAATTATCCAATGGATGCGGCTACCGTATGGAAGAACTATGATTCATTCGCACAACTGTCGTTAGAACAGCGCTCCAAAGTCAAAGGCTTGTCTAAAGAACGTGCCGATATCTTTTTCGCTGCCTTGGCCGAAATGACCGTTTTATTAGAAGTGAGCGGAGTTAAAGAGCTCTTTATCAGCGGGTCCGGCCTGAGAGAGGGCCTTTTCTATGAGCGCCTGCTTACTTCCCGAGAACCTTTGCCAAATATCCTGGATCATTCTCTACAAAACATAATGGCCCATCACCATGTGGATCTGTCTCATGCCCAGCAGGTCTGGAAGCTTTGCAGCGGGCTGTTCGAATGTCTGCATGATGAACTGGCTTGCGGGATAAACCTGAAAAACGTTCTTAAAACAGCCGCACTGCTCCATGATTGCGGTATCACTATTAATTACTATAACCACCACATGCACTCATTCTACAGCATCCTGAACAGCCGTATTAATGGCTTGAGCCATAAAGAGCTGATTATGGCTGCTTTGACTGCTTCCATGCACCGTAAAGACGAGGTCAGAATTGCCGCTCCATACCAATCCATATTAAGCGACACCGAAATAGCTGCCGTGCAAAAGCTGGGGGTATTGCTCCGGATTGCGGAGAATCTTGATCGCAGACATAACAGCAATATCACAGAAATCCGCTGTGAATATGACCATTCTCAGGTAACGATCACCGTTATTGCTGGAACAAACGCCAATTTTGAAATCACCAACGCCTTAAATGCCGCACCTGCCTTTAAGAAACACTTCAACCGTGAGTTAATAATGGATGAAATATCCTGACCAACCAAAGGAGTATTCCCGTGGCCAGAAGAAATTATGATGTTGTCGGCGCCATCGACGTCGGTACTAACCATCTCCATTTGACCGTTGCCCAAATCAATAACAACGGCAAGATGGATATTCTTGAAGACTTGACCCTACCAACCAATATCGGCAATGATGCGTTTACTTTCGGTCGAATCTCCACATCTACCATGCGCGCCACGACGGAATCCCTGTTGGGTTTTGTCCGTATCCTGAAGGAATACAAAGTAAAACATTATCGGTCCTTTGCCAAAAGCGCGCTGCGTGAAGCCAGCAACCGTGAATATGTGCTTGAATTTATCCGTATGAAAACCGGTCTTTCGGTGGAGGTCATCAACAGTGCCCAGGAAAGATTCTATTTATATAAAGCTCTGAAATACCATAACCCGGACTTTAATGTCTCCCATACCAAAGAATCAACCCTCGTCGTCAACATTTCTTCCGGAGGTCTCGAGATCTCTGTATTTAACAAAGGCAACCTGAGCTTAACCGAATACATCAACATCGGCTCACTCCGGATTTTTGAAACCCTCTCTGAGTTCAGAACGAAGAAAACCAACTATTATCAGATGATTGAAGACTATATCAACAGCGAGCTGTCTCTTCTTTATACGCTGCTTCATAATGCCGATATTCAAAATATGATCGGTTTAGGCAGTGAAATTAATACGATTTATCATAAACTGACCCAAAAGGACCTGCAATTGATAGACAGGGACCATATTTCTAGATTGTATGACAATGTCTGCAAAATGCATGATGATCAGCTAAAAGAAACCTATGAGCTGACACCCAAACAGTTAGAAACGTTTGTGCCTTCCGTCATCATCCTGAACGCTTTACTTAAGGTTACCAAAACGAAGCGGGTATTCATACCGCTTATTGTCTTCCGCTACGGTGTTATTTATGATTTGGCAGATCATATTTACAACTGTCCCCGGAGGGAGGACTTTGAAAAAGACATTATTCATTCCATCTGGTATATCGCGAAGAAATATGGGACAAATGAAAAACACTGCGAACAGGTGGCCAAACTTGCCTTAGCCATATTTGACCAAACCATGAAACTGCACAAACTGAGTGAAAAAGAACGGCAATACCTCCATATTGCTGCCATACTGCACGATATCGGTTATTTTGTGAATTTCAGCGAACACCATCGTCTATCCTACGAGTTGATCAAAAAGCAAAATATTATGGGCCTTTCCAACCTGGAGTTGGATATCATTGCCAACGTTGTGCGTTACCAAGGTACAGAATTACCCGGCGATCATGATTTGAATCAACCGTCCTTTACCCACAAATACCGCATGATAATTTCAAAACTGGCTGTTCTCTTAAAAATGGCCGACAGTTTAGATATATCCCACGAAGACAAAATACAGCAATTGGATATCTCAATTAACAAAGATAGTGCTCTCTTTAAACTCTATTCGAGGCAAAGCCCCCTACTGGAGGAATGGGCCTTTGCCAAAGTAGCGTTGTTTTTTGAAGCGATCATGGGCGTAAGTCCGGCAACCAAACATATTTTTCATTAAAGGATGATTGGTATCATGGGAGAAAAAATGTTTATAAATCGGGAACTCAGCTGGCTGGAATTCAATCACCGCGTTCTGGAAGAGGCTTGTGACAAACAAAATCCACTCCTGGAACGTTTGAAATTTGCCGCTATTACAGCTTCAAACCTTGATGAATTTTTCATGATCCGAGTCGCATCGATCAGGGATAAAGTACTGGCCGGTTTTTTGAAGAAAGATCCTTCGGGTCTATTGCCCACAGAAGAAATGGAAATAATATCTCATCGTGCGCACCAAATAATGCAGCAATTATATCATTGCTACACTCATGCACTGAAACGCTCCTTGAAAAAGGAAAAAATTCATCTGGCCAATGTCAAGGAATTAGACCCTGAACAGCAGAATTATGCGGCGCAGTATTTTGAGCACACGGTTTACCCCGTCCTGACCCCCATGCTCGTTGACAGCAGCCGCCCCTTTCCCTTGCTCTTAAATAAGAGTCTGAACATTGCTCTACTCCTGGCGAATCCGCACGAACCCCAAAAACCTTTATTTGCCACAGTCCAGGTTCCTTCTGTCTTAAAACGAATCATTGAAATACCGGCCAGCCATGGGCAGAAAATCTTTGTTCTATTAGAGGAAATTATCAAAGAGAGATTATCTTCCATTTTTTCCGGTCATAAAATCCTGACAACGGCTTACTACCGCATAACACGCAATGCCGATTTAAGCTTGGACGAGGAGGGAGCAGAAGATTTGCTGGCTGCGATAAAACAATCCTTACGTCAGCGCAAATGGGGCTCCGTCATACGCTTGGAAATAGAAAGCAGCGTGGATCAGAGACTATTGGAAAGACTCACTGCCGAATTAGAAATTGATAATATGGCCGTTTATAAAATTCCCGGACCCATCGACTTGAATTTTCTTCATTGTTTTTATACTGTGGAAGGCTACGACCATTTACGCTATATGCCGATTGATCCGGTGTATCCCGCTGTTTTTTCTGCTCATAAGGAGATCTTTGACGCTATCCGTATTCAGGATATCACCCTGCACCATCCCTATCATTCTTTTCAGCCGGTGCTTGATTTTGTTCGACAAGCAGCAGCCGATCCTCAGGTACTTGCAATTAAACAAACCCTATATCGGGTGAGCGGTTCTTCTCCGCTTGTTGAAGCACTGGCGCAAGCAGCTGAAAACGGCAAACAAGTAACAGTCCTCGTGGAGCTGAAAGCCCGTTTTGACGAAGAAAATAATATTCAATGGGCCAAACGTCTGGAAACCGCCGGTTGTCACGTCATCTACGGATTGACCGGATTAAAAACCCACTGCAAAATTTTATTGGTTGTTCGTATGGAAGATGACGGCATTCAACGCTATGTTCACCTCAGCACAGGTAATTATAACGACGCAACAGCGCGCTATTATACGGATATCGGCTTATTTACAGCCAATCCCTACTTCGGAGCCGACGCATCCAATTTGTTTAATATGCTGTCCGGCCTGTCTGAACCGGCAGAATTATATCGTCTGTCCGTTGCACCATACCACCTGCGAAAAAAACTCCTGACATTGATCAGAAGAGAGACCACCAATGTCAAACAGGGCAAAAAAGCAGCAATCATAGCCAAAGTCAACTCCCTGGTGGACAGGGAAATCATAGAGACACTCTATGATGCGTCAAAAGCCGGCGTCACCATCAAATTAATCGTTCGGGGGATTTGCTGTTTAAAGCCCGGTGTTCCGAATATAAGTGATAACATCCAGGTCTACAGTATTGTTGGCCGTTATCTTGAACACAGCCGCATCTACTATTTTCTAAACGACGGCAATGAAGAGCTTTTCCTTTCCAGTGCCGATCTGATGGAAAGAAATCTTGACCGCCGCATCGAAATCCTCTTTCCCGTCGATGACCCGGCAATAAAACAAGAAATGATTACGACGTTATCTATTTCTCTCAATGATACTCAAAAAGCACGCAAACTTGCCCCGGACGGTCAATATACCCGTGTAAGAAAGAAGAACAAACATGCGGTTAGCATAAACAGCCAGGATCTCTTTTACGAAAACATCCGAAAAAAGCAATAAAAAACAGTCTATCGCCACAAGACTGGTTAGTTTTAATGATTTTCAATTTGTTGGACCTCTGTTTATTGTACCCTTTTCAGTCCCTGTATCCGCTGCTTATGGTAAGCCAGGAATTCATTGATCCGGTATACCGAGGCGTTGAGGATCTGGGCTTTTCTGATTCCTGCGCTGACGGCTAAATCCGCGGCTTTTTCATTTTCTCCGACGTTATAGCAGATATGAGCATCGCTGTTGATACAGACCAGCGCATTATGCTTTTTGGCCATTCTGGCAAACTGGCTGCATAAGGTTTGGCTGCCGGGTCTGACCACAAAGGAACTGTTATTCAGCTCCAGAGCCTTATGGTGCTGTTTCGCCGCCAATACTACATCTTCAACAAACACCGGAAACTTCGGATTGCCCGGATGGCTGATGATATGAACATACGGATTCTCTATGGCTGCGATCATCGCCCGGGTGTTATCCGCGATACTGGATCCGGTATACCCGGTCAAATCGTGAAATCCGGCCAGGACAATATCCAGATAATCCGCCAGAATCCCCTCCGGCATATCGATGCTGCCTTGGGTATCCAGAATGTTTGCTTCGACGCCGCGCAATACCCGGACCCCTTCCATCTGCCGGGGCAATGAGATCAGGTTGGTAAAGTAGTAATAATGCGGTGCGCCGGGCATATTGAGACCGTGGTCGGTGATGGCAAGCATTTTTAATCCTTTCTCAGCGGCAATAGTGACATTTTCTTTAATCGTACTATAGCCGTGATTGCTGGCTACCGTGTGAACGTGCAGATCCGCTTCTAATATCATTTTTTCACCTCCTCTCAATATATTTTTCTAAATATTTTACCTGTTTTCATAGTATTACTACATCTCATCGTGTGTTCGTCTGAATACCGCAGTCGTTTATTAACACATAAGCGCGTTACAGCGAACTGATAACGATCTGAATGGATAACAGCATGAGGATCATCCCCAGTAAAACAGAAACCGACACCAGTTTTCTTTCCATCTCCGCCTCCTGATTCCTACTACTGGATTATATAGCAGCTGTCCCATATTTCTTTGCATTTTTTCTTGATTCTGCCCGCTTGCTCCGTGAGGTCGTAGATATCCGCAAAGGTTTTGCCCCGGTTATGAATACCGGCAATGGACAGCGTCACCAGCGGGTATTGTTCTTCCTGCCCGTGTCTGTTCTTGGCAATAATGCACTGATTGTCGATATGCTGCCGGGAGTAAAATTCCTTGATTCCGTCCGTAAATTTTCGAACAAGCAGACTGCACAGGGCTTCGACGTCATAGCTGTCAAGGATAACGATAAAGTCATCGCCGCCGATATGCCCGACAAATTGATCTGCCCCGTTCAATCCTGCGGCGGTTTCAGAAATCGTTCTTGCCAGAAACTGCAGCATCCTGTCGCCTTTCTCGAAACCATAAATATCGTTGTACACCTTGAAATTGTCGATATCAATATAAAGCACGGTGAATTCCAGGTCATGATTAATGACCTCCGTGAGCTTCTGCTCAATCAGGACATTTCCCGGAAGTCCGGACAAGGGATTCAAATGCTTGGCATAGTTCACTTCCAGTTCAATGGTTTTGTCCAGCAGATCCTTGACGGTGACAATGCCGAAATACCTATTGTTATTGGTCACGATAATATAGTCGTATAGATTATTGCTGCTGCGGTTCATGGCGAGCTTGGAAGCAACATCGATGGTTGTACTGTACTCTACGCACAAGGGGCGGTTGTCCATTACCATCGATACCGGCCTGTTGACATATAAGGCATAGCCGTACTTTGTCCCAAGTTCCGCAAAAAATTTATCTCGCATCAATAGACCGCAGAGAACGCCGTTTTCTACCACCGGTATCCCCATTAATGCTTTATTTTCGTTGAATACTTGCAGTGCTTTTTCACATATATTGTACGGTTCCAGGCACAAATTTGACCGGCAGACATCACCGACAAACACCGTCGTCGGCTTGGCATTATAGAGCGCGCTTTTCTTTTTATTTCGCACCGTAATCGATTTCACAACATCCGGCCGGATGTCAGCCAAAGCGTTAATAGGTTTTTGGATAAAATAGCCTTGTCCATAATCCACCCCGATATCGATCAGAGCATTCAGTTCATTTTCCGTCTCAATGCCTTCAGCGATGACTTTAATATTGGTCACCTGACAAAATTCATATAAGGTTTTGATCAGGGCATATTTTACCCCGTCCTTGTCCAGATCCCGGATCAGGGCCATATCCAATTTAATATAATTGGGATTAATATCGGTGATTAATTTCAATCCCGAGTAGCCTGCGCCGGTATCATCGATGGCGATCTTATATCCCTGATCCTTGTAGTTATCGATCAGCTTCTTGAAGCCATGAATATCGGGAACTGTATTCTTTTCCGTCAATTCAAAGACAACATTTTCCGGGTCAATATTAAAGCCCTTTAAGAACTCCTTGGTAAATCCCCGGGTGAAATTTTCATCATTGATAATATTCGGATCCACGTTGATAAATATCAAATACTCTTGGTTGATATTCGCTGCATTTTCCAACGCTTTGATCCTGCACAGGAATTCAAGCTCCCAAAGCTTGCCATAAAGCCGGGCAACGTCAAATAAAACCGCCGGACTTTCAAGCATCGAATTTTTCGGGCCCCTGCTCAGTGCTTCAAAGCCTAAGATATGTCCATCCTTCAAAGACACAATCGGCTGAAACAGTGTAGAAATTTCTTTTTTCTCTAATACCTGCATAAATGAATCACCTATGCTTTCATCTTGCAATAGTTGGAGTATATGCGTCTGATTTGAATTACTTATTGTATTATCACAGTATGTCTGACCATAGTGCTGCATTTCATTCATTACCATATCTCCTGAACGTGTTTTCTTGCGTTAATACGCTATGCCTTTCGATTCTTCAAGGAGATTTATTTCTTTCGTCCGCTGCCCCAGATTGCCCTGATGATCGCTTCTTCTTTTGCCGTCATAATCCTGACCTCCTCTCCCTGTGTTTATCTCTATCTTAACTGGGCAACGTTAAGCTATTGTGAACACTATGTAAATTTTTCTCATTATTTATCTTTGTCCAAACTTTACAAAAAAATAAACCATTGTTCATACTCTCTTTACTTTCACCAAGTACGATAAAGCTATAATAGGAGGGATGAAAACATGGCCAGAATATTGATTGTTGACGATTCTTTGGCTACACGGTTCAATCTAAAGCAAATATTGTGTGAGAATGACTTTGAAATTGCAGGGGAAGCTGCCAACGGCGAGGAAGCCGTTAAAAAATTCGTTGAACTGAAACCGGATTTGGTAACAATGGACATCACCATGCCGGTCATGGACGGAATCACCGCGTGCCGGAAAATCAAGGAAATAGCGCCCAACGCGTGTATCGTGATGATCACCGCCCTGGGACAGCAGACCAAAGTCCTTGAAGCCATCAAAGCCGGTGCTTCCAATTACATTCTAAAACCCTTTAATTCCGAAAAAACGGCAAGCGTATTGAACGCGGTTCTGGAGAAAAAGCTCACCATTAAGGAGGCTGTCCTGATTGAGTCACGATAATCCAACGATTCCCAGCGTCATATCCATGACCGACATCGACATTAAAGATCCTATCAGCAGGCTTGTTCAACACACAACAACCTGCTGTATAACAGATACTGGCTCTAAAGCCCATGAAATATTTGAGCAGCAAAGCCTGCTGGAAGGCATTGTTATATTGGATAATGACAGACCCGCCGGATTAATTATGCGAGCGGATTATTACCAGAAGATCGGGACGCAATACGGGTATTCGCTTTACAGCAGACGACCTGTCACCTATCTCATGGAAACCAGTATGCTGATTGTCGATCACTCCGTTGAGATAGCCAAGGTCAGTGCGCTGGCCATGAAGCGCGACCACAAAAACATTTATGATCTCATTGTCGTCACGAAAAACGATGTCTTTCTCGGCGTGGTCAGTATCCGGGTCTTTTTGATGGAGCTGACGAAAAAGAGAGAAAAAGAAATCGAATGGCTGAAAATGGCCAACGAAAAGGAGAAAGCGTTCAGCGATACGATTGCTGCCACCAATGCCGAACTCAGTCAGAAAAACGAATCGATTAAAAACCTGCTGGACCATGCCGGTCAAGGTTTTCTGTCTTTCTCCGGCAATTATCTTATACACAATGAATACAGCGCGGAATGTGTCAAAATCTTCGGCTGTGAAATAGTTGCGCGACATTTTCTGGACATAGTCGCCCCGTATTTCAAACCGGCAGATGTCGCCGGGATGGAAGCAACATTAACCATGCTCTTTGCCGGTGAGAATGACATATCCGCCGAGGTCTACTTCTCTCTTCTGCCCCAGGAAATGACCGTGCATGGCAGGACCGTGGCTTTAGAATATAAATTATTATCCGAATCCGATCTGAAAGTCATGGTCATTTTGACGGACATCACGGAAAAAATAGAACTTAACCGCAGGATGAAAGAGGAAGAAAAGAACCTCCGGCTCATTTTAAAAGCCATTCAGAACTATGACGATATGAAAATGAGCATCGAGGAGATGTGCCAGCTTTTCCGCACCGGCTGGAACAATCGCCTTGACGAATCCCAAAACGGCGGTGAGACACTGACGGAAATCTTCCGCAGTGTGCATACCTATAAGGGGGAGCTGGCACAGCATGGCTTATACAATACCTCCGCTCATCTGCACGCGCTTGAAGATCAACTGGCGGATCTATTAAAAGAAGCTGAAAATCCCAGCCTGTTAAACCATCTGAAAAACATCCTTGCCGGCATTGATCCCAGCGCTATCCTGGCGGACGATATGCAGGTGATCACCGGTGCTTTAGGAGAAGACTATTTCACGAAAACAGAAACCTTTGTGGTTACCAAAGAACAAATTGAAGCTATCTGTACGCTGATTAAACGTGTCTGCAAGGAAGAACAGCAGCACGCCTTGACAGAAGCCGTCAAAAAGCTGCTTTGCCGTAATTTCAAAGATTTTCTGAAAGAATACGACGGCTATGTGGAATACCTGGGTTCACGCCTGGGAAAAAAGATTGCGCTGCACATCGAGGGCGATGATATCTTCGTCTATAAGCCATTATATTCCGGTCTGTTGAAGTCACTCATCCATATCGTCCGCAATGCGGCGGATCACGGTATTGAGTCTGCGGATGCCCGGATGGAAGCCGGAAAGCCGGAATGCGCAGCCATTACCTGTCAAATACGCCGCTTGGATCCGAATTATTTTGCCCTGTCCGTCACCGATGACGGTCACGGTATTGACTTAATGAAAATAAAAGATAAAGTATTGGAAGCCGGACTGGCTTCGCAGGAGGAATTGTCCTGCATGCCGCCGGCGGATTTGCTGCCGTTTATTTTCAAGGAGCATTTTTCTACCAAAGCCGCTGTGGACACGCTGTCAGGAAGAGGAATCGGTTTGTCAGCTGTGAAACATGAGGCTGAAAAGTTAGGCGGAAATATCACCGTATCAACCAATGAAGGCAGCGGCACGGAATTTGTCATCACACTTCCGATTATGCGCACCTTTAATCTATAGGAATAACATAACCGCAGTCCAAAATGAGAGGAGAATAATTTTTTGAAAGCAGAACATATCAACCCATTCCTTAAGGGTATCGCTTCCGTCTTTTCGCCCCTATGTAACGCAGAACCGAACATCGGTCGCATTTCATTGCTGAACACACCCTACACCATCGGCAATACCGCAGTTATCATTGGGATCACAGGAAAAATAAAGGGACAGGTAACCTTGGAATTCAAAGATAACAGCGCAATGAAAGCTGCCAGTACGTTATTAGGCGGCTATGAAACGTCTGCTCTCGACGAGCTGACCAAGAGCGCGGTGGGTGAATTGGCCAATATGATTCTGGGCAATGCCGCTACAGAATTCTCGATCATCAACGTGATCATTGACATCACCCCGCCTACCGTCATCGTCGGAGAAAGAATTGAAATAACCCATCGCACCCCCACCCTCTTCATCCCGATCGATATAGAGCATATCGGGGCTATGGGACTGCATGTCAGTGTCATTGAAGCAGCCTGAACTTAACCTGAATCAAGTATTATAATTTTTCAATAATTAGACGAATATATTCTTTTGGGTCCGGTCTGCGCACCACATTCCGCTTTCGGCTCTTGCGCCATCCGTGGCGCAAAGAGCCGCGCTCCGCAATCCTACTCCGCTTGCCGCCGGAAATGTAGTACGCAGACCGAGCTATGAGGGTTGAATGAATGCATAGATATTCAACGAAAACGTTTCGTCGGTCAGACTCCTAGTACACCGTTCTTATAAAACGTTACTTGTAATAATTAATAATACCAGCTTAATGTTTATTACGATGTGTAATAAACATTGGCTGGTATCGTCATATGTGACGTTATTTGACTATCAAATTTTGTCTACCAAACCTTTAAGGTCATTAGCATTCAAAGGGGATACTGCCTTTTTTCCTGTCTGTTTTTCATACTGCACACGTGCTGCCTTTGACCGAACCACCGCGCTGTGCAACACTTTTATGTTCCGCCATAGTTTCTAGCTCGTCCTGACGAGAAATATCGGTGGTAGTAACTTCCGCCAGCATATTTAGAACCAACTCAACATTGGTCATATTGTCCCTGAGATTCTCTTTTTTAAGACCCTTGAATTCTTTATATTGTCTTGTTGTTTTGTCTGCCCATGCTTGCGTTATCTCATCAGTTAAAATTGCGAAATCAAGTTTATCAGTTATGCCGCGTTTTTCCCATTCATCAGTCAGTTCTTTGCGAACTTCGATTGTTTTCAGCCGCTGGTTAATCCAATTGCGTGTATAGCCTTTTTTCAGATAGGTTTCCAATGCGCGTTCAATGGTAATCTCAGGATCGGCGGTTTCGTCAATCCGCTGGGTTCCCACACGAGCTAACCACAATTTAAACGGTTCAGCTTTTTTGCTTGGAATTGACTGAATAAGCCGCAGAAGTTGCTCGGTGTCGGCAACGTCTGTCATGCGCATTTTGCCGTCTGCAGCTTTCATTTTCAAAGCGTTACAATATGTAACGGTTTCATTTCCTTCTTCAATCAAGCGTTTTTTCATAACACGCCAGTATGTCTGTGGATTTTCGCTGTTGGTTAAGACTGCAATTACATCAACAATAGAAAAATACCAGTTCTCTCTTTCCTCATCCCAATGAGTGCGAATAGTTTTTTCTTCAAATAGTTTAATAGAATTTTCTTTTTCCATTTCAAACCTCACTGCTTTCGAACCTTAAACTTATCAAATTTGATAATATTCTTTATTGAATTCCTTATTATGGCAAATTAATCTTATTAGAATTATATCAAACATATGTTCTGTTTGCAATTTAAACAGTTAAAGAACGTTGAATTTTAAATTATCGTAAACTTCTGATGTATATTATTGATAATTATTACAAAAAAGACTCCGATTATAGTTAATACACTAAAGCTGCTGCCCGGTGAACGCTATCGTTCGCCGGGCAGCAGCCCAAAGAGTCCGTCGAATTAACTTATCTGTGCTCAACCATTCATTATTTAACTAAGACTATTTAACTAACACGAGACCTTCTTTTTCAATAATGCTTTGGCCTTCAGCTGACATGACATAGTCCATATAGGTCTTGACTGCACCGGCTGGCGCTTCTTTGGTCAGGTAAAGGAACGGACGGGAAATCTTATACGTGCCGTTAACGATATTATCCGCGCTGACCTGGACACCTTCTACAGTTACCGCTTTCACGGTTTCATCAAGACTGGCCAGAGAGATGTACCCGATGGCGTTCGGATCACTGGCTACGGATGCTTTCACTGCACCGGTGGAATTCTGGACGAGAGCTTTGTCAGAGATTGGATTATCTTTGCCCATGACGAGTTCTTCAAAAGCACCGCGTGTTCCGGAGCCATCTTCACGGGTTACCACATTGATGGTCTGATCGGCGCCGCCGACATCCTTCCAATTGGTGATCGCTCCGCTGTAGATTTTCATAATTTGCTCAATACTTAAATCCTTAACTGCATTGGCGCTGTTAACCGCAATGGCGATGCCGTCTTTGCAGATGACGGTTTCCGTCAATCCGTTTTCTTCGCTTTTCAGTTCACGGGAAGAAGCGCCAATATCTGCTGTTGCTTCCTGCGCCGCCTTAATTCCCGCGCTGGAACCGCCGCCCTGAACGCTGACTTTAATATTGGGATACTTGACCATAAATGCTTCGGCCAGTGCCTCAGAAATCGGCTGTACGGAAGTCGATCCTGCGATGGTTATTTCCCCCGATTCGGTTTGTGCCGGTTGATTGCTCGTCTGATTCGTGTCAGTTTTTCCGCAGGCGCTGAATGTGAGCGCCAGTACACCCACTAATAAGAGTGTTAAGACTTTTTTCATTTGTGTTTTCCTGCCTTTCAAAAGATCATTAATAGATCGTTTATGTATATAGCATAGCAATCCTATGTTTTCATTTTTTTGCGCATTTGTAACAATTATGTTAAGAATGCCGGTACTGGTATTATGATTTTCAAATAACTAGACAAATATATTTGTTAGGGTCCGGTCCACGCACCACATTCCGCTTTCGGCTCTTGCGCCATCCGTGGCGCAAAGAGCCGCGCTCCGCCTCCATGCTCCGCTTGGCGCTGGAAGTGTGGTACGCAGACCTGATTTGAGGTAAAGGTTTGAGATATTCTTTTGAGTAGTTATTTAAAGTTATCATGGCACGCTATGTTTGCAAATGCAAGCACAGCGTGCCATGATTACCTCCCTAATCCACCAGTGTCGCTTATGACTTAAGTTAAAGCAGATCCACATCCTGCTGAACGAAAAGTACCAGGGCCATCCCAAAAAGAATCAGCATCAGAGCCGTGATACTTTGAACCATTTTCGCTATGCCGGTAGCGATGGACGCGATTCTGGCGTTGACCACCCATATAACCGGAAGCATGACGACATTGACCAGCAAAAATATCCCTATGACCGGACCGACACCGAAAAGTCTGTCCCGGACAAGGTAGAGCCCTGCCTCTAGGATAAAAAGCACCACTAAGGTAGGAAATAACCGGGAATAGTTCTCCGTGAGAAGCTGCCGGTAAAAGTCCGCTCTGTATTTTTCGGGGATATCAGGTTTAAACAGCCCCATTAACTTTTCCATTTCTCATCCCTCGATGCCGTTATTTCGTCATGGTATAGATGATCATAGAGAATCCCTTAATCGTTATCCTTTATCTGCTTGGAGATAAAATCCACAAAAATCGCTGCCATATCCGGGTCAAAATGCGTCCCTGAACATTTTACTAACTCTTCCAACGCTTCTTCCCGGGTAAACACGCGGCCATACGTTCTGACACCGGTCATGGCATCGTAGGCATCGGCGATGGCGATGAGTCTGGCTTCAAATGCGATTTCCCGCCCTTTTAAGCCCTTGGGGTAACCCGACCCATCCCATTTCTCCTGGTGTTGAAGAACGTATTCAGCGATTTCCGTGAATTCTGCGGCGGAGGATAAGATGCGGTAGCCTATCTCCGAATGCTTCTTCATTTCATGCCATTCATCACCACTCAATTTATTGGGACTGTTCAGGATTATCTCTTCAATTCCTATTTTACCGATATCATGGACTAATCCGGCTAATTTAATCTGCTCCACCGCCGTTCTGCCAAGATGCATATGGAGGGCCATTTCCTCGCACAGTTTGCTGACGCGTTTGGAATGCATCATTTCCCGATTGTTCTTTTCATACAGCGTATTCATGATCAGGTCGATGGTTTTGCTGCGCATACTGGCGCTTTCAAAAAGCTTATCCCGATACATACTGTTTTCGGCGTTCTTGATAATGTCAGCGATATTTTCAGATGGGTTTACTTTTGTCTCATGACCGAAGGAAATGGAGATTTCTATGCCGTTTATTTTTTCCTTGGCGGAAAGCTCATGAATACGCTCAATAATTTTATCTGCTTCTGCCGCACCTGTTTCGGGTAATAATATGACAAATTCGTCCCCGCCGAAGCGGGCGATGATATCGTCTGCCCTGCAACTCGCCTTAATGATTTCAGCGACCTTTTTCAATAGTTCATCACCCACTAAATGCCCAAAGGAGTCATTGATCAGCTTCAAACCGTTGACATCACCCATAATCATGGTTAACGGCAGATTTTCGCTGACATCCAAACGCCGTAATTCCTCTTCATAGAACCGCCGGTTATACAGGCCTGTCAGATAATCATGGTAGGCGATATAGGATATCTCGTCTTCTTTACGCTTGCGTTCGGAAATATCCCGGCTGATTCCTAGAATCCCAATCAGACTGCCGTCTGCATCCAAATAGGGTGTCTTGAGTGTATCCAGGAGAACCTCTCTGCCGTCAGGATAGCGGCCCCATTCTTCATTTCGCCTCTTCTTTCTGTTTTTTAACATGATATTGTCATGATAGCGAAAGATATCCGCTGTATCAGCCGGAAAAAGTTCATAATCATTCTTGCCGATAATATCCTCTTTGGGTTTACCGACAAATTCGGAAAAAGCGCTGTTGCAGCCAAGATAGACCCCTTCGGTGTCTTTGAAGAAAATCAAGTCCGGGATGGCATCGATTAAAGATACGATCAACGCCGTCTGTTTGGCCTTTTCCAATTCCACTTTTTTCAGTTCCGTAATGTCCCGGGTTATGCCATTGAGCGCTACAATATTACCGTCTTCATCACGAATGGTGGATACATTCATAGAGACCCACGCTATGGAGCCATCGCCGCGATAATGCTTCGCCTCGATGATTCTGGATCTGCCTTTATCTGAAGCCGGATCCCAATCTTTTTCCAGTTCTTCTATAAGAACTGATTTTAGTTTGGTCACCTCTTCCGGCGGAAACCTTTCCTCCAACGTTGTCTTGAGATACGAAGAATGTTTCACTCCGAAAAGTCTTTCGGATGAAGGACTGACATAGGTCAAGTTCAGATTCATATCCACTGTCCAGATCAAATCAGAGGTATTCTCGGCAATTTGCCGATACTTTTCTTCGCTTTCACTTAACTGCCGAAATAAATTATTCCGTTCAAACTGGTTTAAGAATAAGCGGCACAGAAGATACGTGCCAATAGGATAGAGAACAATAACAGGGATGAACAGATTTTGAATTGTTTTCATCACCATATCCCAGGGCAGCACAAACATGCACACAATCATATCAATATGAATGATTAACCCAAACAGGTAGAACTCAACGGCATATTTATTGTGTTTAAGAATACCATGAAAGCGATACCGATGCCAAAGGATACCAATGAAGGATGTGGTCAGAATGACCAGAATACCCATCACGGTGCCGGCTCCCCCCAAGATGATCCGAAAGACGATCATGATGAAAGCGGCGATGATCGTGGGTACAGCGCCGAAGAACATTCCGGAAACACTGATCAGAATCGATCGCGCATCAAAAATAATCCCATCCTCAAACCGCAGCGCGGTCATCATAATTAGAATCCCCGCCGCGCCGATAAACACACCGAGCAAGACTTTGTAATAGCGATTATCAATCCGATTCTTATTCTGAAATAAGGAATAGATAAAGGCCATCGTCAATAACGTGGTGATGTTGTAGATAAGATTAATCGCGATCTCAGTATTCATGGTTATTTAATCCTCAATTCTAAGTTCGTCGATAATCGCCTGCAAGCGGCTGATGGTTTTTTCCCTTCGAAGACTGTCTTCGGATAGATGATCCAGCTTCCTGTTCAGGAAATCCCAGAAAGCAGCCGCCATATTGCTTTCGTCAAACGCGATAATTAAGGAAGGGTGTGACGTTTTTGCCACAATCACCCCGATATCCTCCCTGACATATAACAGATAACTGTCCTCCATGAACGACTCATCAATACAGACGTGGTAATTTTCATGGCTTTGCAAGAGTTTAACGATATTCTCCAGATGCAGCCGATATTCCTCCGGCCGGTAATACACCCCTTCGACTTCCAGCAAATCGGAAAGAACAAATTTGACCCTTCCGCTTTTTATCGCAGCGATGTCCGGCAAGGAAATGATCTCCGTATAACGGCTTTGTAACAGCGTCTGTTTCAGATTCTGAACCCGCTGCACAAAATAATGCCGTATTAATTCCCGGTCCTGGTCATTGACGCGATCCAATACGTGCCGACTGAGTTCTTCCGGGATGGTATTGATAGATAATGACCCGGACCGCATGATGGAATCCGCCTTTTCCTTTTCGAAATCCAATAATATCCGGAAGTAATCTTCTTTCTCTCTCTTTGTGTATATCCGCATCAGCGGCCGGCACAAGGCAAAATAGTTCATATATTCCTGACTCACGGCCTCTACCGCTTTACTGCCCCTTAAGTAAAAATTAGCTGCTTTGCTTTCCATATCGCCGACACTGGTTGAAATGACGGCACACGTATCCGGCGCGATAAACAACGTGCGCTTAAAGATACCATCCCGCTTTCGCGGATAATAATACGGCTCCACCGCGCCGGTCATGTAGAGCGGCATCCATTCCTCAATGGCCATCAGCATCTCATCCAAATGACGATTGACCGTATGCACAATTTTTATCCGATGACCCTTCAAGATCACCTGGAGCATCATACGTGACCAATTTGTCCTGAAATCCGGGCTGTCGTTGATCCAGCTCATGCTTTCGTCACTGAACAGCAGCAGCGTTTGCGGTTCGCCTTCTGTCAGCAAGACGTGGGACAAAAAATGCAGTACGGCTTCCCGTTTCCCGTCAATACCGTAATAGATCAGGGTCTCGTTCTTCTGGTCATGATCGCCGGTACCGGCAGGATAGCTCAGCCTGATACTCAATGCCGGTTGAGCCGCTTTCTTGTATTGGTATTGGGATAACTTATCCAGAAAACTCTGAACCGATTTTTCATTGACAGTTTGGTCTTGAAGCCACATGGCGAGCAGCTCTCTGATTCTGTCTTCCCCGGCGGTGAGAAGATCGTCATTAATAATGTCGGCTAATGCTTTCCGCTGATATGCGTCAAGACTATGCCGGGCAAAATAGGCTGCCATTGCCTCTACGTAATTCGCCCTTTTGGGGAGTCTTCTCTCCCCCCGGCGCAGCCGGCTGACATAGGAAGCATCCAGCGTCGTCGCCCGGGCCAATAGGCTGTTTGAGGTTCTTGTTATGTTCATTAGTACGTCTAATTTCTTGCCAAAATTCATGCCGTTGCTTCATACTCCTTTTGGATACCCATGTCCTATTAATTAATATAATGCGGCTTGTCACGAACGGTGTCAAGACATAATTTGGCTTTGCCGTCTACCGCTGTGGACAAACCCATTGCTATGCACAAACCGGCAGCTCCCATCAGGCACTGCCGGTTTCCTATACACAGATACGGATGTTTCACCACGCTAGTGTCCGGATCACCGTTGGAAGCGGGCGATGGCCTGCTTAAATTTCACCGGCCAGAGGTCCTCCCCTTTGCGGAGGAGTTCATTCAGGAGCTCCTGGGTATAGAGTTTCCCAAGTCCGGTCATTTCCAGGACTAATATATCCGAGCTTTTCTCTTCGATGATCACATCCCGTGCCTGAATATCGGTTCTGCGCTGTGTCCAATAGGGCAGTTCTTCGGGATGCTCATGTGCATCACTGCGCATGCCTATTACAAAGTTGACCGGACTGAGCTGATGACCCGGATGCGTGCGCAACCTCTGTTTATAACGACTTCAATATAAATTATTATCGGAGATAAATATTCATAATTTTCAAATATATTAGGTTATGGTTACATATCAAGTATAATAGATATTAAGAACTATTCTGAAAAAAAGGAGCAGTTCAATGAGAAAGAGAGTGAAATTTATCCGAAACGAGGAAGGCCAAGCGGTGGTTTTGATCGCCTTCCTGATCGTAATTCTGTTGAGCTTTGCCGCCTTTGTTCTCGATATCGGAATGGCGTACCTGACAAAATCAAAGATCCAGAGCGCTGCCGATGCGGCGGCTTTGGCCGCCGCCATGGATCTGCCGAATGTCAGCACAGCGATCAGCAATGCCAATGCATATGCGGCAATGAACGGCATCGTTCCAGAGAATACAACAGTCCTGACACCTTATAACGGAGATTCAACTAAGATCAAGGTCACCTGTACGGATACTGTTGAGTATTCCTTCGCCAAGATATTCGGTTTTACGGACAAAACACTTTCTGCGCAAGCGGTAGCCCAAAAGTATTCACAATGGTCCGGCGAAGCCCTGCCCTTTCTTAACCTGGACGACGATTACACTTCCAATCCGGAGATAGAAGCCTGGGAGAAAACATCACCCGGTGACTTTGAAAGTATCAGCAATTACGAGATCATCAATCCCAATGATCCTGCTACTCTGTATTTTAAGGTGGACTATCTAAATGGTGTCGAATTAAAAAAGGGAACTGTCGCTACGATTAAACAAGAAGTCGGTTATGTCTACGACCAGCATAAGCCGGATGAACCGGTCTATATCCTCAGCCTTTCGAGCGCCGTTATGAATAGCGGCCAGGTCATGTTAAAAGACAGCACCGTGCGGTCCTTGAGCAGCCTGAAAAACGGCGATATCATCGATCCGAGTCAGATCGTCCTGCTCGAATGTATCTTCCATGATTACGATTACAAGGGAAAAACACTCTACCTGACCTGCCTCCATGTTTATGATATCGCGAATAACCAGTTCCCAACGAACTATAGCAGTCCGGACGGCGGCACTTGTAGATTAGTCGAATAGCTTACGGAAAATCAGCATCAATCAGGAATATGGCTACTCATTAATTAAGTATCCGACCTCCGACAAGACTGTGTGTTCGGCATAAAGCACTTCAATAGTTTACACGTTACTTCGCAGAATAGTATTCCGTGAAACTATGGTATCCAACCCGCTTGAAACGTTTGTTGGTTACGCACCATGGCGTGGCTGACTTAAAATAAGCCCGAATTCTCAAAATCCGGGCTTATTTTTATTTCATCGTCAAGACCTTGGGTACGACATAAACCATACCGGCCATGATGATGCAGTTACTGTTGTGTCTAGTATATTCTATTCGGTGTTACGATCGTGATGGACAAAGCCGTGTTCCCAAACGCATCGCCAGGCGGAGTCAGTGTATCAGTTTCGTCGATATCCGGATCCTTGGCATAGATGCTGCTGATATTGACCCGGAGCACATCGTTGATCTTCGCCGTGCTGACAGCATCGATGGCGACGATCAGCTCATAGCTCCCGGCAGCAAGGTCATCGGGCAGGGTGATGGTATTGCCGCTGATGACAACATTTTTCACGGATATCGCGGTTCCGTTTAGTTTCAGTTTGTACGGTCTGACAGATAGATTGGAAATGGTGGTACCGTTAAGCGTATTGGCCAGGTTGATCTTCATCGTTGCCAGCGGTCTTAAGGCTGTGAATTGAATGCTGGCATAGGTGGTCCCTTTCGGAATACACTTTGCAGCCGCCGAATTCGTTGTTCCGCCGTTTACGGTCGAAGCGGTGATTTTGACCTGATTCATCATCGTTCCGCTGAGGACAAAATCGACTTCTTTCTGATAGCTGGTGTTGTCGGTGGCGCTGTTGCTGAGCGTGAAGAGCGTTGACGTCGCTCCGGCTGTCAGGGTGCCGGTGGCATTGAACTTATACGATGTCGTATAGCCGGTCTTTTCAGCAACTGTCACCGTATACGATCCGGTTTTCACCCCGGTGAAAAGGTAGGCGCCAGTGCTGCCGGATGCCGTCGTTGCCACGACGGTGCCGCTGGCATTTTTCAGAGTGATATTTTGGATATTTCCGGTGTTCTTAATCACACGGCCCTTATCATCTTTGATGTCGCCGCGGATTTCTCCAATATTCACATGATAGTCGACAGACTGGTTTAGCGTCCGCGTCGTTAGGACGTTATTCAGCAGCGACTGGTAAGACAGCGTGTAGTTGATGCTTACCGTCCCTGTGATCGGCTTTTGCGTGAAGGTAATCTGGTAGGAAGGAGTCTGCTGGCTCCAGTGATTTGGGCTGCTTGTACTGACCGCATAATCCGGCAGCTTGATTGTAAAGGAGCCGCCGTTATCTGTAACGGTGCCACCGGCAGGATTGGTGATTGAAGCGATCCCGCTTTGGTCTTTATTGATGGTCAGCACAACATTAGTCATATCTTTTACTGCGCTGTTCGGGATGACCGAGAAGGTCGTCGTCGCCGTATCGTTAACCAGGTAATAATTGTTTTGAGGAGCAGTGATCTTCATTGACGGCGGCGATACCAGATTCAGGGTTATTGTCTTGGAACCGGTAGCATTCGACGTATCCTTGGCTTTGACGGTCAGTTTAAAGCTGGTTTTCGTCGTTGGAACGGACTGCGGCATGGAGATCGTGACAATGCTGTTATTGTTCATGGTGAAAGCTTTGTTGCTGTCCAAGTTGGCAGGTGTATAATGAATGCCATCTGCCGTGAAGTCCGTCACCGGATAGTCGGTTCCGTTATAGGTCAGGGTGATGCTCGCTTTTAAAGTCTTATCCTTTTCCACATCCAAGTCGCTGGCCTGGAAGGAGAAATTCAGCGTTGTCTGGTCGGTATATATCTCCTGTCCGTCTTTGATGTCGTATATTCCGACAATGGGCGCGTGGTTGGCGCCGCGCGAGGCTTTGATGATGGTATTGATGAACAGTTTATGCTCTTCCGCATTATTTGGCGTGGAATGCCCTGTACCAGAGTAGGTAATATTGCCTTTTGTATAGGTGTAGTAGTCATTTCGTCCGTCCCAGCTGTTATAACCGGTGCCGCTAAGGGTAAACCACGGTACAAGAGTCGGATCTTCCAGATCAAGCTGATAATACTGGTAGTGTGTCGATGCGACTGACAGCGTATTGCCCAGGATATAGGGATATTTCGTAATCAGTCCGTCATTGAGCTTCGCGGTGCTGGTCGCTGTCGGAAAATCGCCGCCGTTATTCGCTCTGTCCAATGCAATTCGGGTAAATCCAAAAGAGTTATTCGTCGTTACCGGGTATAGCAACCGTTTAAGGACGTGGGAGACCGTCGAGACGGCATCGGCATTCCATGCGTCTTTCTGATAGATATTCTGTCCGATCAGATCACGAAAATTCTTGGTCAGGTTATAGTCCCAGCCACTCGTGCTGTTCGTGGCAAAGGTCATCGTGTCATGGGTGAACATGACGCTTTGGCCGGAAGCGATAAAGTTCTTCAAAGCTGTAATGGCGTTTGCATTCTTAAGGTCGGCACCGCCGTAGGTATCAGCAAATCCCATGATGATCATGTCGTAATTGCCGTCCAGCTTGGTCGGCTGTGAAACGCCGTAAACATCGTCGGCGTTGCTCGGATTGGTCAGACTGCCGGCATAGGCGTTGTCAAAATTGGTAACGTTCATCACCGTGACGCTAATAGTATATTCGCCTGTTGCCGTCAAAGGCTGCAGCATATCCGTCTTCACATTCAGCGTGGAACCCGAGGGTACCAGCTGCAGCACCCGGACATTGAGCGGAATCCCCTTAAACGCGGTATACCCAGTAGTATACGTCTTGGCACCGGTGGTCTCATCGGTTATAACAAGCTTCCAAGGCTGCAATCCCGTAAAGGCATCCGGCAGACGGTAGTTCAGGGCATACGGACTGTCATTATTGCCTGAAGACGTCAGTCCGGCCGCTGTCGCCATTTTTTCGGTAGCGGTAAAGATTCCGTCTCCATTGGCATCAATGTACAAGCTCGCTGTCATGGTATGCGCACCAGTGAGATAGAACCCGTAGCTCATCACACGGTTGTCCGTAAGCTTTGTCCCATCCGTCCCGTCATATTCCAACGGTTGGTCCTGAAGGTTCAGTGTCGGACGTTTGTTTGCAGAGGCATATTTGCTGACCAGATCATTAATATCGATCGTCGTCACACTTTTAAAATTTGGATACGTTAAATTGTTGCGGTAGGTGTGGAATTTGTTATAGAGAATGGTATCCTTGATCGTGCTGGAGCTGCTGAGGATTGAATCGGCAAAGACGGTCAGCTGCCCGGTTTTTAGATACTCGTCCACATCGGCCGCTTTGCGGTTTGTCACATCGTTTACGTAATAATTCTCATAGGAATCAGTCGTTCCGCCCTGAGGCAAAGCAAACGTGGTTCCGGTGGTCGTGGTGGGATAATGCAACCCGGCTGCGCTGTAACCGACAGTCACATTTGCACTGCCGCCCAGTCGGGTTAAATCGTAATGGGTATTGCTGACGGTATCCGTATAGGCATTATTCCCAATCACAACAATGTCATATTTTCCATTGATGCTGTCTACCATACTGATAAACTGCGTCATTGGCATCCGCGTAACCGTTACATCATAATTGGATACAGTGGCAGTTGCTGGCAGCAGATAATTTGTTCCCGGCTCCACTTCCAAAACACTCAGCGCCGTTCTGGTTCCCCAGACCGCGTAGAGGGATAATCCGCCTGCCGGCATCGTGATGGTTTGCCCATCGGTATATGCCGCTGTTGTCGCTGCGGAATCGGTATTCCATCCGATAAATACTTTACCGGTATTTGTATACGTGTTAGTCCTCAGTGTTACCGAAGCCCCTGTTGCACCTGTCGTACTGGCCATTGCTGCTCCGGTACCGTCATTGGCGTTATAGGTTATGGTCTGGGGATTTCCACTCCAGATTGCGTAGAGTGTCAGTCCCCCTGCCGGCATCGTGAGACTCTGCCCATTGGTATACGTCGCCGTGGTCGCACTGGCATTGGTATTCCAGCCAATGAAGGTGTATCCGTTTCTGCTGTAGCTATTTGCCGCCAGGGTCACAGTCGAGTCCGTAAGGCCGGTTGTGTTTGCCATGGCGGTTCCGGTTCCGTTGTTGGCGTTGTAGGTGATGGTCTGTGTTGCCGCAGTAAAAATAGCCGTTACTGTAGTCGCATTAGGCGGCATGGTGAATGTCGTGCTGCTGCGTGCAGAACTTCCGAAACTGCCGCCGGAAGATGATGTCCAGGAACTGAATGTATACCCGTTATTAGCCGTTGCTGTAATATTGATAACTTTTCCGGCAATATAGGGGCTTGTTCCCGTGCTATCTGTCGCCGCACCACCGGCTGTTGTATTCACAGCCATCGTCAGCGCGTAAGTCGGGATCGCTGTATAAGTGATAACAATTTGCCCCGGTGCACCATTACCACCGTTTTGATTAGTACCTTGAGAAGACGCTCTGAATGCGCCACCGGCTCCGCCGCCATAGGTCAATCCATTTGCTCCGGTGTTTTGACTGGACCTGCCAGCTCCACCGTTACCGCCTGGCGTGTTACCCGCACCGGCAGCAGAAGTCGCAGCATTACCGCCGTCACCGGTCCGACCGGCTCCGCCGCCGCCGCCGCCGCTGTAAGTGCTTCCGGCATTAGCGCCGTCTCCGCCTTTATAACTGGTTGTGACACTGGTGCCTGTTGAAGCAGCACCCCCGGCGGCACCATTGGCGTTTGAGGATCCACGTCCGCCATTAGCCGTTAAGGTGATCGCTCCAACTTGAAAGGTCGAGTTTACGCCATTACCGCCGGAATTATTGCTGGATGTCCCTCCGGTTCCGCCGGCCCCAACCGTGTAGCTATAGGCTGTCCCAGGTGTAACGGTTAACGTTCCCATCGTGTAGGCTCCGCCGCCGCCACCACCAATCAATTTAGTGCCATTCCTGGCACGGGCGGAACCGCCGCCGCCGCCCCATAGCTCAACTTTAATTGAACTTACTCCAGCTGGGCAAGTCCAAGTATTGCTGCCGATTGTTGTTAAAGTCACAACCGTATCCGCAGCAAACGTTGTATTCGTTATGCCGAATGGGAAAATCAGCGTCAGTGACAGCAATATTGGCAGCCATTTTGCCCATCTTTTTCTCAGCATATATTTTCCTCCTTCCGATTCTTTGTCTGTTTATCAATAATTACTTGATGTTTATTTTGTGAGATTTAATTAGAAGCGTGAAATGGTTATATTAATTTATCGGAATTTAATTTTAATTTCTTTAAGTCGGCGAATAGTTCCGGAATTTGACCGTATTGGTAAGGGTGACTGAAACCGGAGGTTCCGGTGAGGTGGTCGGCGGCCTTTCAACCGTGATTGTAAAATCAGCTTTGGAGGCTTTGGTCGGGTCTGTTTCCAGGGTTGTCACCGAGAAGGCAGTAAACCGGCCTGTTAGCTCATGAACAGTCGTATCACCAGTCAAATTCATCCAGCTCAGCTTTTTATTCACGACATCCCAATTTAATGCCATCGTTGTACCATCCGCATTAAGGATGTCCAACCGGTAATACGTGGCGTGATCTGTCGCCAGTGCTGCAATCCCTTTACTTTCGATCGTTTTCTCTACGATCGTGCTCATAGCTGTTTGCGCCTGTTCCTGGACAGTGACTTCATCCACTGACATCTTATAGGCCCGCTGATTGTTCAGGAAAAATGTGGAGATTGTCACCGTCACAATCGCCAGCAGGGAGATGACTGCCAAGAGCTCGATGATGGTGAAACCTTTGTTATTTTTCAAGGCGTCTTTCATCGGTAAAACCTCGCTTCATTACATCCGTTGCCAATTTTGCACCTTGATCAAGCTCTGATAGGGATTCGCGCTCAGTTCATCCGGCGCGCCGCCGCCTCCGGCATAATTGAACGGATCTGTATCTCCTGTCGGCGATTTGAATAAATCATCCAGCCCTTCCGCAGCCACAACGTGTTTGACGAGGTTTTCATTGCCGATAAAATTCTTGGCGTATTGGTCTTTTACCACGATGTTATCCCCGGCAATAACCGAGCCATAGAAGGTAACCGTCCCCAGGACGTAGACCTTTCCGCTGGTAAGGATCAGTCCGCCAAACAACATCGATGGCGATCCCGGTGCTGTGACGACGATACTGCCTGCCGGGACATCCGCTGCCGTGTATTCCGGTCCTAAAATATAAATATCTTGGTTTTGGATACAGGAGACTTCCTTGATAGACCCCGTCGAATCGATTTCATTATTGCGGATCCAGGAGGAACCATCATACAGCATGGCTGTATTGACTCTGTTGCTAAAATCATTGGTAAACTGATTCAGGACAGCTGTCCAATGGTTCTCGTATGATTGCCTGTCGGCTACGTCGTTTAAGTTAAACGGAACCCATTGGATGCCGTTTTTGATAAAGGCTCCCACCGCACGAACCGAACCTTGCAAGTTGATCGCCGAAGCACTGTTGGTCACGACGGGCTGGCCCTCAGCTACCGGGTCGTTATATCCAATATTCAGGAAGTTCAGGAAACGTGTATAGATATCCACAATCCGTAGCGCCTTATCGTCCGCTGTGACATCGCTGCTGACTGTGCCGTCAGTATTCAGATTTTTATCCATTAAAAGCATGGAGTCCCCGACCTGGCGAAAGGAATATTTGTCCAAATCCCCCGGTTCAAGATAGCCATAGGATCGATAATTGCCGACGACGGAAACGCTTTCACCGGTCTGATAGGGTGTCGGATCATCGATATAAGAAGATCCTGCTAAAAAGGTATTGCCGAGGATCTGGAGCGACGAACCCTCTTCCTGGTCAATATCCTCACTATTGATAATGATGCTGCTGCTCATATCAACTCCGGATAACCCCATCGAATAACCGTAGTAGTCCTTGCCTATGCTTACCATGGCATTGGTCCCGTTCATTTCAATATCATCCTTGGCATAAACATTGTTATCAACCTGGACTGTGCCGGCTGTCGTACCCTGCTGGACGACCAGATTATCGATATAGCTGTTCCCACCGGTGGCAGTGAGTGGATTTTGTTTCACAAAAATGCCGGAATTGTCCGCATTGACCTGAAGGTTGGCGTAACTGTAAGCATCCCCATAAACATAGACATGCGTATTGTCCGTCGCGTCAGCTCCGGCTGTGATCCCGCCGAAATTCCGCATGTCGGATAAATCGCCTTGTTTGGTCCCGCAGGCAAAAATATCGCCTTTGACAGTAATATCGGCCGCGCTGCCGGAGAACGTGATGTCTTTATAGCTGGCCAGCGCCGTGCGCCAGAGCGGCTGATCATGAAGCAGAGCGATGGATGATTCCGTCTGGTAACCAATGATCCTGTCCGGGGCATCGACGGTAAAGGTGGAGGAAATCTGCTGAGTTATGTCCTGACCGTTAATCGTCTTTCTAACCGTAAAAGTAAGCGGGATGCTCAGCGTGCCGCTGCCATCTGCGGGATTAAAGGAAGTAATCGCACCGTTTACGGTAACCGCTTCAGGAATTTCACCCTGCACGGGTTTATAGTTATTGTTTGTTGTATCCGTTAGCTTGGCCACGGTATTCCCGTTCATGTTTCCGGCAAAAGCAGTCTTAAACAGATCCAAAAACTCATCGTAATAATCTGCCGAAGGGTCTGTCACCTGCTGGATCAAATAGTCCTCTTTCAACGATCCGTCGGCGTTCAACCAAGGACTGACATAGGTTTCATCGGTCAGGAGCTTAACCCGCTCGTCGGCGATAATCGTATCCACTTCGATGTTGATCGCCTCATTGCCTGCCTTGGCGGCAGCTTTTACCTGTTCGCTAAGCAGACCATAAGCCTGGTCAACTGCCGAGTCGGCAATATAAAACGTATTCTTGACGTTTTTGTCACTGGCCATCACCTTGAGATTGGATACCGTCAGAGTCAGAATAGCAATACCTAAGATGCTTAAGATCGCGGTGACCATGATAACCATGACCATGGTTATACCCTTGTCCGATTGAATCAGCTTTCTCCGCATTGTATTCACCTCCTCTAATTGGCCATTTTTACCACACTGAGCTCGGTTATAGCGTCAGCTAAGTCTGTGTCGTTCAGGGGCAGAACCCATACCGTTATTTTCGCGCCTTGTTCCTGTGCGGAGCTTTCCGGCGTCGGTTCGCTCCCCAAGACGATCACGGCATTGTCTCCCAAAGTCGGAACGAAGAGGAGTTTGTCCCCGGCTTCATGATAAATTTCCAGCTTCTGCGCGGTTTGGTTATCGATATTGATCGTGATTCCCCCACTCAGAGGCAAGGCAGCGTCGGGTAGTTTGAATTTGACCTTGACCGGCGACGCGAAATCGCTGGCAAAACTCTCTACAACACTTGAGCTCATCAACGCAACGGTATTGCTCGTGTCGTCTGCAATCAGGGTTAATGTTTCCCCGTCATAGGCGGAGAAATTGTAAAACGTATGGGAGTATGAAATATCTGAGACTGACTTAACCGCTTCCACCTTTACCTGGATATCGACACGATTACCGGTATCATGGATCGGAGGCATCATCCCGAAGCTGCCGTTATTGATGATCGTATTCAACTCGCTAAACGATTTGCTTTTATAATTTTCAATATACGACTGTGCTATTTGGTTGGCCTGCAGCTGCTTCTTTGATATCTGGTTATAGTGGACAGAATTGGAAAAGAAAGCGGCAATTGGCATAATCACGATCCCCAGGATGGCCAGACTCACCAGAACTTCAATCAGGGTAAACCCGTCCTGATTTCTTCTTTTCTGTTCCATTTCATCCCCCCCAAACTTTACTGGATACGAACCTCTCCACTGGTCTTGACAATCTTTATTCTTGGACTTTTTGTATCATCATTCAGGATCTGGACAGTAAACGGCTTGTCTGTATCATTTGATATAGTCAGGTTGACACCGTTCTGGTCGTTTTGTTGGTTTCGCACTGCGGAGTAGACAGCCAACGATAGATTATTACCAATCGGCACAAATTCTTCCGGGGTTCCAGTTTTGGGATAGGTATCGCCGGCATTGGTAAACTGATAATAGTATTTTCCTTCTTTTTCAGTCAACCGGATCGACACACTGACGAAAGTCTGTTCATCGCTGTAGACATAGCTGCTCCGTGTATAGTCGTTGCTTTTGCCAAGGATAACTGCCGGAATATCGGCCGTGACCGGTGCAACCGACATTAAAAAATCGGTGGGTGATGTCTGTACCGCGGCGGAGGCAGAAGGAGCCTGCGAGGCGGCAACGGTGCCGCCAACCGCGACAAACGGATTGGCAGTGCCGTATGTCCCCTGGATATCCCAGTTTAAGAAGTCCGCATCGGCACCATTGAACTTAGGCAGTAAATACAAACGGAAAACAACGTTACCCGACACCCCGGCTGTTTCTGTGCTTGGGGTGATTGTCATACTTTTAAGAAACATCTTCTTTTCCAAGGCTTCTGTTTTACTTAAGAAGGAAAGCAAGCTGCTATATGAACCGTTAAACTGGATCGTCAGATCCATGCTCGGAATCTGGTTATTCGGATTAATTGCCGCACCAGGTGTACCTGCCGCCTGAGAGCCTGCCAGCAGGTCATGCAAATAGTATGTCATCTCGGTTGAACCGCCGGAAGCCGCTACCGCAGTATCCGTCTTAAGTACCGGATAGGCAAAGCTGAGCGCCTTGCCGCTTAAATCCGCTGAACTTAGAAGCTGATCAACCGTGATGATCGTCTTGTCCTGACTGTTAAGCGGGAAAAACATCCGGGTCTGGTTATCAACCTTGGCCTTCATCAGCTTATACTCTTCCGCTATGACGCTGTCCGGCTGCTGAAATTCTTTAATATCCGCAATGAGCTTGGCATTTGCAGCTGCCTGGGCTTGAAGCTGAGTCAGGTTTTGCCACTGCGGCTGAAAAACAAATAAATAATAAATAATGAGTACGATAATTCCCGCTAATCCGAAAAGCAGATATTTTTCCCTCAACGAAAGCTTCATTCTGTGCCACCTCCTTTATTTCAAAGTTCCCTCAAGATTAAACTTATAAGAGCCGGAACCGCTATCCCGGTTAATGTTAACAACCTGGACATTGGCAAACAGCCCTGATTGGGTTAAATTGTGCTGCAATTCAGCAACTGTATCCCGAGAAGGCGCTGTACCCTGAATCGCGACACTTTTTTGTTCTGTAACAGCTAAGGATTGGAAAGATAATCCCGCAGGCACAGTTGCTGCAATCTGATCCAGCAGGCTCCGGTTGAGTTTATCCGATTTTTTCAAACCTTGCGCAATCTCGTTGACCGTGGTCAAATAGGTGCCCATTTTAGCAAGGTCGACCTGGGCCTGGGTTAATGCCGCCCTGTCCTTCTGAACAACCTCACTGGACAAATAGGCTTCCTGTTTCCCGATCTCGCTGCGAACCATCATCGCAGCAATGAGGTTAAAAGCCAGTGACAGGATAATCAATGCGACGACAATCCCCCCGCCAATCATGATTCTTTGATTCGGCTGAAGCTTTTTCTTATTTAAATATGGATTAAATAAATTAATTTGCTGCATAATCATCACCTTCCCGGGTCAAATCCCCTGAAGTTATTATTTCTTTATCAATGCACCAAGCGTATTTATAAAATACTGGCAGGTATCCCGCATCGTCTTTTCGCTCTCCTGAATGATACTCGATGCTGTCAATACCTCTGCCGGGATCTCCAAAGAATCACTGATATAAGAAGGTAACATTTTTATATCGGAACATCCTCCAGTCAGGATGATATTTTCTACCGGATTGCCTGTATTCATGCTGCTATAATAACGCATCCCTCTTTGAATCTCCTGCAGCCAAATTCCCACTTTAATTTCATCGACATCAACAGCGTCCTGAGCCGCAGCGACATCGCTGGTATTTGCCGATCTGGCTTCGGATAGAAAATTCTTTCCGCCAAGCTGTATTGTGCGGTGGAACAGAATATTCCCATTCTTGATAATATTGCATTCCGTATAGACATGACCAATGTCCAGAATGGCTGTGGTCTTTACCGGATCAAATTCTCTTCCGTTGATGATTTGTTTTTCATTAAAGAATGCAGCGATGTTACAGGCGTGAATCGTAAGGACGAGGGGTTGAAGCTTGAGCATTTCCGCCAATTGCCAATATTTTTCGACGATCTCTTTGGGTGTGGCTGCGACAAAGATGCGCGAACTGTTTTCAGATTTATTTTTGCCGGATTGTATAATAAAAAACTCGATAATATACTGATCCATTTGAATCGGCAGGGCCTTTTCCACCTCAAAGCCGATCATCTGTTTGATTTCACTAGTTTTCTTGGTTGGAAGTGTAAATTCACGAGTTATGATATCGGAACTGGTAATGGAAAAGACAACTTTCTTTGCCGAGATGGCGTTTTTGATCAAGTGATCCCGTATGGTGGCACTTAAGGTAGGCACATCTATCAAATTACCATTGGCTGCCGTACCGTCTGGAGTTCGAAACAGGATCTTCTTTATTACTTTAAGTCCTTTGCCGGAATCTCTGCAAATAATCCCTTTGGTCGAAAACGACCCGATATCCAGAGATAATATGTCGGTTGTATTCATCTTGTATCACCAGCTCCCTGTGTTATTTCTATGTGTACCTTAATGTATCCAGTATGGTCTCCCCCCAAAAATGAGGATAGTACCACCAGTGCGATATTAGAAACGAAAGTAACGGTATCCTTCATGTCTTTTGCCAATTTGAACGAAAACCAACGCTGTGACCCCACCGATGACCGATGCGAAATGAAACGACTAAAATTTGGCACCATCCCAGCCAGTTTCCGAGCATGGCTATCAGTTTAATATCGCCGACCAGCGCGCCAACCAACGCTTCAAACCAACCGGAATGCTGTCCCGGAAAAAAGAGAAAAAAGTCCGCAGATAAAACAGATAAGATTTACAAGATCGGGGATAATTTGTTCCTTGATATCGATGACGAAAATCATTAAGAGAATACTGCTTATAATAGTCCCATGCAGAAAATCCAAAGAAAGACCGTATTGGTAAACCATCAATCCCCAGATTATGCCGTTAACAATCGCAAGTGTAATAGTTTCCAAAGCAGGGGATGACGCCTTTGATTCTGGCGTCGTCCCCTGGATGGTAAATAAAACCACTTTATTTAAAATGAAACAATAAATTAAGCCAACAAATATCCCTAGTACTTAACCTAATAAGCGATTTATTACGGTGCAACATATTTTGTGCCTTCAGTTACAACTTGCGCTGCAGCAGATATAGCTGCATAAGTGCCAGCTGCCGTAAAGGTCACTTGGTAATGTCCAGATGCGTCCTTACCAATTGTAAATGAACCACCCACCTGTGGAGTTGGCACTTCCATATATGTTTTTTGTAGGTCACCGTTAGCTACAGTGTCTGTTTGCGTTAACTTTGAAACAGCGAATCCAGTTTGCGTTTCTTGAATCCTTGCTGCATTAACAATCTGCGTTGCAGTAGCTCCATCAGCATTAAAAGCAGCTTGTAGTCGCATATTATTGAACCGCGGGATCGCAATCGCAGCCAAGATCGCCAGAATAGCCATGACGACTATCAGCTCGATCAGGGTAAATCCTTTCTTGTTTTTCATTTGTTTGTTCATTTTTTGAAGTAACATGTTCTTCTCTCCTTTAACTTTCTTATTTTTAATTTTTTCCGTAAACCAATTAAGTATTATCCATTATTTTTCCATCGACTGCGCCCTCTTGGCAATATTCTCCCCCTCTCTATACTGTTTTGGACAAGTCGAAGACCGGCATGAGAATCGCTATCACAATAAACCCAATTAGTGCGGCCATGATCAGGATAAAAACCGGTTCGAGCATGGATACGAGTTTCTGCAGGGATACTTCCGCTTCCTCGTCGTAAAAATTGGCCGTCTTATCCAGGATATTTTCCAGACTACCGGATTCTTCCCCGATACGGACCATACTGACCAGCATCGGCGGGAAAAGCAGGGTTTTATGAAGTAAATCGGAGAGGCTGACGCCTTCCCGGATTTCTTCGACGACTTTCTTGATCTCTCTTACTACGACAAGATTGCCGACGACGCTGGCTGCCCCGTCCAGAGCCGGGATTAGTGAGATACCGCTTGCCAGAAGCGTTCCTAAGGTCCTGGCAAACCGGGCCGAATAGATTATCCGGATGGATTTATTGACGATCGGCAAACGCAAACTTAAACGATGAAGCTTATAGCGGCTGTTTTCATTGCCAAGCAGTCTCTTAATGACATAGATCAGCGCGGCAATGATGATCAGGAAAATATACCAGTAGGAACGGAGTCCGTTGCTGGCCCCCAGCACGACCCGTGTTGGCCAGGGAAGCTGAATGCCGCTGGACTGGAACAGCCCGATAAATGTCGGCATCACCGCTGTCAGCAAGAGTATCACGACGGCAATCGCCAAGACGCAAAGGATGATCGGATAGATCATCGCCGTATGGATCTTATTGTTTATCTTATTGTCTTTCTCGTATTGTACGGCCATTCGTTCCAATAACGTATCCAAGGTACCGCTGGATTCGCCTGCAGCGACCATCTGAGTCATCAGGTCCGGGAATACAGAATGTTTCTTCATGGCGACTGAAAGAATCTGTCCTTTTTGCACGTCTTCATAGACGTTAGTGACTGCTTCCCTCAGCTTCCGGTTATCCAGCTGGAGCCGCAGAATATCCAGGCACTTGATGATCGATATACCTGCATTGAGCATCGTATAAAACTGGCGGCAGAAAACAGCCAGATCTTTGGCATTCGGTTTTTTGGAAAAACGCACTTTTGACAGGTCTTTGCCGCTGGTTTCCTGGATAGACAAAGGGTATTGGTTTTGTCTTTTGATAATGTCCAGGGCTTCCATTTTGGTCTCGGCAACGACCGTCGTCCGGACACTGGTGCCTGAGTTGGTCAACGCTTTGACTTCGTAATTTGCCATTTTTTCTCCCCCTGCATTCCCGGAAGTCATTTCCTATTAATTAATATAGCGTCTGACGATATCCGTCTCCATGCAATATTTAAACACGTCTTCCTGGGTGATCGTCCCCTGACGGTATAAGCTGAGAAGGCTTCCGTCCATAGTTTGCATCCCCTGTTTTGCACCGGTTTGAATGACATTTTGAATCTGATAGGTTTTATTCTCGCGGATCAAGTTGCGGATCGCGTTATTGGCCAGCATCACTTCTACAGCGACAGTACGGCTCTTTTGATCCGCCGTCGGCAATAATTGCTGGGAGACGATTCCTTCCAAGACTGTAGAGAGCTGAATCCGGATTTGCTGCTGCTGATGTGGCGGAAAGACATCAACGATACGGTCGATTGTTTTCGCAGCACCGACCGTATGCAGTGTAGACAATACCAAATGCCCTGTTTCCGCTGCCGTAACCGCAATGCTAATCGTTTCCAGATCCCGCATCTCGCCGACTAAGATAACATCCGGATCCTGGCGCAGTGCCGCCCGCAGTCCATTGGAGAAGCTGTCGACATCACTCCCGACTTCCCGCTGGTTAATAATGCATTGATCATGTTTATACAGATATTCGATCGGATCTTCCAAGGTAATGATGTGCGATTTTCGTTCGTGATTCATTTTATCGATCATGTAGGCCAAGGTTGTCGTTTTGCCGCTTCCCGTCGGCCCTGTCACTAAAATCAGTCCGCGCTGTTTGCTCGTTAACTCATTGATGACCGGCGGCAGTCCCAGCTCCTCGATGGAGGGGATCCTGCCCATGACCGATCGGAAAGCCGCGCTGAATGTTCCTCTCTGTTTATAGACATTAACCCTGAAACGGCCAAATCCGCTGTGGGAAAAGGAAAAATCCAATTCATGCTTATTTTCCAGTTCTTTCAACTGCACTGGCTTCATGATCTGCTGGAGCAAGCTCATCACATCAGTGGGTGTTAACGCTTCGTAAGCCAGCGATCTAAGGCTGCCGTTAGCCCTAATCACCGGCGGGATGCCGACGGTGATATGCAGGTCTGATGCTTTGGCGTCGTACGTATGCCGGAATAATTCAAAGATATCCATTGACATCCCTCATTCCAAATTGTATTTATGCTTCAATAATTCTTCGATCGATGTTACCCCTGTCCGTACCAATTCGGTGCAGTTTTCCTGCAGGGTGATAATACCGTCTGCTTTCGCTGCCTCCCTGATTTCTTCGATCGGTCGCTTATTATCAATCAAATTATGGATTGAGCGGCTGATCGGCATGATTTCCGCGATAGCAGTCCTGCCTTTATACCCGGTCAGACTACAGGAATTGCATCCTTTGGCCCGATAGAGAATGACTTCTTCATCCCTGGCACCGATTAGTTTTTTATCATTTTCCCCGGCCAGATATTTTTCTTTGCAATTGGGACAAAGTTTGCGTACTAAACGCTGAGCCAGCACACCGACCAGACAGGATGAGATCAGGTAGGGTTCGATACCCATATCGATCAACCGCGAGACGGTTGCCGCAGTGTCGTTCGTATGCATGGTACTGATTACCAAGTGTCCGGTAATAGCAGCCCGGACTGCGATTTGCGCTGTTTCGGCATCCCGAATCTCCCCAACCATGATAATATCCGGATCCTGACGGAGAATTGAACGAAGTCCGCTGGCGAAAGTCAGACCGGCTTTGTTGTTGACCTGGACTTGATTGATCCCGAATAAGCGGTATTCGACCGGATCCTCAATGGTGATAATATTGCGGTTAGTTTTATTTAATTCCAGCATAATGGAATAGAGTGTCGTTGATTTACCGCTGCCGGTGGGCCCGGTGACAAGGATGATCCCGTTCGGATGACTGACAATCGTATCGAACCGTTTCATATTATCCGGAGTAAACCCCAAGTCTTTCTTGGTGACCAGGAACCCGCCCTGGTCAAGCAACCGGATAACCATCTTTTCCCCAAACATTGTCGGTAAAGATGACAGCCGCATATCAATCATCCTGCCGTCAATTTCAGTCTCCACCCTGCCGTCGAGGGGAATGCGTTTCTCTGCGATATCCATTCTTCCCATAATCTTAATCCGAGTGATTAATGCGGAGTGGGAAGCTTTTTGCAGTGTCATGATTTCCTGCAATTCACCGTCGATCCGGAAACGAATCCGGACGCTTGCCTCAAAGGGTTCGATGTGGATATCGCTGGCCCGCATTTGGATAGCTTGCCGGATCAGATTATTGACCAACCGAACCATCGGCGCATTATTGATGTCGGCTAATGCCGCTTCGCTCAGTTCATTCGCGTCAGTTAAATCGAATTGGCGCTTTAAATCTTCGACCGCCTGTTCTGCACTTTGTCTCCCATAGTATCGGTCGATGGCTTTGACAACGTCCTTTTCTCCAGCAAACATCGGTTCGATTTCCATACCGGTGCTTAAACGGATATCATCAATAGCATATACATTCATCGGATCAACCATTGCAACTGAAAGTGTATTGTCATGTTTGCGCCAGGGAAAGGCCAGGTGTCTGCGTGCCATGTTTTCCTGGATTAAATTCGGGATATCCGGGTTGATACTCTGACTCTCCAGATCGATATAGGACATACCTGTCTGATATCCCAGGATCTCAAGCAAGACACGCTCTTCAAGGAAACCGTTACTGATCAATACTTCACCAAGCCGGTTGCCGGTTTTTTTTTGAAGAACGAGTGCCTTTTTGAGGTCCTCTTCTGAAATCGCGCCCGTTTCTATAAGTAAATCACCGATTTTGCGAAAACTATTTTTATTGTTCTCAAAGAACCTGTCCAACCCCGTATTAGTTTTTCCATTCAGGCCAGAGTTATTAATGTCCATCACCTTTTCGTGTAGCAGTATAAAATTCTATAACTCAGAAATAACTTATAAAAGAATTGTCCGATTATTACGCATAATATCTCTAATTTAAGTATATAACAAGTATGTAGAAAAAGTAAATACTTCTGTAATTTTTTGTCAATATTTAGTACCTATTGTAATATCAGTTTATCATCATAAATACGTTCAGGAAATCGTACCCGCTATATTTGGCAATGACATTTATGTCACAAACCATGTCAAAACTAAAAGGCGTCACACAGTGACGCCTTTTAGCAGTTCGAGGTTGAATGCCTGTCAGATATTATCTTTTATTTTTGGAACCGACGGATCAGCGCGCCAATGGCGGTGATGACTGAGCCGCTCAGGATATAAGCTGCTGTGTTGCCACCGGTTTGAGGCAACGCGGGCTGGTCATCCGCTGCTGCTACAGCTTCGTCACCTTGTTCTCCCGGGACTAAGACCGGTTGTTCCGGAGACTGCACAGTAACTTCAGCGGAATCCGTGGCTGTTGCCAACTCTATTCCATAGTTTCCTGTTGCCACAGCGATATTCGTGGTGGTCACAGCGATATTTTTAGTGGCTGTATAAATCCAGGTTTCACCCGGATCGAGAACACCAACGTTAACCGTATCGCCAGAACCAAAGGCAGGGCTGAAATCATCTGTTGTAACAGCAGGTGTTCCGTTGTCATCTTTGACTGTTACACCAGTCAGAGGCACGTTGCCAGGATTGGTAACTTTATAGGTGTAGGTTACATCACCGGCAGCCGTCATCACGGAAACATTTGCTTCCTTAACGATAGCGATCTGAGGAATTGTTGGAATTACCGGCGGGGTTCCGACGGTGACAGTGGCTGTCGCTTCAGCTGTCACTCTGTCTTCTCTATGCGTCCAGGCAGTCACAACGACTTTATTGGTCGTTGTTGCTGTGAGATTGATGCTATCCGAGGTGAATTTCCAAACTTCACCTATGTTAAGTAAATCATTTTCATTGTCGTCACCGGAGACATAATCTGCAGGAAAGTCATCCCCATCGTCAAGCGGTGTGCCGTTATCATCTAGGACATCTTCTAGACCGATATACAGCGGGACATTGCCGGTGTTGGTTACGGTGTATTCATAGGTTACCGTACCGCCGCCGTATGGCAGTGATGCTGTGCTTGGGGTCTTCACAATACTGACTCCCGGTTGGACATTGAATTCATTGACAATATTGATAACCACGGCCTGTCCGGCTGCAACTTCAACCGAAAAATTTGCCGGCATGAGTAGTTCTCCAATATACGGTGTGAATCCTGCCGGTGCGTTTTCCGTCAGTTCATAGGTGCCGGGAGTCAGTTCGCTGAAGGTTACGCTGCCCGGGCCGGTAAGCGACTTTTCATCGCTCCACTCCTCGCTGCCGGTCAACACGAATCCAGCGACCAGGTTGGCATCGGAATCAGGCGAATTAGAATAGGTTTTATTGATGACGATGCTTCCTGTTTCCGGTATGGCGACCGGTACAGTGAATTCGGCTGTATCGGTTACAGTCATATCTTTATAAGTTCCGCTCGCGGTCGCCATGTTTGTGGTGCTTTCCGTCAGGGTTGCAGCAGCTGTGTAAATCCAGGTTTCAGTCGTGTCAAGTTTGCCATCACTATTGGCATCGCCGGTGGGAACAACAGACGAAAGGTCGATTTTATCGTCGGCAACTGTAACATCACTTAATGGAACATTACCGGGATTTGTTACGGTATAGGTATAGGTCACTGAACCGCCGCCAACCGGCAAAGTATCCGGAGTGGCACTTTTTGCAATGTTAATCTGAGGATCAGGCTGAGTCACTCTGACTGTGGCCGAATCGGTAGCCGTCAGGTTTTTGCTGCCGCATTTTCCAGTTACAGTGACCGTATTGGTTGTCGTTGCAGTCAGGGCAACCGTAGCCGTATAGGTCCATATTTCATTTTTTTCCAGTTTGCCATCCGAATCACCGCCGGTCTTTTCCGGTTCGGAAATCTGGCCAGCCGCAATTTTATCATCGGTTATTTGAATATTAGTAATTTCTTTGTTATCGCTGTTTTTTACAACATACGTGTAAGTAACTGAATCCCCGCTCATCACCGATGCTGCACTGGCTGTTTTCTTAACGGTTAAAGCCGGTGGTTTAACAGTGTTTTCGACAATAAACGTGTGAGTGCTAACATCCCCCTTATGAGGATTAGACTTGTATTCAATCAGCGTTGTCTTATTATTACTATCGTTTAAACTAGTCGTGTAGCCGTCGGGAACTGTTTCGGAAATAGCGTATTTTCCTGGTGTCAGGTTTTTGAATTCCACTTCACCTTTATTCCCTATGGATTTTGTTGACTTACTGGCAACATTTTCATACCTGTCTTTTTTATCATTCCATTTGTACAGAGTAAATGTTACCCCTTCATAGCCGTCTTTATTATTGTCGCTGGCAGTTTTCTGGACTGTTATGACACCATTATTGTGGCAGGCTAATGCCTCCTTCGGAGTCCCGAAGAATCCGAGGGTAAATACCAGCACTACTGCGGTCATAATTGCCAAAGGTTTTGCAAAAAAACTTCTTTTGCTAAGCATGTTTATTCCTCCTTCTCTTCATTAAATACGTTTTTTTCAATTCTTTTTATATCATTCAGTAAAGATACTCCGCTAGGACACCTCCTCTTTATTCTTCCATGAAACCAGATTTGTTTGTGTGGCTTCATTGATAAGCATCATGAGTTCCAGCTCACTTCGGAACTTCCGGGTCTTCTTCTGGTCCAACCACTGGATTGTTCCCTGCCAGCTGGCATTCTGTCTGTATTGGATACGGATCAGAAAGGATGCTTCCGGGGGCCGTGTCCCGGTGTTCTTTTCTTCTTCAGACATTTCGCCACCACCTTTGGGCAGAATAGTTACCATTTCCTTAAGATAGAATCGGACATGGGTAATCCGGTTTCTTCGAGTGTTCGGTTAATCAGCTGGATCATTTGGCCGTAGCTTTGGAATTCCTGGTATTGGCCCGATCCGATATGTTCGATCTTCCCCTGAATGTCGCCTTCCAGACCGGGAGAAACCCGGATCAGGAAGGTCGCTTCCTGTGTTCCGGTAAGATGAACCGTTTTTCGCGAAAAGTGTATTTTGTTGTTCATACGGGTCAAATTCCTTGCTTGTCTTAATATTATTGTATTTATAAAATAAACTATACCCGTCATAAATTCGTAACATGTCTGTCACAAAATAGTCACATGATTACACCGGGGTGACACAGGGTGTTGGCTATGCTGGCCATCGGCAAAAAAAAGGATCATCAGCCTCGGGTTATCACCCTGCTAACAATCCTTTTTTATCGCTTAATTATTTGAGCCGAATTACTTCTTATTAAACCGCCGAACGAGTGCGCCAACTGCTGTGATGGCCGAGCCGCTCACGAGGAATGCCGCTGTACTGCCGCCGGTCTTGGGCAGTTCTTTCGCTGGTGGTGCCACGGGGTCGTCATCTGTGGGCACTAAGACTTTTTCTTGAGGAAGCACGATGACTTCCGCACTATCGGTGGCAGTGACGGTCTGCTGGCCATACGTACCCGCAGCTGTCCCGATGTTCGTCTTGGTTGCTTTTACGGTGGCGGTGGCGGTAAAGATCCAGGTCTCGCTGGGATCGAGGTACCCCGTGTTTACTGTATCACCGGATACATAGGTCGCAGTGAAATCGTCCGTTGTATCGCTGGGTGTGCCGTTGTCATCTTTGACACTGACGCCGCTGAGCAGGACATCACCGGGATTGGTGACCGTATAGGTGTAGGTTACCGGTCCGCCGCCAAAGGGCAAGGTGGCAACATTAGCCGTCTTGGCAAGGGCAATCAGAACCCGGGAAGCCGGCGGATTATACGACGGGACATACGGGGCAACGGTCACTGTGGCGCTAGCTTCGTCGCTGATCATTTCACCGCACAGGTAAGCAGTGACTTTGGCTGTATTGGTTGTGGTCACTTGAATGGTCCGTGTAGCTGTATATTTCCAGGTCTGGCCCGGAGCGAGAGCGTCGCCGATTTTGTCTGTCTCGACATCCGCTGTCTTGGTCATCTCGTAGACGCATTCCGGCGTAAAGTCGTCGGTTGGATCCGCGGGGGTGCCGTTATCATCCAGCACCTGAACCTTGTAAAGACGTACTTTGCCTTTATTGGTTACTTCATAGGTATAGGTGACGGAGCCGCCGCCATAAGCCAGGGATGTGGGGTTGGCGGTCTTGACGATATCGATGGGCGGTTCTACCTTAACCGTGGCGCTGGCAGTCGCTGTCACATATTTCTCATCGCCCTTTGCGTAATACCCTTTGGCTGTGGCCGTATTGGTGGTTGTTTTCTTGATGGTGCGTTCACTGGAGGTATAGATCCAGGTTTCTCCCGGCTCAAGTAAATAGTTGTTATTGCTGTCACCGGAGACATAGGTGGCAAAGAAATCGTCCTTCTTAAATTCAGGGGTTCCGTTGTCATCGCTGACACCGTAAGCGCGTTTGACCCCCAAAAAGAGCTTCATATCTCCCGGATTGGTGACGTTATACGTATAAACAACGGTTCCTCCGCCCAAGGGCAGTGTTGTCTTATCTGCTGTTTTGGTTAGGGCAATGTTGGGGACAGGGACAACAACCGGCGTGTTGACAACATTAAACGTATAGGAACTGACATGCCCCCGTTGTTCTCCTTCTCGGAATTCGGTCAGGGTGGCCCCGTTGTTTTCATCATTCAAATCCGACGCGTATCCTTTGGGAACATCCTCATATAGCCTGTAATCTCCCGGTGCCAGGCCGGTAAAGGTGGCGATGCCTTCGGTGTTGGTGTTTTGAGAGGCAACTTCCTCATAGAAGGAGGGGCTGCGCTCCGGGTTTACCTTCTTCTTTAATGTAAATTTGACGTTCACAAAACCGTCTGTTTTATTATCCGCGGCTGTCTTTTGCACCGTGATGACGCCGTCATTGGTACATGCCTCTGCTGCCTTCGGGTTTCCGATAAACCCTAAGGTGAAGACCAAAGCAAAAACCGTAAACAGTGCTATGGCCTTCGATAACCGTTTTCCCTTCGTGATCATGTTCTTCCTCCTTAATTCTTTTGATTCCCAGGTATATCGTCGTTATTTGTTCTGACACCTCCCTCTTTATATCAATAAAAACGGTGGTGTTTCATTTATGTAGTGCATGAAGTATATGAGCCCACCACTGAGATATATATTCAGGCATCGTTCAGAATATTTATCTCTACTTACCAAGTTGTTTGATCTTTTAAAATGTTTTATGAGCTTGGGTGTAGGTCAGATTCGTCACTGGTGACGAATCTGACCTTTCCTGACCTTCGGATGAGAAAAAGGCAGAGAATTCCGTTTGACATTGCTCTAGAGACTCCCAATGCCGAGACGATTACCGCCATGGAGGAGGCTGATCGCATCAGCCGCGATGCTTCGGTTAAAGGCTATACCGATGTCGAACAGATGATGAAGGAGCTTTTGTAACCCACAGCGATTTATTCGGATAAGGCAACGGCAGACAATGCTTATGAGAAAGCCTTCGTACGTTCAATGGAATTAGTACTAGTAATATGATCTTTCAATAATTAGACAAATATATTCTTTTGGGTCCGGTCCGTGCACCACATTCCGCTTTCGGCTCTTGCGCCATCCGTGGCGCAAAGAGCCGCGCTCCGCAATCCTACTCCGCTTGCCGCCGGAAATGTGGCACGCAGACCGAGCTATGGGAGTTGAATGTCCAGATATTAGTGAACGTTGTACTATTAAAGAGAGAGGCAGTATCCCTTTTGAGGGACACGCCTCTCTCTTTCTTTCCGTCCTATTCCACACTTTTCAGGGATTCGATCATATCGATTCTCTTTAAACTGAAATGGGTGATGGTGTTGACAATGACGATACCTTCAGCGTAGCTATCTCCCGCTTGCGTTCACTGATATTGATATTGGAAAAGTTATAGAGGACCTATCATCCTTCCCACTTCAACTCTATTACGACCATTGCGCTTCGCTTGATACATTGCCTGATCTGCTAAGCGAATAATCATTGATGGTTGTGAACCTGCTAAGGGGACAATAGCAGCTACACCTACACTCACAGTAATCACCATGCTAATGCCTGAACTTTCATGTTTAATTGCCTGCTCTTCAATCTTAGATCTCATTTCTTCAGCTAAAAATACAGCACCTGAAATATCTGTATCAGGAAGTATAGCGGCAAATTCTTCACCGCCATAACGGGCAGCACAATCTATACTCCGTCTTAACGTACCTTTAAAAATACCGGCTACTTGTTTCAAACAGTCATCACCAGCTTGATGTCCGTAAAAATCATTGTAGTTTTTAAAAAAATCGATATCGAGCATAATAAGTGCCAATGTCGTTCCCTGTCTCATCCCTCGATCCCATTCTTGGGTTAAAACTTGATCAAAATAACGCCGGTTGCCAATTCCGGTCAAACCATCCAACGAGGAGAGCATCTGCAGTTCTTTGTTGGCAGCCATCAGCTCCTGGGTTCTCTGTGACACCTGAACCTCGAGATCTTCCTTAACTTTATACAACGCTTCTTTCTTTGTTTGAAGGGTATTGCTCATGGACTGAAAATCATGCGCCAGCTTATTTAACTCAGCAAAAGCAGTTGACTGCGCTGTCAAAGAACTGGCTTGGGTAAAATCTCCTGCTGCGAGAGCGTGTGTAGCCCGGCTGAACTGCTCCAGCGGGGTAATTACAAAGCGCTGTAATTGTTTTCGAATATACCATATCAACAACAGCAAAACGATAACTGATGTGAAAAGTATCAAAACTAATATCCCTAGATATAAACCGAAAAAAGAAGATAAAGGAACCTGGTCTACCACTAACCACCCTGTTCGTTCTACCCGAATAGCACTCCCCAAAACCCTGGTTCCGTTATATAGGTAAAAACCATTAACCTTTCCGGTTTGAATCCGGTTGAAAATTTCTAAATAACTTAAATTGATTTGCTGTTTAACCAAGTCAGGAGAGGGATGAGCTATTAGTGCCCCGGTTTGATCCATAATAAACACAAAATCCTTGCCCGACCTACCCGTGATGTTGACAATTTCTTGCTGGAACAAACCTAGATTGAGTTCGCCCACGACATAGCCTTGGCTGGCAAGGGCTTTAATCAAATAAACCGTAGGTTCACCCGTACGCAGCGAAATAAAGGGCCTGGAAATAATGAGGGTTTGCGTATCTCTTATTTGCTGAATATCCAGTAAATTGGCCATATCCAGGCCTAAATAACGTGAATCGGCAGGTGTTAATAATTTAACCTTCTTAGCTTCATCCAAATAATACAAAGTATCAAAATATCCATAGGCCTTCCAAGTGCTTGTCATATAAGCCGATAAACTATCTTCCCTGGAAAATTCAGCCAACTCAGCAACCGCGTCCAGGATACGCCCTCCTTGATCAAGATGATGATCGACAATAGTAGCCATTGATTGCGCAATTTGGTACTGCTGGATTTCCAGATTTCTTTCCTCTAAATAGGCTATTCCAACAATTGCTGTAAATCCCAAGACTAAAAGAGGAAGGAACAAGCGAAAAAGTACTAACTGCAACAATACTTGACGGAGGGAAGGAGCATTCTTTGTGCTTGTCATTACTTACCTCCAGCTCAGTTTAATGTCATCTTTTCAAGAATAATGAATTTGCCATCGCGGATAGTACTCAAATAAAAAGGACGCGCAACATCGCCATACTGATCGAAAGAGAAGGTATCCATCAGTCCCTGGAAGTTACGAATTTCTGTTAACGCCTGCCGTAACCCCTTCGCTTTGCCACCTGTTTTTTCCAAGGCGGCTGCAAGGGCCAGGGCGGCTTCATAACTAAAAACTGCACCAAAAGACGGGGCCTTTCCAAATCTGGCTTGATAACGCGACTGAAAATCGAGCAATGCTGGCGATTGAGAACTCATCGCGTAGGACTGTTCGAGTTTAAGTCCTTCAACGGCCTGCCCGCCATTAATTATTAGGGTTTCGGTCTGTGCCCAAGCAGAAGTATACAAAGGGGCCTTCCAATCCATGAGACGGGCTCTTTGTGCAATGAGTGCTGTATCTATATCCGAAGCAATAATCAGCAGGCCATCTGCTTTGCTTTCACGTAATTTTAATAGCAATGGCGCAAAATCAGGTTGGGCTGTTGAAGAAAAACTTAATTCCTTGGTTATTTTCCCACCTATTGCCTGATATTTCTCAACAAAGGCTGTACTATATGTCTTCGCATAAGCAGCGTTATCAAGGTCATAGATAACAGCCAATTTTGTTATGCCATCCCGCTGACAAGTATATTGAGCAAATGCTTGCGCACTGTTTTTGAATGAAGGGTATACCCGAAAGAAATAATCATCCAAGCCGCTTAATTTCGGAGAAGAAACTGTGGGGCTAAGCATTATCACGTTAGCGGGATTCGTTACTTCAAGGCCTGCCACAGTTTGCGCAGTAGTGGCATGTCCAATAATTGCCAGGACACCAGCCTTTATCAATTCTTGATCGGCTTCTTTTGCTTTCTCAGGAATACCGAAGTCATCTCGGACAATTAAATCGATCTTATGTCCTGCAACACCGCCCTTAGCGTTAATTGTTTCAACTGCTAATTGGACACCATTACGTTCTTGAACGCCTAATTCAGATTGTCTACCGGTTAGTTGGGCGGAAAATCCAATAAGGATAGGTTTTTTTCCTATACAACCTTCCATTAATAAACTAAAGGCTCCGAGCAATAAAATCACCATCATAATACAAAACCATCTGCGATGAATTAATGTGCTCATCTCTTAGCCTCCTCCATAATTCCTTGAGCTTCTCCAAATGATATACGTAAAAAGGCCTTTGCGAAAGGCCTATGTATCATAGCTAACAATATTTAGTTTATTTATATGTTTTCTAAAAGAATCATATTTACTAATTACATAATTGGGTAATAAAGCTTTCCAATAATCTTCTTCGAGCAGCGATAAAGAAGCTTTGACTACTTCTTCATCATATAGAATATTAGAGTTTCTCTTTATCTCTTCTATTGCTTCAGATACTCCAAGTTTAGGTCGATAAGGTCTATGAGAAGACATTGCTTCTATTGTGTCTGCAACAGCCAGTATTTTTGCTTCGAGTAGTATTTCTTTCTTTTTTAAACCATTAGGATATCCAGATCCATTAATTCTTTCATGGTGTTGAAGAACTATATCCGCAATTGGCCAATCAAAATTTATATCCTTAACAATATTATAGCCATTAATAACGTGTTCTTTGATTAGGCTATATTCACTCTCTAATAATTTATGAGGCTTATTTAGAATATCTAATGGTATAGCAATTTTTCCAATGTCATGTAATAAAGAAGCTATCTTAATTCCTTCGATTTGGTCATCTGGTAATTCCATTTTCCTTGCTATGTCACATGCAAGTTTTGCAACATTTTTCTGATGATCTGAAGTATATGAGTCCTTTTGCTCTAAAAGTTCACTTATCGCTTTAATTGTTGAACTTAATAAATTGTGTAATTTTTTATTTGCTTCTTTTAGCATTTCCTGTGATGACTTAATTTCATCCTTTTCTATTGATAGTTCATTTTGTAATTCTTTTAACGATGAGATATCAATCATATACTCAAAACGAGCATTTTTTTCAGCCTTCCATTTGATTATTTTGTTGGTAATTTGTAAATATTTATGTAAATATGTATTATTAAATTCCCAAATGCAGGGTCTATCAGGAAATTTGCTAATAATGTTATTTGTACAAAAAAAACATGGATGATCTTTATTGTGTAATGCTTTATAACATTCCATTCCAGTTGGATCTTTGCCACATAAATTAATAAGATATTTATTTGCGTATAATATCTTGTAGTCTTCAATATCCGAAATATAAACCCCTGCATTTATACTGTCATATATATCACAGTATTGTTTATGATCCTGAATCAAGATATTTGTTAGCTCATTATTTTTTAAAAATAGGCAAAGAATTTTTGCTATTGATTCGATACATTTTACTTCCATTTCTAACCATTCGCGATAAGTATTCAAAACATCTAAAATAATATAACCATTAGATTTATTACTATAAATTAATGGAATAATTAATATGGATTTAACTTTTTGGTTAAGTATTACTTTTTTAAACTCCTGATGAGGAATATTATCCGTGTTTGAAATAATTATCGAATCACTTCTATTTTCAAATAAAGATAAATAATATGCATATGTATACTGTATACTATTAACATGATCTCCAAAAACATTTGATTCCCATATATTAGCTTTATACTTACCATTCAAATATTCAAACAAAATAACCCTACTAACAGATAACGTTTCTCCTATAATACAAAGACATTGATTTAGGCAATCATCGAAATTACCTTTTTTTGTTGCAATATTACTAATCTTATTAATTAATTGTTCATAAATGAGCCTTTTATTTAATGAATCAATCAAATTCCTTGTATTTTCTGACATATCTACTACCTCGCTCTAAGGAATTATTTTAATTACTAATCAAGGCCTTTTAGGTTTGGTTTATTACTATTTTTAACCATATTTTATAATAGATTAAAAATTGAATCAAGGTAATATATGGAAATTTTCTTAATATTTAGAAATAATATAATATTGACTTAACTCGATAGGACTTATAGTAGAACAGTGATGCTTAACAGGTTCAGTCATAATCTTGTAGAACGTGATTAATAAAGACATCCACAATGCGTTGATCAAAATGCTTTTGCGAACACCGCTTAAGTTCTTCAATAGCTTCATCCTTACTAATGTTTTTTCCATAACTTCTTTCTTTTGTCATCGCATCGTAAGAATCGGCTACTGTTATTATTCTGGCTTCCAGCGGAATTTCTTCTCCTTTGATACCTTTGGGGTAACCGTCGCCGTCCCATCTTTCATGGTGATGAAGAACTATATTTGAAATTTCTGAAAACTCATAGGTATTTTCTAATATTCTCCAGCTTCTCTCTGAGTGTGATTTCATTATTTCCCATTCCTTCTCATCGAGTATGCCTTGTTTATTTAATATGTCCTCTGGAATACCTATTTTACCAATATCATGTAGGCAGCCAGCTGCCTTTATTTTATTAACAGTCCCTTCATCTAAACCCAACGCCCTGGCAATAGAAGCGGAAATATCCCCCACTCTATCCGAGTGTATTTTCTCCCGTTGACTTTTTTCAAAAAGCGTATTCATAATAATATTGATTGTATTACTCTTTAGGCTTCTACTATCATAATGTTTCCTGGAATACATGAAGCGTTCAGCATCTTTCACCAACTTATCATAACTGTCTTCAGGTCTTTCCTGAACCGCATAGCCGAAGGAAATGGATAAGTAGGGCTTTCCTGTCATGCTTTCTTCATCTTTCTTGTTTATTTGTTCTTCTATTCGCTTAATTAATGCTCTGGTTTCAAGTTCATCGACATTTGGCAGTATAATGCCAAATTCGTCTCCTCCAATTCTGGCAACAATATCATCAGCCCTTACAGCCCCTTTTATTATCTTTGCCGCTTCTTTAAGTAGATTATCACCTATACAATAGCCAAAGGAGTCGTTGATCAGTTTCAAGCCATTTACATCTCCCATAACGACTGCTATCGGAAATCGTCTCTTTACATTTAACCGTTTGAATTCCTCCTCGAAAAATCTCCTATTGTATAAATCTGTAAGATTATCATGATAATTAAGATATGCTATTTCTTTATATGCTTCTTCTCTCTGGCTTACGTCAAAAATAATCGAAAATAACAACTTTTTGCCATTATAAGAAATTGGTGAGGAATAAACATCTACAATTCTGATTTCTCCATTTCGTAGCCGATGTGGAAAAGTAAAATATTTTTGACCCTTATTTAATACCTTTAAGCGCAAATTTGCTAATTCTTCCTTGGGTAGGGTATTTATTTCATTGATACACATCTTAAGCAATTCTTTTTTTGTATACCCATAAAAAGTCGTGGCTGCAGGATTAGCATCCACAATATTTCCGGAAAAAGGTTCGATAAGGAGCATTACTGCTTCATGACTGTTAAACATGGCAACCAGTTGTTTAAGAACTCTATTCTGTTCTTCTTCCGCTTTTACTCTTTCGGTTATATCAAGCCCTATGGAATAATAACATATCGGTATGCCCTGTTTGTTAAAAATACCAACATCCTGCCATTCATAAGATCTAATTTTCCCATTGAACTTAATCGTAGAAATATACTTAATTGTATTTTCTTGCGGTGTTAGATCCATGTATTTTAATTTTACTTTGTTACTTTTTTCTTTCGGTATAATATCAAGAATTTTTTTGTTAATCAATGTATCGTATTCCCCACCAAAATAATCATAATATGCTTTGTTGGCAAAAGTAAGTGTGCTGTCTGGTAAAAATTCACAGACCATAGCGGGCAACTCATTCAAAATCGAATTATATTTTTCGCGCTCAATCAGGACCCGCTCCTGAGCAGTTCTTTTTTCGACTGCTAGCCATACACTATGCATCAAAATTGTGATTTCTTTAATATCAAATTCATCATATCCGTTTTCTTTGTTTCCCATTCCAATAACTGCAACAATATGACTGTCGATTATTATTGGAATCGACATGAAATTGGCTACCATCGTATGTCCTTTTGGTAACCAATTGTTTCTGTTATCGATCTTCTGAAAATCATTAACAATAATAGGTTTTCTTTTTTGTACAACCTTATCCCAGACACCTGATTCTTTAACATGGGATTGGGCTTGCCCTTTAATAACATTTTGATCCGTTATCATACTATTTTCCCAAGAGTAAAGAGCAAATTCGCCACTATTCTCGTCATATGAAAAAATATATCCAAATTCACTCTCTGTCAGTTTGAGCGCCTCATGAAGAGCAAAATTAAATTGTTCCTGCATAGTATTAAATGTTCTCATATATATATCGATTAAGATGTTCTGTCTTTCCAATTGTTTTCTCAAATATTGCTCCTGTTTTTTATGCTTTGAAATATCTCGAATATATGCACCTATCCCGTTTTTATTACTACCCGCTAAATCGAGGTATTTCCTTTTTTCAATTGTTATATCGGCCACGAGCGTAACTAAATAGTTCTTTTCTGGTGAGAATGCACTCACTCTATACCACTTATCCTGATCTAGACAATATCGTTCAAACTCTAAATTCATGCCTTTACACGTAATGTCTATGTATGCTTTTACCCAATCAATCTCTTCATTTAACCATTGCAGAACATCTTTAACTTTTTTACCAATTGTTTTTGATTCGAGCAAACCAGTAGCTTCTTCAAATGCGCGATTCATCTCAATAAACTTATAGTCACAAGGCCGGTCATCTAAATCGGTAATCACTTTATAAAGCGAATAACCAATAGGCATGTTTCGTAAAACTTCTTGATATAATGAGTTGCCCATATGATGTATCCTCCTCGGTTAATTAATTTGATTTTCGCTAATTCAATTTATCACAAATACATATTTTTACACTTGTTTAACCTATTATACTACCTTGATAGAATATTTCCAATATTCTATCAAGGTAGGTTTTTTGCCAACAAATCTACGCAAAATAGTCTATTTTTCATCTCGTGAAAAAGATGGATTAAAATGCAGTTTCGTAAGTTCAATAGACTTATCTTAAATAAATATTCGATGTCTCTGTTCTTTGGGCAAAAATAAAAAGAGAGGATATTTTTGTTTTATCCTCTCCAATTACCCTGATCATTTCTACAAATATATTATCCGTGTTTGCAGATCGAGACTTCCACCGTTTTACCGTCGGTTTGAAAACGGATGTTTAAACGATTAATACTGGGTTCAACACAAATATCACTGGCTCTTTCCTGAACAGTTTGTTGGATAACGGTACTGAGCACCTGAATCAAATCGTCTGCTGACCCCGGCACGGTTTCTTCTTGATAATGCTGGGCTATGGCGTGTGTTATTTCGACCGGAGAGGCAAAGTAGGGCAAAATTCGGCATTTTGTAATTTCTTCGAGATCGTCTAAGGTAAACAGATTCATCGGATCAGACATTGCTACGTGCAAAAAGCGCCATTTCTTTTTGAATGGAATCAGGTTATTCGCCAGGGCAAAATTCTTCTGGACCAGGGAAGCGGCCTCGGGGTCAATATTCTGTGTGGTAAGATCCACCCAGGGTATGCCCCATTGTTTTCCGAGGATCATATAGAGATCTTTGTCATCGATACAGCCCATATCGACAAGAATTTTGCCCAGCTTTTCGTTTTTATTTCGCTGGATGAAAAGGGCGGCTTCCAATTGTTCTGTGGTTATCTTTCCATAGTGGATCAACATATCGCCTAAGCGGACGCGTCGTTTATTTTTCATGTAACCTTCCGTAAATCCATAATTATTTGGTATATTTCCGTAGTATTATTCTAGACATGTCTGATTTTTCCTTTTTGTGTTAGCAGTTTATTTTTACACCTTCAGCCCGATAGGGTTGAGGGATTTGTTGTATCAAAATCTATAGACATACATATAATAACAGAGTACAATAAATTGTACAATATACTGCGCAATAAGTGAGGTGTTATTATGTTAGCAGTAAATTACTCAACAATTCGTAATAAGTTAAAAGACTATTGCGATAAAGTAACCGATGATTATGAAACTGTCATTATTACTAGAAAAGACGAAAAGAATGTTGTCCTTATCAGTCTGGAAGAATATAACAATATAATGGAAAATCTATTTGTCATGAGTAATAAGAAGAATTACGACAGGCTCGTTGAAAGCCGTAAGCAAATTGAACGGAATTCATCGGTTACTAAGTCCATGCAAGAGCTAGAGGACATGGAAAAATGAATAAGATTTTTTCGGATTTTGCATGGGAAGATTATACAATGTGGCTGATAGAGGATAAAAAAGTATTGAAGAAGATTAATGAACTTCTTAAGGACATTGATCGTAATGGTTATGAGGGATTGGGTAAACCAGAACCATTAAGACATGATTTAACTGGCTACTGGAGCAGACGAATAACCGAAAAAGACAGGCTTATCTACAAAATCGAGAATGACACAATCTATATTATTGGCTGCAAAGGTCATTATGACGATTGAGGGTTTCCTTCTATACGTTCTATTTTACTATCCTTAGCCCTCTACTTTGCGGGTGATGGGAATCGCTCCGCGAGGAAATACCGTGGTCTGCCGCGGTATTTCCTCGCTATCACGCCAGGGCGGGGAAATGCTCCCATAGGGCGCTTATACTATCTATTTTACTATGTTCATACCTCAACACCACGGGTGATGGGAATCGCTCCGCTCGCTTATTCGCGCCCTCTGGCGCTCATAAGCTCGCTATCACGCCAGGTCGGGAAAACGCTTCCATAGGGCGCTTATACTATCTATTTTACTATGTTCATACCTCAACACCGCGGGTGATGGGAATCGCTCCGCTCGCTTATTCGCGCCCTCTGGCGCTCATAAGCTCGCTATCACGCCAGGGCGGGGAAATGCTCCCATAGGTCGCATTTCCCTGTCGCCCGTTCGATTCCCATCACCCGCTCCGTAAAAAAAAATCCAACGCTTTGCGTTGGATTGTTTTTTACTATGGAGCGGGTGATGGGAATCGAACCCACGTAACCAGCTTGGAAGGCTGGCACTCTACCATTGAGTTACACCCGCATGGTAGCAGGGGGGGGATTTGAACCCTCGGATGAGCGGGTATGAACCGCTTGCCTTAGACCACTTGGCTACCCTGCCATGGCTCCCCGAGCTGGACTCGAACCAGCAACCTACCGGTTAACAGCCGGTTGCTCCACCATTGAGCTATCGAGGAATATGGTGATTAAATAAATGATGGCGGAGAAGGAGGGATTTGCTCCGCAGCTGTCGCTGCTATCACGCCGGGCCTAAAAATGCTTCCATAGGTCGCATTTTCTTAACGGCCGTTCAAATCCATCATTTGAAGATTGAATGGCGGAGAAGGAGGGATTTGAACCCTCGCAGCAGTTACCCACTCTAACGGTTTAGCAAACCGTCCTCTTCAGCCACTTGAGTACTTCTCCGTAGAACTGATGATTTTGATTGATATTACTTGAATTCATTTGGTGCGGAAGGCGGGACTTGCTCCGCTCGCTTATTCGCGCCTTACGGCACTCATATGCTCGCTATCACGCCAGGTCGGGAAAATGCTCCCTCAGGTCACATTTTCTTTTCCTCCCGTTCAAGACCCTTCTTCTGATGCAAGTAATTTTTTGGTGCGGAAGGCGGGACTTGAACCCGCACGGTGTTAACCACACGCCCCTCAAACGTGCGCGTCTGCCAATTCCGCCACTCCCGCTTGCTGGAGCCGTTAACCGGGATTGAACCGGTGACCTTATCCTTACCAAGGATACGCTCTACCGACTGAGCTATAACGGCGAAAACTTTTTTAAATATGGCGCGCTCGGAGAGATTCGAACTCCCGACCTTCTGATTCGTAGTCAGACGCTCTATCCAGCTGAGCTACGAGCGCATGGATGAGAATATTATGGAGCGGGTGACGAGATTCGAACTCGCGACTTTCACCTTGGCAAGGTGACACTCTACCACTGAGTTACACCCGCATGAGACAACATGCTGGTGAGCCATCCGCGACTCGAACGCGGGACACCCTGATTAAAAGTCAGGTGCTCTACCGACTGAGCTAATGGCTCATATAAATGTGGATTCTTAATGGTGGGCCATCAGGGACTCGAACCCTGGGCACCCTGATTAAGAGTCAGGTGCTCTACCAGCTGAGCTAATGGCCCAAATTGCTGGCTGGGGTGGCTGGACTCGAACCAACGAATGCCAGAGTCAAAGTCTGGTGCCTTACCGCTTGGCGACACCCCAAGATCGATGTTCGAGGCGCTAGGTTCGTTGATCGAACTTCAGAAGCCTCTGCGTTACCTATCTATCATTCAAAGCAGCGTGTTTGAATCTACTCTGCAGAATCTTACTTCTACATTTCGAACTTCGAACTGCGAACTTCGAATAGCGAGTATGGCGACCCCGATCGGACTTGAACCGACGATCTCCTGCGTGACAGGCAGGCATGTTAACCACTACACCACGGGGCCGTGTTCGATGTACGTGATTCGATGTTCGATATTCGATCATTGTCGGAATCGCTTCAGCGATTCCCTCTGTTTCGAACCTCGAGCTTCGTGCCTCGCACTTCGAGTTTGGTGGGCGATGACAGGATCGAACTGCCGACATCCTGCTTGTAAGGCAGGCGCTCTCCCAGCTGAGCTAATCGCCCCTTTCGGATGCTGAGATCGAAATGATCCCAGTTTTCGAATGAATTTGGTGACCCGTACGGGATTCGAACCCGTGTTACCGCCGTGAAAGGGCGGTGTCTTAGGCCGCTTGACCAACGGGCCAAAAGAGCGAGAACATTTGATAGTATAGCTAAATGCGCGAATCTTGTCAACCCGATTTTGAGAAAAATATTGACTATTTCATATACAATTTATTTTATCTCCTGAATAATGGGCAAAATCATGGGTCTTCGCTTTGTTTTTTCATAGAGATGTTTGCCAAGAACATCCTTAATTTGATTTTTCATAGTGACCCATTCAATAATTCCCGTTTCCAAGCAGCGTTCTGTTGTTTTTCTGATCTTGTCTTTCGCTTCTTCCAGCATACTTTCCGATTCCCTGACGTAGACAAAGCCCCGGGTGACGATATCCGGGCCGGCAACGATGGAATTAGTCTCCCGGCTTAAACCGATGACGACGATCAATATGCCGTCCTGGGATAATTGTTTTCTGTCTCTTAAGACAATATTCCCGACATCGCCGACACCCAGTCCATCCACCAGGATCCTCCCCGACGGGACGCGGCCGGCGACAGTGGCGCCATTTCGCGTAAATTCGATGATACTGCCGTTTTCGGCGATAAAGATATTTTTATGCGGTATGCCAAGCTGCTCGGCTAACAGCCCGTGTTTGACCTGCATACGGTATTCGCCGTGTACGGGTACAAAATATTCCGGGCGAACCATATTGATCATCAGCTTGAGTTCTTCCTGGCTGGCGTGGCCGGATACGTGGACACCGGCCTCTTTCTCATAAACCACATTCGCCCCCAATTTAAAGAGCTGATCGATCGTCCGCGATATGGATTTTTCATTTCCGGGAATCGGACTAGCCGAAATAATAACAGTGTCTCCCGGTACGATTTCCACTTTTTTATGATCGCCGGAAGCCATCCGGGTCAGGGCCGACATAGGCTCTCCCTGGCTCCCCGTAGTAATGATACAAACTTGGTTCGTCGGAAGCTGAATGGCTTCCTCCACATCGACCAGCGTTCCTTCCGGGATGATCAAATAGCCTAATTCCGCCGCGATGGATGCATAATTTTGCATACTTCTGCCGACAATGGCTACTTTTCTGTTCGTTTTAAATGCCGCGGTGATTACCTGCTGAATCCGATGGACATTAGATGCAAAGCTTGCCAGGATGATCCGCTCTTTCGCCGAGAAGAAAACCTCGTCAAACATTTTGCCCACAACTCTTTCCGACTGGGTAAAACCGGGCTTTTCCACATTCGTGCTGTCGGACATGAGGCAAAGGACGCCTTTCTGGCCCAACTCCGCGAATTTAAATACATCGAGAATCTCGGTGGTGACCGGGGTGTGATCCAATTTAAAATCCCCGGTATGGACGATCACACCCAACGGGGTATGGATCGCCAGGCCAACCGCATCCGGTATGCTGTGGCTAACCCGGATAAAATCGATGCGAAATACGCCAAGCCGGATATTCTCACCGGGATTGACCACGGTTGTCTTATACCGTGACACGTTGCTCTCTTTCAATTTGGCCTCGATCAGTCCGATCGTCAGGGTCGGTGCATAAACAGGTGCGTCAATATCTTTTAAAAGATAAGGCAGGGCTCCGATATGGTCCTCGTGACCGTGGGTAACCATGATACCTAATAAGATATCCCGGTTATCGATAACATAGGAATAATCGGGAATGACGATGTCGATCCCCGGCATGTCATCTTCCGGAAAAGCTAAACCGGCATCGATCATAATCATCTGATTATCATACCGGATCAGAGTCATGTTCTTTCCGATCTCCCCTAATCCACCTAGCGGTATGATCTGTAATTTGTGTTCTTTTGGCAAAGGCTGAAACCTCCATTTAAATTATTTTATATATATTGAACCATATTAATTTCGAAATAAATTGATGTCCCTTTATTCCAAATAATACTTCAATAAAACACGAAAAGCCGCAACTGAAAAAAAACAATAAGAAACAATAGGAAACACGTCGATACTCAGAAGTATCTATGAGAATATAAAAATCACGTCAGGTAAAAATACCTTCTAAACCCCATGCCAATATGCAGTTAACCGTACATTTCACCATTGCTCTTATTATATTACCTTCATTTAAGATATGCAAGCGGACAGCAGATTATCCTTTTTTATTATTCCCTTTTCGCTAGAAAAAGAAAAACTTCGGCATAATTTACCCATGTTTTCGGACACAAAAAGCAGCCACAATGCTATTGCAGCTGACTTTGTTGATGCTTATGCTTGGCAAGGTGGCTTCAGCGGTTAAACGCTCTCCGGAAGATCCAGGATCTTCGTGAAAAGCTCATCTAAGAAAGCCTGTTCCGACGGTGTCGGACCGACAATGGGAAGCCGGTAGCCGCCCACGTTAACGCCGGCTTTGTTCAGCAAATACTTTACGGGTACGGGGTTTGTCGCGATAAACATGCCTTTGAAAATCGGATACAAGAGCAGCTGCCATTCCAGTGCTTTGCTTATATCGCCTGCTTTAAAGGCGGCGACCATTTTCTGTATTTTGCTGCCGACGAGATGGGAAGCCACGCTGACAACGCCCGCCCCTCCCAGTGATAATAAGGGCAAGGTCAAGGAATCATCACCGGAGTAGATAGCAAAGGAAGCAGGCAGTATGCCTTTCAATTCGGTCATTTGGTCCATGGATCCTGCCGCTTCTTTGATGCTGACGATATTCGGAATTTCAGCGAGTCGCGCTGCGGTTGACGGTTGGAGATTAACCACCGTCCTTCCCGGGATGTTATAGAGCATCATAGGAAGCTCTGTAGCCTCTGCAATGGCTTTAAAATGGGCATAGAGGCCTTCCTGGGATGGTTTGCTGTAATAAGGAACAACAGCCATAATCCCGTCAATATGGCCCGGTACCTTTTTCGTTATGGCAACACTTTCATGGGTTGAATATGTACCCACACCGGCAATCACCTTGCATGAGTCACCCACCGCTTCTTTAACAACAGAAAATAACTGAAGCTTTTCTTCGGGACTAAGATTAGGGGATTCCCCTGTGGTTCCAGCAACGACGATACCGTCTGTACCATTTCCGGCCAGATATTTGGCTAATGCAGCCGCCGCCGCATAATCGATTTCCAGCTTTTCATTAAACGGTGTCACCATCGCTGTGAGGACACTACCAAACATTACTTTTCACTCTCCAATTTCTTTGGATCTTAATATTTAATTTATGCCGCTAGATGAAATGATTAGTACCTTGTGAACCTTAGAATATATTGATTTAGGGTTGATGGTGTACCAGCATGACGTCAGACTCCGAGATGGAATTTCCGGTGCAGGGCTTGGACAGCAGGCGCCATATGCTCTTTTTTGACCAGAACCCATATGGTTGTATGAGAGTCTGCCGACTGCAGGATCTCGATGCCGCTTTCCGCTAACGCTTCCGCCATGTTGGCCATAACACCCGGTACATCGGCGATGCCGCCGCCAACCAAGGCAATTTTGGCGCAGCTGGGTGCGGCTACTGGTTCAAAGCCCATGTTTTTCAGAATGTTAATTGCTTTATTGCCGATTTCATCTCGGACTGTGTAGAGCACCGTTTCAGGCTGAACACTGATAAAATCAACGCTGATATCCGCCAAGGCCATCCCTTTGAAGATTTTGGTGACTGTCTTGGGCTTATCTTCTTCCTTCGCGATATCGATTTTAATCTGCGTGACATTGGGTGTATGCGCGATCCCGGTGATGATCCGATCTCCGATCATATCCGATCCCTCCGCTAAGTCGGGCTGAACATTGGTGACCAGGGTTCCCGGCGCATCCGAAAATGTGCATTTGACGCGTAAGGGAATATTTTTCTGCATGGCGATCTCCACCGCACGGGGGTGGATGACTTTGGACCCCTGATGGGCAAGATTACAGATATCGTTATACGTGATCACGTCGAGGATCTTGGCATCTTCGACAATCCGGGGATCTGCTGTCATGATGCCTTCAACATCGGTATAAATATCGATGGCTTCGGCATCGAGGGCGACCCCGATGGAGCACGCCGTCGTATCACTGCCACCTCTGCCGAGGGTCGTGATCTGTCCGTCTTCGGTTATACCTTGAAAACCGGTGATTACCACCACTTTTCCTTCTTGCAGCTGATTTATGATATTTTCCGGTACTACCCGCACGATTCGGGCATCCCCGTAGGTATTATTCGTGATAATGCCAGCCTGTCCGCCTGTTAATAAGACGGCCTCAATCCCGAGTCCCTGCAGCGTACTGACCATGACGGATCCGGAAATGACTTCACCGCAGCTTAACAACAAGTCCATCTCTCGCTTCGGCACTTCCGAGTAGATACTGGAAACCAGCTTCATCAATGTATCTGTAGCATACGGATCACCAGCGCGTCCGATTGCTGAAACAACCACGACCGGTGAATAGCCCTGGCTGATTGCTTCCATGACCTTTGCTGCGACTTGCGCTCTTCTTTCAGGCGTGGCTACAGAGGTCCCGCCGTATTTCTGAACCAATATACGCACTGTAATTACTCCTTCCCCAATCCATTAGTATATCTTATTATAACAGCAGTTCGGCTATTTGTATGGCATTTGTTGCCGCACCTTTTCGAATTTGGTCACCGGCTATCCACAGGTTTAGCCCATTCTCAATGGTAAAATCCTCACGAATACGCCCGACGATGACCTCATCCCGATCGGAACTGTCCTTTGGCATGGGATAAATATCCTGAGATGGATCATCCTTGAGGATAACGCCTGTCGCCTTGGCCAATGCTGTCTTTACCTGTTCCAGAGTCAGTTTGTTCTCTGTCTCTATATTGATGGATTCACAGTGGGAACGGAATACCGGAACACGCACGCAGGTTGCGGTAACGCGCAGGTCGTCCCTGTGAAATATTTTCTGAGTCTCTTTGACCATTTTCCATTCTTCTTTGGTATAGTCACCATCTTGAAAGACGTCGATCCGAGGGATTAGATTAAACGCGATTTGATACGGGAAGGTGTTATATTGGGTGATCGTCTCCCCTTGACACCACGTCCGGACCTGATCTTCCAGCTCGGCGATGCCTTCTTTGCCGGCACCCGAAACAGCCTGGTAGGTTGAGACCACAATCCGCTTGATCCGGGACAGGTCTTCCAACGGTTTCAAGGCCACCGCCATAATAATGGTGGAACAGTTCGGGTTGGCGATGATCCCCTGATGCCAGGTGACGTCCTCCGGATTGACCTCCGGCACGACTAAGGGCACCTTACTGTCCAGACGGTACGCGCTGCTGTTGTCGATAACAACAGCACCACTCTGTACTGCGGCCGGCGCGTATTCCGTGCTGGCAGATCCGCCCGCAAATAAAGCGATATCTATGCCTTTAAAACTATCATATGTTGTTTCCTGTACTTCATACTCTCTTCCCTGCCAGTTGATCAGGGAACCGCTTGACCGCTTGGTTGCCAGCAAGCGAAGCTCTTCAACAGGAAATTGACGTTCAGCTAGAATCTTCAGGAATTCCTGACCTACTGCACCGGTAGCACCGACTATTGCGATATTCGGCATAAGACCCTCCAAAATCTACAGTTTCATATATTATAATCGCAAATGGCCATAATAAGAATAGTCAATTTTATAATATTTATTGGAAATTATGAATTTATTATGCTTAAAATGGGTATTCCACCAATACCGGCTGGATTTGTTTTCCTTCACATGCCTGGAGGATCGTATCCGGGATTTTATCCATACAAGCGACAAGGGAGTTCGCTTTTTTTAACGGATCGTCCTGACCGAAAGGGACCAGGTAAATATTTTTGGTTGAAAGCAACGCGCCGATGTTTTTGGCGTTGACACCCAGGCCATCATTGGTCGAAACGGCGACGACCAGAGGTAAATGATTCCGTAAATGGGCTTTTGCTGCCATCAGGACCGGCGTATCGATAATGCCGTTGGCTATTTTGGCCAGTGTGTTTCCGGTACAGGGAGCGATAACCAGACAATCAAATAACTTGTTAGGCCCAATGGGTTCTGTTTCCGTTATGGTCCGGAGCGGATCTTTTCCGGTGATCTCCTTCATGCGTGTTTTCCAGTGGTCGGCCGTGCCAAAACGCGTGTCGACACCATCCACACTATAAGAAATGATCGGTGTGACTTCCGCCCCTGCGTCAACGAGGGTTGTCATTACCTCCAGAACCTTGGCCAGGGTACAATGGGAGCCGGTTAGGGCAAATCCGATTTTTAAACCGTGCAACATCATTGAATCGCACCCCCTTCCGCTGAAGACTGAGGATTGGATGCGAGATGTTGAAGAATTAACGGCGGATATACTTTAGCCAGAATCTTGCCGGCTGTTTTCGGGGCGACGATACCCGGCAGGCCCGGTGCAAGCTGTGCTTTGATGCCCAGCAATTGCGCGTATTCAAAATCCGTTCCTCCCGGAATAGAGGCGATATCAATGATCACCGCGTCCCGAGAAATATTATCAAGCATATTTCTATCCAGGACAAGCGCCGGCACGGTATTGAAAATGATTTCGGCCCGGCTGATTTCCTGCTCCAATTCAACAAAAGAAATAGCGTTGACGCCCATTTCCAGGGCACGGGCAATGTCTTTGGGCTTGCGGGCGACTGCGGTTACCTTGGCGGACATTCCCTTCAAAAGATTAACCAGCGTCAGACCGCAGCGGCCTAACCCCAGAACAAAACTTTGACTGCTGTGAATGGTAATGTTCGTCGCTTCAATCGCCATTTGCAGGGCGCCTTCGGCGGAGGGAATGGAGTTTAAGATGACAATTTCATCGCGGTTTCCCATTTCCACCAAATCGATTTTCATCTTCTGTGCGGCGTTGATCAGAGCCGGACGCGCCCACCCAATAAATAACGGTATACCCGGCGGTATCGATTCCAGGGCTTCGTTATTAAGTACGATGGGTGAATTGGAATATTTCGCCTTAATAAGGCCCCTTTCATCGGTCCCAAACATGGGTAAAATAAGTACATCCGCTTGGGTGATTATATCCGGAAATGATCGGGCATGCGCGATGCTGTTTCCCAGCGGCGATTTTTCTAGACCAAGCCCGATGATTTCGGCTCCAAGCTTCTGTAATTCCGGAATGAGGTATATCTCTCTGTCATCACCGCCGATAATGGCCAGGCGTACACCTTTAAGTACCGCATCCATATATATGCCTCCTCGTTGGATAATGTCCAATAACTACTATCCATTATATGAGCAGGCAATAAAGGCGGTGCTTATACCATTGCTTCCGGCACGACGGATTAATATGCCAAATCGGGCAGCCAGGTTGTATTTATACCTCAAATCAGGTCTGCGTGCCACAGTCCAGCGACAAGCGGAGCACGGATTGCGGAGCGCAACGGTCCATGGATGGACCTAAGTTAAAATTCGCCAAGGAGGGCAAAAGAATTTTAACTTCAGAAATGTAAATTCATGGAGGGCACAAGAGCCGAAAGCGGACTGTGGCACGCAGACCAACCCCAGATAATAACGTAGCTCAGTCATGTTATTTAGAGAACGTTGTACTAGTCCAGAAAATGCTCCAGCCCAACGAGCAGGCCCTTGAGATTGCGAGCCTTACGGATGGCGAGCAAGACACCCGGCATATAGGTTTCACGGGTCAACGCATCGTGCCGGATCGTCAATGTTTGTCCGTAGCCGCCGAAGATCACTTCCTGATGCGCGATGAGACCGGGAAGTCTTATGGAGTGAACATGAATCCCGTCCATATCCCCACCCCGGGCACCGGGGATTTTCTCATACTCATTGGGATGCCCCTGCAGCATCGGTTTGCGGTTTTTGGATATCATTTCGACGGTCTTGAGTGCCGTCCCGGACGGCGCGTCGAGTTTCTGGTCATGGTGATATTCGACGATGTCCACATTGGGAAAGTATTTTGCCGTTTCCATGGCAAATTTCATCATGAGAATCGCGCCAAGGGCAAAGTTAGGCGCAATAAACACGCCGACACTGTTTTCTTTCGCTAATTCTTCCAGCTCGCTGATTTCTTGTTCATCAAGACCGGTGGCTCCGATCACAGGCACGACGTCGGCTTTGATCGCCAGCTTGGCGTTTAAAAAGACCGACTGGGGATTCGTAAAGTCAACGAGGATATCCGTCCGGAGTTCTTTTAAGCGTTCTATTTCCAATGGGCCGGATATTCCGATGTTGACCGGAGCCTGGCCCAGGATGGTTCCTATGTCTTCACCCTGATTTCGGATATCGGAGACCCCGACGAGCTCCATATCATTCTGGGTAAGAATGGTTCTGACCGTTTCCATACCCACCTTGCCACAGGCCCCTGCGACATATACACGAATTCTATTCAAAATTACCCCTCCTGAATACAATAAGGCAAAACCCCGCCGCTATAAGCATTTCGGGGTTACACTGTTCTTATTGTATTATACCGGGAACTGCCTGTCAATTGAGAGCCACGGATGGCCTAATACAGCCGTAATCTTCATTAACTAAACTGGGCATAATCGATGTCGACGATGATTACCTCCGTACCAACTTTTTTTATAGCCTTCCAGGGGATGACCACAAGGCTGCCTTCCCTTTCCGTATTCTTACTGAAGAACCGGCCCCCGCCACTACGTGAGGCGATGATGATTGCTTCAATTTTTCCCTCAGCAGTGATTTTGATGTCGCTATCGCCAATCAAACCGAGCTTGGCACCGTCGTGCAGGTTAACAATTTCTTTACCGGACAGTTCGCTTAACAGCATGTTACATTCTCCTATTTCGATAATAGTGGATCAGCTTTTGGCCGTAGGGCTGCAGGATAGCGACAAGGAGCGAAAAAACAGCCAGCGGTTTAAACAGATAGAAGGATGGCGGATCCCAATACTTTTCCGGGATCCCAAGAAAAGTCAGCAGAAGTTCCAACGAGAGATAGAGTCCTCCCGCTGTCCCAACGAGCTGGGCTATGGCTTTGGCCAGACGATCTGAGCTTTCCGACGACCGCCAGCGATTCATTTTAAACCGAGTCCGTATCGACAAGACAATAGCTGCCAGAAGCAAAATACACAGACCAATTTTCATCGCAGCATCTTTACCCCCATCCTATCACTTGTACGATTTTATGAGAGTCGCATCTGAAACATGCCTCTTGATTTCCCATACTTTTCTGAATTTCTTTTTTTTGCTTTCGATATATGATCCTCCGGTCAGACCGTGCACTCTTCCGGTTAAGTCTTGTTTTCCTCCGTTTAAGCCGTTATATAGTCTTTTACAGTCCATTCCGCTTTCTTTTTTTAATTTATTGATATGATAAATCATAATGCGCATGATACCCGACGCGCTAGTATACTGTTCGTTAAATAAGTAGCAATATTCATATTTGGGGCTGGGCCGCCTGCACAATACCACTTTCGGCTCTTGTGCCCTCCATGAATTTGCATTAAGGAAGTTAAAATTCTTTTGCCCTCCTTGGCGAATTTTAACTTAGGTCCATCCATGGACCGTTGCGCTACGCAATCCGTGCTTCGCTTGACGCCGGCATTGTGCAGGCGACCTTACCCTGAAGTAATTTGAGCAACTAATTAAAGAATGGTGTACTAGATTGTCCAAAGAAGGTCACTCATAAGCGCCATGAAGGGAAGGATAACTATGAACACAACAGCACGCGGTTGGTCAGTCACTCTGGCCGGAACCGGCATTAACCTGGCGCTTGGCGTACTTTACACCTGGAGTGTTTTCGCCGCTGCGCTGATCGAGCAGTATCACTGGACAAAAACGGCTGCCTCCGTTCCCTATATGCTGGCCTGTGCCGTATTTGCCCTGATGATGGTCCCGGGGGGATACTTGCAGGACCGGTTTGGTCCGCGCATCATCGCTTCTGCCGGTGGTATCTTCGCCGGTTTGGGCCTCATCCTCAGCAGTTTAACCCATTCGCTGAGTATGCTCATGCTCACCTTTGGCCTGCTGGCCGGGATCGGGATTGGACTGGGCTACGCGTCGGCAACCCCCGCTGCCGTCAAATGGTTTCCACCCGGCAAAAAGGGCTTCATTTCCGGTATTGTCGTTGCCGGCTTTGGTCTGGCCTCCCTGTATATTGCGCCGCTAACCAACTTTCTGCTCAAACGGTTTGGCATAGAAAACACCTTCCGGTTGGAAGGCATCCTGTTTCTTGTCACTATTATCCTGCTTGCGCAAGTCCTGGCCGTACCGCGGGTTGGCGATCAGCCGGACAGCAAGGAACCGGACAATGTCCGGCGGTTGGTTCCTGTAAATTCTCTCTCATCCAATAATATTCCTTGGCGGAACATGCTCAAGCGGCAGGAATTTTATCTTCTGTGGCTGATGTACGCAGCCGGGGCCAGTGCCGGACTGATGATCATCGGTCAGCTGTCTTCCATTGCCAAAACTCAGGCGGGGATAACCTGGGGTTATGCCATGGTTGCGCTTCTTGCCATATTTAATGCCTCAGGCCGCGTGGCTGCCGGATGGCTTTCGGACAAAATCGGCCGGGCCGGATCTATGCGTTTGTTTTTCCTGCTTCAGGCGATCAATATGCTGTTATTCACGCACTATGATTCCGCCATGTTGGTTGCCATCGGCGCGGCGGCTGCCGGTTTGGGATATGGCGCGTTACTTTCGCTTTTTCCATCAGCTACCTACGATTACTTCGGCACCAAAAACGCCGGGGTCAATTATGGCTTCGTATTTACCGCATGGGGAGTCGGCGGTGTCTTCGGCCCGTTAATGGCCGGCAGAATCGCTGACGCTACCAACAGCTACTCCCTGGCGTTTATGATTTCCTTCGCTCTGTGTATCCTGGCCTTCGTCCTGACTTTCTTCTTAAAAAAAACCGGGTATTCGTTGGGTATCTCTAATATCCCCAGTCAAAGATAACCCATTGATCACTTTTTGTTTTCTTAGTCTGTGTATTATCAAAAAAGGTAATACGCAGACACATTACTACCGTTTTATTTCACTCCCACATTAGCCAAAACGTTGTTCCGTGTATGAACATCTCTTCTTTTAATAACATGCTTTAAAACCTTAACAACTGTGACAGGTAAAGATGTTGAATATACCACTTTAAATTCCCTGGAATTCTCGCCATATAGCATTCTTAGAATACTTAGAATTTCATTTTTCTTGGTGATAAATCTGTTATCCGCATCAGGGCAAAACAAATAAGTGTACGTTACCATGTATTGCTCCACCTCATAGCATAACCGCCTAAGTTCTTCCTGAAATTGCATCTAACCCGACTCCTTCCTTTACACTTTAGAGTATAGAACTGCATTGTGTAATCTGCGTTTATTATTTAATTATTCTATTGAATATTGTATAGCTATACAGCGTTTACAGCGGGTACAAGGACAGCTTCTACTATAAGATTGGTTATGGCTATTGATGCTGTATAGATAAATTGTATATCGTTTTCCAGACTTGGTTTCGTTAAGGAATATTCATGCCCAAGCTTCTGCATTAGGGAATGGACATTGCCGCAGCGATACTGGTTTTCGTCCACACGGTAGTCATATTGCAGGAGTGCCTGGTGCAGCTTAAGCTCATACAAAAGATGCTTTCTTTTGTTTTTCTTTAATTCTTCATTAATATGAGCATACGTATGATAATCCGCTGTATAATGAAGAATAATTCCTAATTTTTGGCTAAATTGTCCGATGTCCTTATACCTGTGATCTTTAAAAAGCTGTCCAATCTCTTGCAGCCAGTCGACATACCCTATCTCGTAATAATGGTTATTTTTCATATACCGCCATTGAATGTCGGGTATGATGCTGCCATACTGCAGCAAATCGAGTCTTAAATCAAAGCCATACTTATCCCGGATATAATGATAGATTTTTTTAGCTAAATACCGGTGTGATGTAATCCACATTCGGCCTCCTGCTCAATTCTTAATCTATTTCATCATACTGTACAATTATTAAAGCAATAACAACGAGGCGTTAAGTTTGTGTTACATCTAATTGTATTTAAATATTTGGCCGACCAATAGAACAGTAAATGAGACCCTCTCCCCTTATTTGCTGTAATGAAAAAATATTTCTACCGTCAACCAGAACAGGATGGCGCAAAATATCCTTGACTTTGGCTAGATTCATTTTCTTTATTTGCACCCATTCTGTAAGGATAACTGCCGCGTCACATCCGCCCAAAGTAGCATAAAAGTCATTGGATACCGGTAGTTCGCGAAAAAAATCATCCTTCACAATGGCTTCAGCCATTGGGTCAAAAACTTTTACCGAAGCCCCGTGCTGCAATAACGTTTCAATGACTTTCCGTGAAGGTGCACTGCGGGTGTCATCCGTATTTGGTTTGAATGTCGCTCCAAGAATAGCAATCGTTCGTGACCCTAGATCTCCAAAGATTTCCTGAAGCTTTTCAATCACCCGGTGATGTTGAAGTTCATTGGCTTTAATCACTTCATCGAGAATTGAAAAAGGATACCCGACTTCCCTAGCCAGCTTAGCCAATGCCCGGGTATCTTTAGGAAAACATGAACCGCCATAGCCTACGCCGGCTTGAAGGAACGAAGAGCCAATCCGTTTATCCATACCCATTCCCAATGCCACCTGGTCAACATCGGCACCCACTTTCTCGCAGATATTCGCAATTTGATTAATAAAGGTTACCTTCGTTGCTAAGAAAGCGTTCGCTGCATATTTTGTCATTTCAGCCGTTGCAGGATCCGTCATAACGATATTGCCCGCAAAGTCACGGTATAAGGCGTGAAGTGTTTCGGCTGCCTGAATATCATCAGTTCCAATGACTGCCCTCTCCAAATTTAAAAAGTCCGCTACTGCGGTGCCCTCACGCAAAAACTCGGGATTCGAGGCAACCGAAAAGGGTTCGGAAGCCGCATTCTGATCTGCAATAATTTTTCTTACCAGTTTTGTCATTCCCACAGGCACCGTACTCTTAACTACAATGATTTTGTATCCGTTCAGAGCTTTTCCTATGGCGGAAGCGGCTTCTTTAACATAGGTTAAATCGATTGTTTGATCCGTTTTTTCCGGGGTGCCTACCGCAATAAATACGACTTCCGAAGCCTGGACCCCGGTCTCTAAATCTGTATCAAAAGAGAGTCTGCCGGATTGCACGTTTTCCCTAATGAGTTCTTCGATGCCTGGTTCATAAATAGGTGCTTTACCACCTTTTAAGACAGTTATTTTTTGTTCATCCTTATCAATACAAATGACCTTATGTCCCAGATGGGAAAAACACACACCTGTGACCAGCCCTACGTAACCGGTGCCAACAATACAGATATTCATAGAATTCCCTCCGTATTTTTATTGCCATTGTTTACTGATAATTCAGGCAGACTTTTTCCACCTATGACCATCCTCCGCTACTTTCTGATAGGAATCCAACAATGAAGCAAAAATGCTGGACCATGATTGTGTCAACGCATATTGCCTGGCTCCGTTGGCAAGCGAGCTGCGCAAGTCTGATTGCCGAATTATGTCTACATTAGCCTGTGCAAATTTTTCGTGATCGGTGCTGCTGCCGCAGAGAACGCCATTAGCACCGTTACAAATAAGCTCTTTGACTCCTCCCGACGCAAATCCGACCACCGGAAGCCCGGAAGCCATTGCTTCCAAAACAACATTGCCAAAGGTTTCAGTCGTGGAGGGAAAAACGAAAATATCCGCAGATGCGTATATTTGTGCCAGTTCCTCGCCGGTTTTATATCCGGTAAATGTAACATTCGTCAATCCCTCCTGCTGTAAAGCGGGTAGGAGCGGACCGTCTCCTGTCAGTACAAGATGAATGCCATCCCCAAATTGGGCCTGCAGTACCCGGTAACTATTAGCTAAAAGCTGCAGATTTTTTTCTGCAGCAATTCTGCCCACATATAGCAGGACAATTTTCTCGGAAGCGTTCCACTTCCGGCGCAATTCATCATCTCGCTTACACGGATGATATAATTCCGTGTCTACCCCGCGACGCCATAAGGCTGTATTGGTGATGCCTTTATCCTGCAAAATGTCTATGGTTTCTCTGGAAGGCGCATAATTGACCAGACACTGATTGTGAAACCACTTGTGGTAATCCCAGATAATTTTTTTCATGAATGGAAGGTTATAGTAATCGAGGTATTGATCAAAATTGGTCGTGTACGATGCGACGGCGGGGATGCCATGATTACGGCAGTAGTTCAAACCGGCAAGACCCATGTTAAACTGGGTGTAGCAATGAATCAGATCAGGCTCAAACTGCGCCAGTCGTTTGCCGATTCGATAAAGGTTCGGAATACTCACACGGCACTCTGGATATAAAAAGAACCGTATACTGAAAGATGTATCCACCATGGTCTGGTAGCAATAACTATTTCCAGCCGGCGCAAAAATAATGTTTTCTATCCCCTTGTGGTCCAAATAAGCAGCCAGTCTGCTTAATGTATTGGTTACACCATTGATTTGAGGCAGATACGTATCGGTAAAGTAAGCAATTTTCATATCCTTCCTGTTTCCCCTTCTGCGTATCTTCTTAATACTTCCTTCATTTATGATTATAAATAACAAATGTTTAGCCAGTATTATGCGTTTGTAAAATTTATTATAAAAATGCCGCATGGTACGGATAGTACCTTGCGGCAATGGTTACACTGGGCATGATCCTCAATGTTCCTGTGTCCCACATTCCGCTTGTCGCCGGAACTGTGGCACGTATACCTCATTTGAAGTAAATACTCCTGGCCTTTGTCCTGACTTTCTTCTTAAAAAAGCCAGGGTATTCGTTGTGTATCTCTAATATCCCCAGTCAAAGATGACCCATTGATCATTTTTTGTTTCCTTGGTAAGGTAAAAGTAATTGACCGTTTTCTGTGTTTGCGTATTATCAAAAAAGGTAACACGCAGACACATTGCTTTATGGGGATCATGGCCATAGACACTTTTATAAGTTTCTGACGATATTTCAAGATAACTGCTATTATCATACTCGATGGCGATTAATTCAGGTTTCCACTTATGAGGTTGATCCGATGTTTCAAATATGCCTTGTTTATGTTTGGCCAAGAGGGCTTTCGCCCCTTCTTCATCCTCGTTGTTGAGGGCAATAAAGAAGTTTTCTACTGTTTGCTTACCCTGAGCAATATCGGAATTGTTAATCGCCTTGGAAAAATGAGTGTTAGCAATAATGACTGATATGATAGCTAATGCAACGATGGAGAACAATAATATCCATTTTTTCATAGTACTCATCCTATAATAATTTATGAGATATGCCATCATTTCTAAAAATGATGGCATATCATTCAAATCAAACTAACTAACGAAATTAGCTGTACTGAAAGAAATCATTCTCATGTAACAACTATTTTCTCCAAATGCTTGAATAACTTCCCAAAGGGGTCTATTGTAATGGTTACTAGAGTGATATGAAACCAGAACTTGGTAATAATAATTTGCTCCGCTTTGTGGGTATGTGACATACACAGAATGATAATACTCAGAGTGTAAGTTTATGTTTTTTAACTGAATAACGTTTCCATATATTATCGCGCTAGGGGCAAGATTGTAGTATACTTGATTATTGTTTGACCCTGTACCTTTAGGACCATATGTTTTGCTGCTTGTAACATAGTTATAGAAACCTTCAACATTTTCCCACTGTGAAGTGCCTCCACCTCCTATTAGTCCCCCATACCATCCACTTGGATACCCTGATACCATACGTACCTGACAATCAAAGGGACAGGTCCCTTGGTTGAAATAAAGACCGGTCCTCCTGTAGAAGAAACACACTCTCTTTTATCTATTGCTGTCATTTCTCCACCACTTGTACCTTGTGAAGCTGATATTGATCATGGTACCTGTCACTCGTTTTTTCCCACGGACATCACCGTCGTCAGTTTCTGAACAGCTATGCGATAGCACTAACATCACGGATTCAGTTATCGTTTTGATGTAAAATCATATACCCTGATAATTCATCATTATTTAAATAAATACTCACAACAGAATATTCTATACCACCCAAAGTTATTTCCCCCTTAAGTGTATTTAGTCCAGTATTCCTGACAGGAAATTTGCCTATATCCTGACTTCTAAAAGACACTCTCAATACAAATTTATTTGAAGTATCTCTATCAAGAAACCATCTTTCATCACCACTCGGGAATTTATCCCCATATGGGAAAGGAATCATTATTTGGCCTTCAACAGTTTGCTTAGCTGATATAGGAAGCGGAGGAATATTGCTTTCGCTTCTACGACCAAACATTAAAAGAATGAGATACAACATTATTACTAAACATAACAGTTTTTTAGACAAAAAGCATCATCCTTCTCGAAAGCTTATTTATAATTATTATATGACTAAGATTACTTTAGCAATTTTTACAAGTCCGCAATACTGCAGCTCAGTACTTCCCACCGAAAAAGAATGGCCTCTTCCATAAGCTCCGGCTTAATCGCTTGGGACTCCAGTCTTCCTTTGCCTTTGGGCATGAGTCCCGTAAATCCCTGTTCTCGGTACTCTACCAGATAACGCTGAGTGTCCTTTCAGATAGTACCAGGTTAATTTTGTCATTGTTAATTACGTCTTCGAAAATTATTATCCCTTCTCTGATGAGCTCTTCAAAATTTGTGTTATTTTTCATTTATATTATACGCTCTAATCTTGAACCAAGGTCACCTTGGAATTTATAACTCAAAATCAATGCGGGGATATTAAATATTGCAGACAAAAGAAGCGATAGCTTATTAAGCTATTGCTCCCATAAAATAATTGCCTTATTTTACATCGATTATGGAGTTTTACACAGAGTTCGGGATACACCCTTTTTATAAATCACCGAGTACTTCACTAATAGTTTCAAATTTTTCAGTTTCGTTATTTTTTACTTTTATCATTGACATTTCGTCTTTATTTAATTTTTTAGATTCTGATTTTGCCATTGTGCTTTTATCAATTTCTCTCAAACCATCCTGTAAAAATACAATGGCGTATCTTCCATAATCAGGATCATATTTTAAATACATTAAATATGTTTTACCTTGTTCTATATTTATGTTGTTCATTATATTTGAAGAAACATACTTTGTCTTTTTTTCTTCATTTGTAAGCGTTTTAGTTAATTCTACTTTTGCTTTTTGACTTTCGGTTAGTCCTTTTTCATATTCACTAAAACTAATTACTCCGCCAAGTCTCATAAATGGAATAATATTATCCTCCACATTCCCTTTTATAATTTTTTCAACATTTAAATTTCCAATTGTTTGTATTTCTGTATATAATTCTCTTTTAGGATTATAATTTATGCCTCCATCTACTGATTGGACTGTCCCAATAATTATAAAATCCGAATTTTCATTTCTTACATTTTTATCAGTTGTGTTAATTAAATAGTCTAATTCAGATCTTAAGTCTAATACTACATCTTTATTTTCCGCAGTTGTATTTAAGCTACTCGTATTTTTATAAATTGTGTTTTTATTGTTTACAGATACTAATACGGAATTATTGCCTGTCTTAGATAATATAGTGATGCCACTTAACAATAGTATAATAATTATACTACTAAGAATTATAACGTTTTTCTTTTTCATAAAAGTTACTCCTCGTATTTTTAATATTTTGCATTTATTGCATCATTATCTTCTTGTTGTACAGTTTGTACTGTTCTACCATAGGAAGTTTGACACATAATACTACCTGTGGGATTAGTATTATAATGTTTTAACCCAAATGCGTGTCCCATTTCATGTGCCGATATCCCTTGTCTTAATGAAGAAGACAGAGTTGATAGTGCAGTATTGTTTAAATATATTTCTGAATACAACCAATTACTTAAATTTGGGTCTATTTCATAACCCGACGCATTCATTGGGCGAGTTTGTCCCCCTATATTATCTCCGTCTTCACCCCAATAGGCGCTAGTCTTAGCATAAAAATCAATTGCGGTTCCACTATTTGTACTTTTAATATATAAATATATTGGATTATATCCAAAGCCTGTATGTTCCCAGTTATATGCGGCATCTCTAATCGGAGTATATAGAGGATTGCTTGATCCATTCTCTATATAATAATATACATTTACTCCTCTAGAGCATGAATAAGTAAATGTTGGTGTTATTGCATATACGGGTGTAACAAAAAGAATAATAAATGAAATTGATAAAATTATAGAACGCAAATACTTATTTTGTTTTATTTTCATAAATATTTCTTCCTTTCATACGATTCTATTCTGAGGATTCCTTGTTTGGGATCTGTTTGTAGCAATAAAATTCCATCATGGAAGCTAACGGACGTTACATAGTTTTAAACTCTAGCAGCCAAAGAACTGCATAGCATAAATTATTGGTTTACCTTATCCTGAATAAGATCTTTCGGCATTTTAGGTTTATAGAACCATCCCAAGCAATCTGATTTTTCTACCCCTACTGACCCGACAAACGCCAACATCCGAAGAATCATCGACGTCCCCATTCGTTTTGTACTTATCATACCATTCATCCCCTTTTAATTTTTTTTAGAAAACTAAGTTTAGTTTATCGTAAAAATTTACCAAAGAGATGATTTAGGAATGAATGTGTCATTTTAAGGAATGAAAATGCATCGACCGACTAAATCTTCATTCTTTGCATCAGTCTGTCACTCATTAAAACCAACTTTGCACCGATACCGGTTTTCATAACGCTCTGAAAAACAATACCGATAATGGTAGGGAAAATAACGATTTCAATCGCCTGATTGAAGGATACGTTTGAAGCCATCAATTTAGCCAACATAGATAAAACGACAAACGAAAACACCGTAAATATTACACACCGCCGAAAGCTGGAGCAATGGGCCCCTCCGGTAAAAAACCGAACGATCAATGCAGCGAGCATCATAATCAGCGTGTAACTTACTGTTCCTATCAAAGCGGATACACCCACTGTCAAAACAGTTTCAATTGTAATGCCAAGCAGTATCGCTAAGCCATATTCGATCTTCGCTGTTTGAATTGTATTCATATTCATGCCTCTGGTCATATTCACTGTTAAATGATGGGCTATATCCTCCAGACTTAACACGCCTATTCTGCCTCCAGGTGATGTTTTGGGATTGCTATCGTGATTCTGAATTGCTGACCGGCTGTATCGATATCGATACTCCCCTTCATGCGTTCGGCTAGTTTCCTGACGATGGTTAACCCCTGTCCTCTGTCTTCACCTTTTGTACTGAAACCTTCTGCCCCCAAATTGCGGTACGGTATCATTTCATTAGCCGATAGCGGATTAGTAAATTCAAAAATGTATTCTAACGGATCAGCGTTAAAGATAATTTCTACCCTTTTTAAGTCAGGGTCTAACTCCTGTACAGCCTCGATCGCGTTGTTAAGCAGATTGCCAATAATAGCGATCAGATTCACGATATTTCTTTTGCTGCAAGTTATTTTCGTATTTAATTGCAATGTGATTTCGACATTCTTTTGCTTTGCCTCTTGTATCTTAGTAGAAAGAAGTATGTCCACCTCGTCCACACCCGTATTGACCTTCAAGAGGACGTCGTCAATGGAATCAATATAGGAATCCAGATATTCTCTTAATTCCGTGTACTTTCCTAAATGCACAAAGCCATCGATAACCGTAAGATGGTTCCTTAAGTCATGATGATGCTGCCGGTATATCTGGTTTTTTTCAATGATGCCGGCATATTTTAATTCGGCAGATCTTAATTTCTCCTCTTCTAACCCTTTACGATATAATGTTCTGATGATAACGACCCCGGCTAAGTTGAGCAGAACAATGACTAAGCCAAGAATTAATTCCAGCCATTCAACATAGACCGGTTGAAGGATGGCATAACTCTTCATATAGTTATTGTTTTGAAGAATCACATTGATCAACGCTTGGGTAACGAAAATGATGACAGCTGCTTTATAAATATTTATTTTCATATTTCAATTCTCTTTTTCCTCTGGTAAAATGTCCGATCACAAACTGCAGGATCAAAATGACAATGATTTGAGAACTGAACCAGGCAATTTTTAAATATAAATCCTGCTCTATTTTGGCTGGATTAACACCGGACAACATTTGCCAGATCTTCACATTGACAAATTCTATTGATAAGTATGAGGATATAGCCAGTAAACCGCTGGCTGCTGCTTCCGAAAATGGCGTTGAGGTAACCGTTTTTATAAGTAGAACGACAATCAGTCCCGATATGAAAATATTTAAGATAAAACTTCCGGTAATGATGCGCGTCGTATAGATTAATAGGCTGAGTACCGACCCTATTCCTATCAATTTCAGTATCGTTGTCCGTTCGCCAAGGATGCTAAGGGCTAAGCAGAGAATCACAATGGCTTCCGGCACTGAAAAGAATAACCACTCGAACACATAGGAAACCATTACTTTTGCTTTTCCTCCCCAAAAAACTGTTTTAAACGTTTCCGGAATTCCGGATAGCGATTTCTCTGCAGATAAGCACACGCCTCAATTCCCTGAAACGTAATCCGATAAGTCGTTCTGGATTCTTGCCTGATCGCATCGATCCATTTGAGGTTTATCAAATAAGAACGATTGCTTCTTAAAAACTGATCATTATCCAAACACGCCTCTAATTCCCGTATCAGTTGAAGACAGACCAATGACCTTTTTCGGGTATGGACAATACTCTTTTTCGCCATGGCTTCCACAAATAGAATATCTTCCTGCCGAATAATTTCGTTAGTATCCTCGGTTTTAAGTTCAACCATCAAACCGGGCATGGCTGACTTCTTAATGATTCTGTTCAAGGTCTGCTCTAATCTTGGAACATTCAGGGGTTTGGTGATATAGTCAGAGGCATAAAGGCGCATCGCATCTTCGAGATGATTATCATCCGCAGTGATAAACAGGATTTCCATATACGGATAGTCTTTGCGAATAGCTTCTGCCACCTGTATTCCGGAGATACCCGGCAATCCGATGTCTAAAAAGGCAATATCAGGATCCAGCCTTCTTATATGCTGCAAAAAATCTTCACCACAGGCATATGTTCCTACCACTTGAATGCCGGCTTGTGAGGAAAGTACCGTTGCAAAATCCTGACGAAACACTGTATTGTCTTCTACGATAACCGCTTTATACAAAGTACTCACCTTATATTGCAATAATATCCATTATATACCATTATTCTATATAGGTATTGTTTATCCTGCTTAGATCTCATTATTGAATTTATAATCCTCAAATCACGGACTCTATTACAATTTAATACGAAAAAGCTTTCAGATAATCATTTGTTAATAAAACACAAAGACCATCCGAGTATGGACGGTCTTTATTGAATCATTCAATTCTGCTTCAATATTTTTAGGTTTTTACTGGGATCTAGTTTTTTCCAAGCAATTCATCACATGAAGGTGAATATTTAAAGACGGTATTCTGTCTTACACGTTTTGGTATCTCTTGTTCAATTATTAATTTCTCTTCACTAACACCGAAAACATATCTTTCGCCATCTGCAGCATTAAAAGTAATTTTATTTTCATCTTGTGTATAACTGCCTTCGATAGCCATTCCAATTCCTAATTCAAACGTGAATTTATTGTTATTTTCTAATGTTATAATCGGCATAAACGAGGAAGCTATATCATAGGGTTTTCCTACATACATACCTGTCTTTATGTCTGTCTTTTCTATATCTTTATTATCCCTCACGAAAACAGTGTATGTCTGTGTCTCATAGACGCTGTCTTTGATAAACGTTGCCCCCGTGAAAGAATAACTACGGTAACCCGACCGGATAAACATCGCAGTAATATCCGTATAGTCATCGCTATCAAATTCAGAATACACGACAACATCCGGCAGATTATTTACTATCTGTTGGTTTGTTAAGTCGCCGTTATTCAGACTCCAAAGATAATATGCCGTTGTGCGGTTTTTATAAATATTCGTGTTAAAATACGGCTCTATCGCCGTGCTGCAGTAGCCGAGTCCATAAATCCGGGTTTGATCGTACCTGTTTTCTTTGATAAATTCCGCGGCGGCGTAAGCTCCGGAGTGACTATTCCTGCAGTCATAGGTGGCCGTTCGAATACCCCAACTGATTTGCACGCAGAATACAATCCCAATCAATACGTATACGGCGTATCGGATACGGGTATCCTTGGCCTTTAATGTCGGGGAAAATAATTGCAGTGCGAGAAGAAAGCTCAGAAAGATCAAGCCGATATGCCATTTGTTACAATAAAAACAGGAAAGAAATAGACAAATCGACGTGCAAATAATATAAAACTTCCCATTTCCCTGATAAACGAGTGCAAATATCGCCGCGATGACTCCCATCACGATAAAGCTGTACATTGTACTGGTATTAAAGATCAGTGCTTCACCAATCAATACACAAAACCGGGTAATGATATTGAGGAGATTCCAATCAAATTTCGCTGCAACAAAGGATAAATCAGCTGGCGGAATTAAATAAGATACCGTTAATAAGTAAGATAAGGCAATAACACCTACCACAGCACTATTGGCAATAATCTGCCGGCTCGGGGCGTTTGCTTTCATTATTTTGAGTATATCCCAGCAATAGAATAAAAACAGAATGCCAGACAGTATCATTGCATGGACACTGATACCGGACAGCACGATCAGTAAGATGCCGAAGATATAGGGCTTCCTTAATCGATCCTTATAGAATAAAACAATCAGCTGAATACACGGCAGGATCAGGCTATAGCTGCGGGCAACAATGGTGTACTGATAGAAAATATAATAGGTAAAGGGAAGAAAAACACGAATAAGCAAAGGGAAATCCGATTTATAGATCAGGAGCCATACACCGAGTGTCGAGAAAATGAGCGGAACGATAAAAAGATTTTGGTACTCTAAGCCAAAAGAGATAAATATTTTAAGCACGATGGGCCATAACGCCGGACTGCCTTCATAGGCCATTACTGAGAATAACTGGGTCCAATTGGTGTCCCGTGCGATCAGCCAGGACTGCGCTTCATCAGTCCAGGGTTCATGATGTAAACCAGTAATCAAAGCAAAGACGATAAACATTAGGAAAGCAGCTGCGCTAATTACTTTTTCCTTTTGCTTAATTTTTGCCGTCAGTTTGTGCACATATTCTCTCATTATGACAGCCATTTCAGAATCCTGATTACTCCCATTTTAGCGCTTACGTTATGGGCAGAGGCATTTTTTCGCTGTTTGATTTCGTCACGGTTCTTATGATAATACGTATAGGATTTAAGCATCATTTCTTCATTGGTCAAGGTTGGGGTGAAACCAAGTTTCTCCTTGATCTTACTCGTATCAAATATAAAGGAAGAAGATATCATACGATATTGATAAGGTCCCAACGGAGAAATCCCTAATACATAGCACATTTTCATGCCCCATATCGCCAGTTTTTTCGGAAAATGCGCCAGTCTTGATTTGGACCCGGATTTTTTTATGACATACGTATAGGTTTCGTTGAAGGTCTTCACATTGTCCGATCCGATATTGAATATGTCACTCTGTGGGTACTCTAAAGCCAGTAAACAGGCCTTAACCAAATCTTGCGCATAGATGAACTGGTATCGATTGCTGCCATCACCGACCAACCACACCTTACGGCCTTCATCGATAAATTCATACAATATGGCCAAAAGCCCCAAACGACCTTCGTCGATGATGGTCGGGCAGCGAAAAATTACAGAGTTCACCGCGGTACTTTCCGTTAATAATATATTTTCTCCCTCCAACTTTGATTTGCCGTAAATCTCTATTGGATGCGGATTTTCCTCTTCTGTTATGGGATAGTCAAAATTCTGGGCCCAAAGACAGTTGCTTGACGTAAAGATAATCTTCTTTACGTGGTATTTTTCTGCGCATTTTAAAACACACCGGGTGCCATCGACATTGTTTGACCACAGGTTTTTTTTATCTTTTTTGACATGGGCTAACAGGGCAGCAAAATGAAAAATGGCATCAAATTGATGTTTTTTAAATATTTTTTCCATGAGTTCAGAATCGCGGATATCCCCCTGGATTGACGTCAAGTGATCATGCAAGTACGGGTCAGCCTGTAAATCGATATTGACACAATAATCGCCGCGCTCTAAAAGAGTCCGCTTCATAATGCTGCCAAAGAAGCCGCTGCCTCCGGTTATTAAATAAGTTGCCATCAATTCACTCCGAAATCTTAAAAATTTCTCTATGCCAACTTTATCAAAAATTTACTTTTATTTCAATAATTTAGTGTCTCTTCCTATATTGGGTAAGTTAAAAACCTAATCTGATTATAAGATCCTTTATTTTTCTCTCGATGATCCCAGCGGTGCGGATAAATTCCTGTTTGTCTTTCCCGGTTGGATCTTCAAGTCCCCAGTCTTCTCTGTATGTGCAGGGCACGAAGGGACAATTTACATTGCAGCCCATGGTAATAACAATATCCACCGGCGGGATGTCCGAGATCAGTTTTGGTTTTTGCGACTGATTGATGTCCACGTCATAAAGTTCCTTAATCACGGCTACCGCATCGGGATTAATACTGTCTTTCGTTTCGGTGCCTGCCGAATACGCTTCAAAGCTCTTTGAAGCAATTATCTTAGCGATAGCCTCAGCCATCTGGGAACGGCAGGAATTATGGACACAGACAAAAGCTACTTTCAGCTTTTCCGTCATAACTCACGCGCCTCCCTTCGAGCTGCGGGGGAATCCCTGCTGATTATAGTATCTGCGTTTTAAGGCCAGTGCGGAATTGACCAGAGCGATCATCACCGGTACTTCGACCAGAGGACCAATCACTGCAGTAAACGCGACATCGGAGGCAATACCAAATACAGCTACGGCGACAGCAATCGCCAGTTCAAAGTTATTGCTGGCCGCTGTAAAAGCTAAGGTTACTGTTTGTTCATATTTGAAGCCACCCTTGTAAGACATAAAGAAGCTAAAAAAGAACATCACTGCAAAATAAATCAACAAGGGAATGGCAATTCGAATTACCCCCATTGGGTTTGTCACGATCTCCTGACCTTTGGTAATAAACATGATGATGATTGTATAAAGCAAGGCGATTAAAGCCAACGGAGAAATTTTGGGAATGAATTCGTTTTCATACCATTCTCTCGTTTTGGTTCTGATCAACCCGTACCGCGTAATAAATCCGGCGGCAAAAGGGATCCCCAAGTAAATCAGGACACTTTTCGCCACATCCCATATCGATACAGCTATGATTTGCCCGCCCCAGGATAAACCTAACCACTTCGGAATGAGGGTTACAAACAGATAGATATAAACAGAGTATAAGAGTATCTGAAAAATGGAATTGAGTGCCACTAAGGCCGCGCAATATTCATTATCGCCTTTAGCTAAGGTATTCCAAACGATTACCATGGCAATGCAGCGGGCTAAACCAATAATGATCAAGCCAATAGCAAAGCCCGGCATATCCCTTAAAAAGATAATGGCCAGAACAAACATTAAAAGCGGACCGATAATCCAGTTCTGAATTAAGGAAAAGCTAAAAACCTTTTTATTTTGGACTACTTTGCCAATCTCTTCATACTTGATCTTTGCCAGGGGCGGATACATCATCACAATCAGCCCAACCGCAATCGGCCAGGATATTGTCCCCGTACTAAACTTACCCAAAGACACGGCCAGGTTTGGGAATAGATAACCACCTAAAACACCAACCCCCATGGCAACAAATATCCAGAGTGTCAGGAATCTATCAAAAAATGACAAACTCGCTTTACTTGTCTTTTCCATCTCGAACAACCTCCTAATACATCAATATTGTTAACAATCAATAGTTTTTCGTTTAAGCCATTCCTTTAGGTTTTCCAAATCGTTTAGAAATTTTTCGGAATTTCTCAAGTTATTCACGATTAGATTATCAATAAATGGAAGTGACTTATCCTTTCTTAATGAATAATAGATCCATTGCGCATGCTTTCTATCGTCAACGAGTTCCGCATGTTTTAAATACTGCAGATGCCTTGAGGCTTTCGTCTGCGTTATGTGTAAGGCTTCATAAATATCACAAACGCAAAGCTCCTTTTCATAAAGTAAGTTAATAATCCGCAATCGGGTTTCATCCGCTAAGGCTTTGAAGATATCTTCAATTGTGTTCATCTAACTACCTCCGTTCCTATTTTTATATTTGTATATTCGTATATTCGTATATTTGTTTATGCAGTTATACAATGGCAGTATATCTTGTTTTCTTTTATTTTGCAAGTATTTAAACATGCAACTGGTTAGGTTAGCTGCTCTACTCCCAAAAAAACATCCCAAATTCGTAGTTGATTACGAATTTGGGATATCGTCTCTTTCCAGAGTCAAAAAAATGGCACCAGTTTTTGCTGACGTTTAATAAGGGACTAAGTTGTGATACTGCCTCTTTTGATACTACGCTTAATCCGCTAAGCTATGTCAAACAGGCTTTTATGCACTAACCCAATTTCCGAGTCCGAGGCCTTCAACGCGCTCGAATTCAAGGACATTATTCGTTACAATAATAAGGCCTTTAGCCTTCGCATGTGCCGCGATTAGCATATCCATAGCACCAATCGGAGTTCCTTGACGGCGTAATGATGCGCAAATTTTTCCGTATTCTGCAGCCGCTTCATCATCAAATGGCAAGATGTCATTTTCCCGTCGACCCGAAACCGCCCTCGCCGCGTTGGGTCTCCGCAAGTTCCTGTGCCTCGATAAAGGCCGCCTGCCGCACCGGCATAAAGGCTATTTGAGCGATACGGTCGCCGTGGCGGACTGTGACCGCCGCGTTACCCAAATTGATCATCAGCACTTTGATTTCGCCGCGAAAATCGGAGTCAATGACACCGACGCCGTTACTTAAGGCTAAGCCTTGCTTACTGGCTAAGCCGCTGCGGGCAAACACCAGGGCAACCACCTGCGCATCAGGCAGCTCAATCGCAATTCCCGTAGGAACACCAACCCGTTCTCCGGGGGCAATAATCATATCCTCCTGCAGACAGGCATAGATGTCCGCCCCGGCGGCTCCGGCTGTGGCATAAACAGGTATCTGCGCCTGAGGCTGTGTTTTCTTGATTCTTACTCCGATTAGAACATCGTTCATCTGCATCTCTCCCTGCTCATTTATCAGTATATTTACCGGCTCGCTTCATTTTAGGATACCCTACTCTTACCTTCAAATCAGGTCTGCGTGCCACGATTCCGATTTAATAAAATATCATAATACTTTATGAAAAAATTCCACAAACATGGCGAAAAGAATGCAAAGCCCGCCGGGGCTTTACATACCGCATTCATATGAATAAGTGTTTTCTTAAAATGCCTCTTTCATGATCTGCTCAAAGTCAGAATGATAATCCTTTTGCCCCAACGTCAATATGCTGACCTTTTCCTTCTGCCACAGGCGTTCCATGACGCGCTTCACATCGGCGACCGTCACTTTTTCCAGCTTCTCTACGGCTTCTTCCGGTGTCTTGTATTCGCCGAAACACAGTTCCGTTTTCCCGAGACGGCTCATCCGGCTGCTGACGGATTCCAAGCCAAGATAAAGGTTACCCTTGATTTGAGCCTTGGCATTCTTTAATTCCTCTTCGGTAAGGCCGTCATTCTTCAGCGTATTTAATTCGTCCAAAACGCATTTGATGACTTGGTCTGTATTTTCCGGGCTGGTTCCGGCATAGACTGCAAACAGCCCCGTGTCGACGTAGGTGGAATGATAGGAATAGACAGAATAGGCTAACCCGCGCTGTTCACGTATCTCCTGAAATAATCGGGAGCTTAAACCGCCACCCAAAATATTATTGATAATATGCAAGGGATACATATCCTCGTCATCCTGACCTAAGCCCGGTACGCCGATGATCAGGTGCATCTGCTCAGTATCTTTGCCGACTGTTTTCCGGAAAGTCGATCCTTGTGGATTCTCTGCCATCCCATCCGTTTTCTTCCTGTTAAAATCCCCGAACATGGACAGCTGACGAACGATATCGTCATGGTTGATCTTCCCGGCAACAGCAATGACGATTTGGTCTGGCGTATACTGCGTTTCAATGTAATGCAGGATCTTCTCCCGTGTTAATCCTCGGATGGTCTCTTCGATGCCGAGGATGGGTTTGCCCAGCGGGTCGTTATTCCAGGCATACTGGGAAAATAAATCATGGATCAGTTCATCCGGGGTATCCTGGTACATTTTTATTTCTTCGATAACAACATTTTTTTCTTTTTCGATTTCCTGGGTGTCAAACAGGGAATTGAAGAACATATCGCTCAATACATCAATAGCCAACGGCAAATCTTCATCGAGAACTTTGGCGTAAAAACAAGTCATTTCTTTTGTAGTAAAGGCATTGATCTGTCCGCCGACAATTTCCAGCGACTCGGCCAACTGCCGGGCAGTGCGCTTTTGGGTGCCTTTGAAAAACATGTGCTCAATAAAATGAGAAATGCCTTCATATCCTTCCGTTTCCTTACGGGAACCTGTGCCCACCCATATACCAATGGCGGCAGATCGGACAAAATCGATTTCTTCAGTAATTATTCTTACCCCATTAGGCAGTACATGTTTACGGTACATGCTTTTCCTCCTTTAGTGCATCAAGCGGCATTTATCCGTCAAATTCGCAATCTTTGATCGCTTATTCTGATATCCTATTTTAATCTCCGGCAATAGATATTGTATCTAGTTTATCCTTTCTTAGCAAAGAAATCCAGCAAATCGTTAACAATAATATTAAACCGGTCTGTTAGCCCATTGGGGAGATTAACATCTTCCGCAGCCACCAGGGGTGTTTTTATGAGTTGTTGATCGCCGATGCTGACAATATAGTACCCCAAGCGATCTCCCGCTTTTATCGGGAGCACCCTATCCTGATTCGGTTCGGCATAGCTTTTCAGATCAACCAGCTGATCTTTATTTAAGCATATCCTGACGTCCTCGCTGAATACCATCGGGATGCGCCGGTCTGCCAGCTCGCAGTATGCCGCTGAGGCACCTTTCTTACCTATGACTAATGTTGTCGTTGTCTGAAATCCCCATTCCAGCAACCGTGCTGCGTCTCCAAAGCGGTCAGGGGCATTTAAGACAGCACAAATTAAGCGGCGGTCATCCCTGCTGGCCGAAGCCACGAGGCACTTTCCGGCCGCATTGGTGGTTCCGGTCTTTACCCCGTCGGCATACACATAGTTCCAGAGAAGCTTATTGGTGTTCTTTGCCTGTTGCGATTTAGGCGGATATTCAAATTGGATGGTGGCGTATTTCATGCCCACGATGTCCGAAAACACCGGATTATTCATCGCATAGCGCGCCATTAACGCCAAATCATAGGCCGTAGAAAGGTGTTCCGGGTCAGGCAACCCGTTGGGATTTTCGAAGTGTGTCTGATACGCTCCGATTGAAACGGCTTTTTGGTTCATCAGGCAAATAAATTCATCCAGGCTGCCGGCGGTTTGCTCGGCCAGGGCGACACAGGCATCATTACCGGAACTGAGAAGCGCACCTTCCAATAGTTCGCTGATTTTGATTTTATCCCCTTTATCGAGATAAATCGTAGATTCGCCTACTCCCCCGGCTCTTTCGCTGACAGTGGATACTTCATCAAGACCAGCGAGTTCAATTGCCAGAATAGCTGTCATGATTTTCGTCGTACTGGCCGGAGGACGTTGCTTTTTGCCATCGCGCTCATAGAGGACCTGACCGGTGTCAGCATCGATGAGCACGGCTGAGTGGGCGCTTACGGACGGCAGCGTCCATTTTCCGCCATACTGCTTTGCCGTTTCAACCGTCAATTCCATGGCATTTTGCGCATAGAGAGGAGTGCTTGCCGTGAGAAGATAGACGAACAAGCTGAGTATGATTAATTGAATTTTCCTAAACAAAAATACCACTCCTTCAGATCATTCCAGAGTAGTATATCCTGTTAGTAGGCTTGTTATTAAGTATTTATGTTTTTCTAAATTTACTCCGCTGTTTTTTCATAAGTAACCAATTTTTCCATTGTAACAAAACGGAACCCGTTATCCTGAAGTCCTTTCAGGATGGCGGGAAGCGCTTTCGATGAATTTTCTTTGGGATGCATCAGGATGATTGCCCCTTTATGATCGGGTTTAACACCGTAGCGTATTTTAGGATCAAGTATTCTCTGCGTGATCAGTGCCGGTGTGCTGTCCGAGCGCCAGTCGATGGTATCCAATGTCCAAAGGACAGTGACATAGCCTAAATCACTGGCGGCCCGAAGCCCGTTTGTGCCTCTTTCACCGTAGGGCGGCGCATAGAACACGGTTCTCTTACCGGTCAGGTCAAAGATAATCGTTTCTGTCCTGCTGATTTCCTCTTTATTTTCAGCCACAGTGATTTTATCCGGATGCGGATGTGAATACCCGTGATTCTCCAGCAAATGCCCTCTGGCTGCAATTGTCTTCAGGATCTCCGGGTTCTTCTGGGCCCATCTGCCGGTAACAAAAAAGGTTGCTTTCGCCTGATAGTCGTCAAGGGTATCTAATATGGCTGGAATAAACTCTTCGCCCCAATCAACGTTGATGGTAAGGGCAATTACTTTTTCTTCTGTTTTTATCTGTTCGACCGGCGACGGGATACCTGCCGGCCCGACATGCACGGCCCTGGTTTCCATCAGCATCAGCCCGATAAAAACAACCCCCAGGGTTAGTATTTTAAACTTGATTTTCGTCAACTTCCATTTCGCCATCCGCTATTCCTCCCCTACATGCTTATGCGCATAAAGAGGATAGCAGACCGGGATACTTGCAGAAGACTGCTGTTCCAATCATAAGAATCATCTCAAATTCGCCATCGATGGCGAATTTGCTTTCCAGAGCAAAAAGAATAAAGCAGCCCCGGTACGTTTATTGATAATTTTGTACCGAGGCTGTCTGTTTTGCTTCTACTATTGGCAAAAATATTTTGTTTTTATTGTTCCTTCTCCTGGCTCATTGCTTCCTTGCGGGACAGGTTCAGTCTTCCTTGCTTGTCGATACCGGTAGCTTTCACCAGGATTTCGTCACCGAGGCGGACGACATCTTCGACTTTGGCCACACGATTGGTATCCAATTGGGAAATATGGACTAACCCGTCTTTGCCGGGAAGGCCAAGCACGCCGGGGATAACTTCAACGAAGGCCCCAAAATCCATGATCCGTACAACCTTGCCTTTATAAATCCGGCCAACCTCAATATCCTGTGTTATCGCCCGGATGATTTCAGCGGCTTTCTCACCGGCAGGACCGTCGACAGCGGCAATAAAGACTTGTCCGTCGTCTTCAATATCGATTTTGACTTTCGTCTCTTCCACGATTTTCTTAATGATTTTTCCGCCTGGTCCGATAACATCTCTGATCTTATCCGGATTAATTCCGAAAGTGATAATCCGCGGTGCGAACGGCGAAAGATTCGGTCTGTACTGCGGGATGACCTGCAGCATCTTATCCAGGATGAACAACCTGCCGGCTTTGGCCTGGGCCAGCGCTTGAGCCAGAATCTCTTTATTCACGCCTTTGATTTTTATATCCATCTGCAACGCGGTGATACCTTCTGCGGTACCGGCAACTTTAAAGTCCATATCCCCGTCGTGATCCTCTAAACCTTGGATATCCGTCAGGATCGCGAACTCATCATCTTCCTTGATCAGACCCATGGCAATCCCAGCAACCGGTGCTTTGATCGGTACACCGGCATCCATCAGCGCCAGGGTGCTGCCGCAAACGGAAGCCATGGAGCTGGACCCGTTGGATTCCAGAACTTCGCTAACCAGCCGTAGGGTATAGGGGAATTCGCTTTCCGGTGGGATCATCGGCAGCAGAGCCCGTTCAGCTAAAGCGCCATGACCGATTTCACGGCGGCCGGGTCCTCTGTTCGGACGAACTTCACCGACACTGAAGGCCGGGAAATTGTAATGATGCATGTACCGTTTGGAATCTTCCAGCCCTAAACCATCGATAATCTGCTCATCTCCGGAAGCTCCCAGCGTGGCGACTGTAAGTACCTGAGTCTGTCCCCGGGTGAATAATCCGCTGCCGTGTGTCCGCGGCAAACGTCCGACTTCGATGGTTATGGGACGGATCTCATCAGTGGCCCGGCCATCCGGACGGATGCGTTCATGGGTGATCAGTCTGCGAACGATCCGGTGCATCGCGTCATCCAGTATTTTGGTGACAGTTTTTAAATCATTCGGATATTCCTCAGCAAAAACTTCCAGCGCTTCCGCTTTCACTTTTTCAACGGCATCCTGGCGCGCCAGTTTTTCTTCGATGCGGATCGCCTGATCCATCTTATCATAACCCCAGGCCAGTACCTTTTCCGATATTTCTGCCGGTATGACCACCGGAGTGACTTCTCTCTTCGTTTTAGCCAGTCCGACAGCCAGAGCTGCTTCACGGAATTCTTCGATAAATGCGGTGATTTTCTTGATTTCCTCATGCCCGAACATGATGGCCTCAAGCATTTGGTCTTCCGGTACTTCTTTCGCACCGGCTTCCACCATCATGATGGCATCTTTGGTGCCGGCAACCGTCAGCTGTAATTTGCTTTGTTCAGCCTGGGCAACCGACGGATTGACAACAAATTCGCCGTCGACAAGTCCGACACTGACAGCGGCAATCGGTCCCAAGAAAGGTATATCGGAAATGGTCAATGCGGCAGATACCGCATTGATTGCCGTAATGTCGGGGGCACAGTCCTGATCCACGGACATGACCATCGCTGAAATTTGGACATCATTGCGATAGCCCTCCGGAAACAAGGGGCGAATCGGGCGGTCGATGAGCCGTGACGACAGCGTCGCTTTCTCACTGGGCCGTCCTTCGCGTTTAATAAATCCGCCGGGGATTTTCCCTACAGCGTAAAAGCGTTCTTCCAAATCAACAGTTAAAGGGAAAAAGTCGATCCCTTCCCGCGGTTTTGAACTGGTCGTAGAAAAAGCAGATATAACGGTATCGCCATATCTGGCATAAATAGCACCACCGGCCTGACGACCTATAATACCGGTTTCAAACGACAGGTTCCTGCCTCCAACCTGCATCGAGCGTTCCAAGACTTCTTGAGTCACTTTGGAAACCTCCTTAATTCTTCTTTTATTTCATTTTTTTTATATCCAGAAAATGTTCGACATATTATTTATTATTTCCTGCACTTTAGGAAAAAAAACAAATATCGGAATAAAACTTAAGGAGCGCTTATCACGCTCCTGTAAATTGACTTACTTTATTCGTGTTTTAGTGACGCAAGCCAAGATCGGTAACAACTTTACGGTAACGGTTAAAATCTGTTTTCTTCAGGTAATTCAGCATACCACGGCGCTGGCCGATCAATTTGAAAAGACCGCGGCGGGAATGATGATCTTTCTTATGGGTTTTGAAGTGTTCGGTCAATTCGTTGATCCGTGTTGTCATGATGGCGATCTGGACTTCCGGCGAACCGGTGTCACCTTCGTGTTGCTGGAATTTCGCAATAATTTCTTTCTTTTGTTCCGGTGTAAGCATATTAAAATGCACCTCCATAAATTTTAAGCGCCAGCTGCCAAGTAAAACGGTGGAGTCGCGTTAAACCCAGTCAGCGGTTCCTTTTCAGGTATCTTATAATTTCTTGGGTTACAAGATACTAGGATATTTTATCCTATTCTATATGTTTTGTAAAGTTTTTTTGGCGTGTTCCTTGTCTTTGTTTAACTGGTCCACAATCGCCTCGACACCGGAAAATTTCTTTTCCGAGCGCAACCGAGCTTCGATATAGATCGTCAGTTTTTTGTTGTACAGGTCACCGGTAAAGTCAAAAAAATATATTTCGATGGTTTTATCCGCGTCCGATTTAAATGTCGGCCGGACTCCGATATTCATCATGCCGCCGTACCGCTTGCCATCAATCACTGAAGTAACAGCATATACACCATTTTTTGGTATTAACTGATCAGCATCTGTTTCCAAATTGGCGGTGGGGAAACCGATATTTCTGCCCCGCCCATCGCCGTGACCGACGATACCGGTAAGGGTCGGCGCTCGCCCCATCATTTCTTTCGCCATAGCGATGTCGCCATGCAGAAGATAACGCCGGATCTCTGAGGAGGATATGACTTTATTCTCAAATTTCTGGGCTTGGACGATGCTGACACCAAAATGATAGTCCTGTCCGAATTTCTGCAGGTCGGCTGGGGTTCCTTTGCCATGGCTGCCAAAGGAATAGTTAAATCCCACAACGAGATGGACGGCTCCGATCTTCATCAGGATTTTCTCCACAAATTCTTCGGGGGTCGTATTCGCAAATTCCATCGTGAATGGCAAAAGAAATACCTGATCGACGCCCATCTTTTCAAAGAGGAGCAACCGTTCGTCTTTTCCGGTCAAAAGTTCTAACTTTCTTTCGGGGAAGAGCACCTTCATCGGATGAGGGTCAAAGAGCAGAACAGAAAAATGGGTATTCAGTTCCCGTGCTTTAGCCAAACCCTGCCGCAGCAGCTGCTGATGACCCAGATGCACCCCGTCAAAATTACCGAGGGCCAATACGGTTGGTTCCGCTGCGTGTTCAGGGAGAGTGGTGAATATTTTCAAGAGATTAACCCCCTTAAACCATGACTTTACTTGGCGTGAGAACATGGTTTTCCCAAGTCCCGATCCCAATAAACCGATTTTCACAGAATACCTGGACAGTGGCCTTGTCTGTGGTTAATGGGATTTCCTGCCGGCTATAGTCGGTGGATAGTCCATTCTTAAAGGCAGCCAGCCGGTGCGCCGGCAATTTAACCGCCGGAAGCGGCAGTCCCCATTCCGGTGCCAGGAGAAATCGCTCATCACCAGCCGCAAGGCAGCGCGCGATCTCTTCCAGTGTGTAGCTGTTATCCAGCGTGAATTTCCCTGCATCTAAGCGCAGGAGAAAGGACATATGTGCACCGCAGCCCAGTTCGTTGCCAATATCCAAGCATAGTGTCCGGATATATGTTCCCTTGGAGCAATCGATATCGAACAGGGCTCTTGGAAAAATGTCTTCATACCATTCAATCAATTTCAGACTGTGGATCGTCACCTGTCTCTTCTCACGGGTAAATTCGATTCCCTGACGGGCATACTCATAAAGGTGTTTGCCGTCTTTTCTGACCGCTGAATACATCGGCGGTTCTTGTTCAATGGCACCAAGAAATTTTTCCAGTGTTGCTGTAAATGCTTCTTTTGTTACCTGGGGTATGACGCGGGATACTTCCTGACCGAAGGCATCCTGGGTATCGGTGGAAATGCCCAAGGTGATTTCTGCGCGATAGCTCTTATTCTGTGCGGTATGATATTCGGCCAATCGGGTTGCTTTACCCAGACAAATAGGCAGTATGCCGGCAGCCCCTGGATCCAATGTCCCGATATGCCCGGCTTTCTTTTCTTTTGTTTTCCTGGTCAGCCAGCGTACGACATCCGTAGACGTCATTCCGATCGGCTTCAGGACATTAATGATCCCGTCCACGTGTGAGTGCCTCCCCCAGTACTGATTCAATTAACCTCTCCGTCTCCTGCAGCGTCGCATTGACCGTACATCCCGAAGCGCGTTGATGACCGCCGCCGCCGAAGCTGCCGGCAATTGCGTTCACATCGAGCCAGGAACTGGAACGAAAGCTGACTTTAACCTTATCCGCTGCAACCTCTTTTAGTAAGGCAGCAACCTCCACCCCTTCGATATTACGGGCGTAATTGACTAAGCCGTCACTCATGCTTTCATCCGCACCGGACTGCTGAAAATCATTCATGGAGAGTACGATCAGTGCCGCACTGCCGTTATGGAACACTTTTAAGTTGGCCAGCGCGCTCTGAAGCAGCCTCATGTAAGAAGGACTTTTCTTTTCGAAAAGAATCTCATTGATTTTAACGATATCAATACCGGTCTGGTATAGTTCGGCTGTGATCTGAAAACTTTTTACCGTTGTGTTGCTGTAGCTGAACCGGCCGGTATCCGTAACGATCGCGGTATAGAGATTGACGGCGATATCAGCGGAAATGGGGACGCCAAGTTCCTTAATAAGCTCATAAACCAACTCGCCGGTGGCAGCTGCTTCGTCAACCCAATTGATTGTCCCAAAACCGTTATTGGATATATGATGGTCGATATTGATGATCGTCTTATCCTTCAATACGTCTTCTGTGAGTTCGCTGGAGGCTCTCTCGGCCTCAGCACAGTCTAAAAATATAAGGGTACCCGAAAATTCTTCCGGAGTCATGACAGCGTTGATTCTGTCGGCTCCCGGAAGAAAGTTCAGGTTTCCCGGCAAATATCCCGTATTATAAAATTGTACTTTTTTACCCAGGGTTTCCAAAGCCAGACCTAAGGCCAGCATGGAACCCAGACAGTCTCCGTCGGGAGACTCATGTGAAAACAAAGCGGCTTCGGAGATAGCGTTAATTTTTGCAGTTAATTCGTGGAGGATATTATTCCTCATTGTTTTCGCCATCTGCCGAATCACCTTTCGCGTTAACTTCACGCAACAGTTTAGATATATGCGCGCCGTTTTCGATGGACTGATCATATTTAAACGTAATCTCAGGGAAATAGCGAAGACTGATGGTACGCCCCAATTCACTCCGAATATAGCCTGCTGCTTTATTCAGAACTTCCAGGCTGGACGTTACTTCATCTTCTTTCCCCATAACACTCACGTATATTTTAGCGTGCCGTAAATCGTCGGCCACGTCCACATCCGTGACGGTGACAAAACCAAGTCGGGGATCTTTGATATCTTCTCTAATAATTTTAGATACCTCGGCTTTGATCGATTCAGCCAGGCGAAAAGCCCTGTGCTTAGACATTAGAATCCCTCCAATGCTGTTTAGAGCTCTCTCTTTACTTCCTCCATGATAAAGGCTTCCACGATATCGCCTTCTTTGATGTCATTGAAGTTCTTGATACCGATTCCGCATTCGTAGCCTTCGGCTACTTCTTTCGCATCATCCTTGAAACGTCTTAGGGATTCAAGTTCACCCTCATGAATGACGATACCGTCTCGGATGACCCGGATTTTATCGGCACGGTGGATCTTGCCTTCGGTTACATAGCTGCCGGCAATCATACCGGCTTTGGGCACTTTGAAAGTCTGTCGGACTTCCGCTTTACCCTGAATGACTTCTTTAAAGTCAGGATCCAACATGCCCTCCATCGCGGCTTTGATATCGTCAATGGCATCGTAGATGACGCGGTAGAGACGGATATCGACACCCTGAAGTTCAGCCGTTGACTTTGTATTGGAATCATGACGGACATTGAAGCCAATGATGATCGCGTTGGAAGCGGCTGCCAGCATGACGTCGGATTCGCTGATCGCACCGACACCACCGTGAATGATATTGACTCTGACTTCGGAAGTCGTCAGTTTCGCCAGGGATTGTTTGATTGCTTCGACAGAACCCTGTACATCGGCTTTGATGATGATGTTCAGGTCTTTAACTTCGCCCTCTTTGATCTTTTCAAAGAGGTCATCGAGGCTGATTCTTGACTTTGCTTTGATTTCTTCAGCTTTACGCTCATCGACACGCGCATCCGTAATGTTGCGGGCCAGTTTCTCGTCATTAACAACGTTGAAAATCTCTCCGGCCGGCGGGACTTCCGACAATCCTTGCACTTCTACCGGCAGGGATGGCCCGGCCTTTTTGACCCTGCGCCCTTTGTCGTCCACCATTGCCCGGATGCGCCCAAAGGAATGCCCGGCTATGATAATATCGCCAATATTTAAGGTACCTTTGGAAACGAGAACTGTGGCTACAGGCCCTTTGCCTTTATCGAGCTTCGCTTCGATAACTGTTCCTGTGGCCTGACGGTTAGGGTTGGCCTTCAGATCTTTCATTTCGGCCACAAGCAATATCATTTCCAATAGATTATCGATGTTAAGCCGCGCTTTGGCGGATACGGGAACCGCGATTGTTTCGCCGCCCCATTCTTCAACAACGAGCCCGTATTCAGTCAATTCCTGTTTCACCCGGTCGGGATTGGCGTTTTCTTTATCGACTTTATTAATAGCAACAATAATCGGAACATTGGCTGCTTTGGCATGGTTGATTGCTTCAACGGTTTGCGGCATGACACCATCATCCGCTGCGACCACTAAAACAGCAATATCTGTGACCTGTGCACCTCTGGCCCGCATCGCGGTAAACGCTTCATGGCCGGGGGTATCCAGGAAGGTGATCTTTTGTCCTTTGATTTCGACCTGATAGGCTCCTATATGCTGCGTAATGCCGCCGGCTTCAGAAGCCGTGACATTGGCTGACCGGATGGCATCCAAGAGCGAGGTTTTTCCATGGTCGACGTGGCCCATGACGGTAACGACAGGAGGACGGAAACGGAGATCGGCTTCGGCATCTTCAATCTCATCAATCACTGCCATTGATTTTTCCGCTCTAACCTCCACCGTGATACCCATTTCGGTGGCAACGATTGTCGCTGTATCCGAATCGACTTCTTGGTTGATGGTCGCCATTACACCCAGTTTCATCAACTCTTTGATGACTTCGCTGGCTTTTCGGCTCATCTTCATCGCCAGTTCCTGAACCGACAACGATTCCGGAATGACAATATGCTTGGGTACGACTTCTTTCGGTGCTTTAAGCGGAGTCCTGTCATTCTTTCTCAAGATGGTGGTCAGATCTTTTTCGTCACTGCGTTTCTTATCGAAAAATTGTTTATTTTCATGCGCTTTCTTTTTATCCGGCGCTTGACGTTTGACAGGCTGTTCGCTAACAGTAAGCTCAACCGATTTTCCTTCGATCTTGATCCGCTGCATTTGCGGGGCTTTTTTATCGGATCCGGGACGCTGACCTTGACCAGGTCTTCTGCTGGTATCCCCAAACGGCGGACGTCCGCCTTGCTGTCTCCGATCATCACCAGCTGGGCGCTGTGAGGGACGAAAATCACCCTGGGGTCTTGGTGTGAACGGTCTGTCTCCGCCCATCGGCGGTCTTTGGCCTTGGGGTCTGTCGCCGAACGGGCGCTGCCCTTGCGGTCTATCACCATAAGGTCTTTGACCCTGAGGTCGGTCACCATAGGGTCTTTGGCCTTGGGGTCTGTCTCCGTAGGGTCTGTCTCCTTGTGGTCTTTGGCCCATCGGTCTGTCCCCCGGAGGTCTTTGACCCTGGGGCCGGTCACCGTATGGTCTGTCTCCCATCGGTCTCTGTCCCATGGGTCTGTCGCCATAGGGTCTGTCCCCTTGCGGACGCTGTCCCATCGGTCTGTCACCCTGGGGTCTTTGCCCCTGGGGCCGGTCACCGTATGGTCTGTCTCCCATCGGTCTCTGCCCCATGGGTCTGTCTCCGGGAGGTCTTTGTCCCATGGGTCTGTCACCATAGGGTCTGTCGCCCTGCGGTCTTTGCCCCATCGGTCTGTCACCCTGAGGTCTTTGCCCCTGGGGCCGGTCACTGTATGGTCTGTCTCCCATCGGTCTCTGTCCCATGGGTCTGTCGCCATAGGGTCTGTCCCCTTGCGGACGCTGTCCCATCGGTCTGTCACCCTGGGGTCTTTGGCCATGGGGCGGTCTGTCGCCATAAGGTCTGTCTCCCATGGGGCGCTGACTCATAGGCCTGTCGCCCTGGGGTCTGTCCCCGGAAGGTCTTTGTCCCATCGGCCTGTCACCTGCCGGTCTTTCCCCCGGTGGCCTTTGCCCCTGCATACGTTGCCCATCTTCAGGGGGTCTGCGCCGCATGTGCCCTTCATCCTGTGTTCCGCTATCCTTAACTGGCGGCCGATTGCCTTGGATATCCCGATCCGCTGCGGCGATCGGCGCGGCAGGTTCCTTGTCCTTCATATCCTGGGACCCGCTACTTTTTTTGTAAGTCTTTTTCAGACTTTCAGCTTCTTCCATACTAATGGCACTCATATGATTTTTTACAGGCACACCAATAACATTCAGTTTTTCTATAAGATCTTTACTGGAAATATTTAATTCCTTTGCCAGTTCATGAACCCGAATATTGGACACATTGTCACCCCCAAAAACCGAAAATAAAAATATAGCCGTTCAACTCCTTGTCATATATTAAAAAAGTAAAAAGTTCAAATATTTATATCTTCAGGAAACTGTTCCTGATTTAATAATAGCTTGGGCAAATCCTTCATCCATAACAAGTATAAGTGCCCTGGGTGATAAACCGATGGCCGTACCCAGTTCCTGTTTTGTGCCATCGATGAGTACGGGGATATGGCTGTCTTCGGCCCATCGCCGATATTTACTTACCGCTCCGGGAGAGTCGGCTGCAATCAGAAGTAAAAAACCTTTTTCTTTTTTCAAATAAGCTTCTACTTGCGATTCACCGGAGGTTATCTTTCCTGCCCTCCGAGCCATTCCCAACAGTGAAAGGGTTTTCGGCGTCATGACGTATTCATCTGCCTTTCGATTTCGGCCAGCATATCCGGTGTTGGTTTTGCCTCAAATGTTTTTTCAAAGCGATGATTTTTGATGGCTTTGGTTAAACAATCCTTATTATTACACAGGTAAGCTCCACGCCCGTTTTTCTTGGAAGTTGGATCAAATTCCAAATGGCCTTCGGGTGTTTTTACGATCCGCAACAATTCTTTTTTCGGTTTCATTTCCTGACAGCCAAGACACATGCGCATAGGGATCTTTCTTACCTTCATGTTCTCACCTTTCAATTGTTAAACAATGATAGTCATGCCTATTACTTTTTGGACGATTTCGTTTTCTTCGGTTTCGTCCCGACGTCATCGCCGTCGTCTGTTTGGGTATCCGATACAGGGAATGCCGCTGTTTCTTCATCTTCGATATAATCTACAGGCACAAACTCACCGTACGCTTCACTTTCTTCGACGGGTTCATACTGATCATTATCATATTCAGTGTATTCACCTTCTGCGTATTCCTCGTAGCCCTCTTCATAATCTTCTTCATATTCCGTGTAACCTTCGGCAGGCTCGCTATAGTCGTCGGACTCATAGCCTTCTTCAGCATACTCGTCATAGCCTTCTTCGTCATAATCCGAATATTCACCTTCAGGATATTCGTCTGTGTAGTCGCCATCCTCATATTCGTCATATTCTTCGTAATATTCGCCTTCCCCAGTCTCATCCAGGTATTCTTCAGGCGGAATAAGATTTTGGGCCACAGCCTGAGTTTCATTTTTGATATCGATTTTCCAACCAGTCAGCTTGGCTGCAAGCCTTGCATTCTGGCCCTCTTTGCCAATGGCCAAGGATAATTGATAATCCGGAACAACGACCAAGGTGACCTTATCGTCATAACGCGGATAAACGCCCAATACTTTGGCCGGCGAAAGCGCATTGGATACAAACTCGATGGGATCGAGGGACCAATTGATGATATCCATTTTTTCGCCTTTAAGTTCATTGACGATGTTTTGAACCCTGCTTCCTTTGGGTCCGACGCAGGCGCCGACCGGGTCGACATTTTTATCCTTGGAGTATACGGCGATCTTTGAACGCGCTCCGGCTTCCCTGGCGACGGCTTTGATTTCGACAATGCCGTCATGAATCTCAGGGACTTCCAATTCGAATAAGCGTTTAATAAGACCGGGATGCGTACGTGACAGCAGAATCTGCGGCCCTTTGGTTGTTTTCTTGACCTCAACGACGTAGGCCTTGATTCTTTCAAACGGCTGATAGGATTCACCGGGGTTCTGCTCTGATGCCGGCAGTACCGCTTCAACCTTGCCCAGGTCCACAATGACATTGCGTTGTTCATACCGCTGAACGATCCCCGTGACGATATCGCCTTCACGATTAATATATTCATCATAAATCATTCCCCGTTCAGCTTCGCGTATTCTTTGAACAACGACTTGTTTTGCCGTCTGGGCAGCAATCCGTCCAAAGTCACGGGGAGTGACTTCGAATTCGACCACATCGTCTAATACATAGTTGGGATCGAGCTTCTTTGCTTCTTCTAAAGCGATTTGCGTGCGGGCATCTTCTACTTCTTCCACGATATTTTTGCGGGCGTAAACTTTAATCTCGCCATTGACACGGTCTATATGGACCCTTACATTCTGTAAAGATGAAAAATTCTTTTTATATGCTGAAATAAGTGCTGCTTCAATTGCTTCAAATAATATTTCCGTAGAAATACCTTTTTCTTTCTCTAGTTCGTGAATAGCTTCAATAAACTCCATGTTCATCTGGCAAATCCCTCCTTAGCGTAAAATTTAAAAATCAAAAGATAAATGTGCCCTCTCGATCTGGGCCAAGGGTATTGCTATTTGCTGTCCTTCATATTCAAGTACGACCTGATCATCAACCAGTCCGACCAGATTGCCGGTAAAACAGTTATAACCCTGATAGAGTTCTTTCGGGTAAATACTGACGAGTTCTCCTTTATATTTTTCGTAATCCTCCCGCTTCTTCAAGGGCCTTTCGATCCCCGGCGAAGAGACTTCGAGCATATAAGCCTGGGATATCAGATTGGCTTTATCCAAAACATCGTTCATCTTACGGCTGACTTCAGTACAATCGTCAATATCGACGCCGCCCTCTTTATCGATATAAATACGGAGATACCAATAGGCACCTTCCCTGACATACTCAACATCGACTAATTCCAGCCCCAGTTCCGCAACATACGGTTCGGCCAATTGTCTTACCTTATTCAGAATAGAAGCGTTCATAAGCTTTTACCCCTTCCGTTTCATCCCATTGACAACCCGAATCAATTCTTCTTGGGGACATTTGGTTATCCCCACGGTTTTAAGGTTGACAAGTACCTTGTTAACTCTAAAATTATAATATAATGGCGAGCAGATTTTTTGTAAGACAAGGCGGAGGATTGAGTCATACCGAGCGTATGGGGATTGACGACAACGCAGTATTACAAAAAATCTGCCGTCAGGATGTATAAGATTTAGGGTTAACATGGTACTAAGTACCAGAGTCCTATACCAAATGAAAGAGTGGGTAATCCCCACTCCAAACCAAAAATCCTGCTTAGAATAATATTCCTGCATTTACTATATCATATACTTTTTCGGACTGCAATATTCCGAATCATATCTTGACCTGAAAAACATCGTCAAATAGCGCTAAAATAAGCTTAATTGATTCTTCTCAGGGATCCCGTCCAGACAGCCGTGTTTTTGCAGTGCTTCAATAACGGTTTTGCTGATTTTCCCCTGAGACTTGGCTTGAAGATCCTCGATGGATTTGATTCCGCCTTGATCTCTGATTTTTGCCAGTACTCCGGCAGCGGTATCGCCAACCCCCTGCAGTGAAGATAATGGCGGAAGCAGCCCATCCGGTGTGATCAGGAACTGATCGGCATCCGATTCCCAAAGGTCAACTTTGCGAAGTTTGATGCCACGGCAGTACATTTCGACAGCAAGTTCCAAAATTGTCTGCAGATTTTTATCTTTGGCGGTGGCGCTATTCCCCTTACCGGCGATTTCTTTGATCATTTCCCGGCATTTTTCCACACCGGCGCAAATCAGTTCCGCATCAAATTCATCTGCTCTGACCGTGTAAAATGTGGCATAGAAGGCTTCCGGATAATTGATTTTGAACCAAGCGATACGATACGCCATCGTCACATAGGCTGCAGCGTGGGCTTTGGGGAACATATAACTGATTTTCTGACAGGAGTCGATGTACCAATCCGGAACATGCTTGGCCTTCATGGCCTCAATATCCTCCGGCTTTAAGCCTTTGCCTTTCCGGACCTGCTCCATGATCTTAAAGGCGTGACTCGGATCCAGATCCTTTTGAATCAGGTAGATCATGATGTCGTCACGACAAGCAATAATATTGGAGATATCTGCCGTCCCCTCCAGGACCAGGTCCTGCGCATTGCCTACCCACACATTGGTGCCGTGAGAAAGTCCGGATATTCGAACCAAATGGGAAAAGCTTGAGGGTTTGGTATCTTCCAGCATCTGCCGGACAAACTTCGTCCCGAATTCAGGGATACCGAGCGTGCCTGTATTGGAGCCAATCTCCTCCGAGGTAACACCTAAGGCGTCGGTACTGGAGAAAAGCGAGAGGGTCCGCCGGTCATCCAGACGAATCTTTTTGGCATCAACACCGGTCAGATCCTCCAGCATTTTGATCGATGTCGGGTCGTCATGTCCCAGGAGGTCGAGTTTGACTAACCGCCCGGAAATCGAGTGGTAGTCAAAATGCGTTGTGATAATGTCTGAGGAAGTGTCGTTAGCCGGCCGCTGCAGCGGTGTAAAATCAAAAACGTCGCATTCTTTCGGTATGACCATCAGCCCGCCCGGATGCTGCCCGGTTGTCCTTTTAACCCCGCTGCAGCCTTTAACCAGGCGGTTCAATTCCGTCTGATTAAATTTCTGCTTTCTCTCTTCGAGATAGTTTTTGACAAAACCGTAGGCCGTTTTCTCAGCGACCGTCGCAATCGTCCCGGCCCGGAAAACGTTTTCCTTGCCAAATATCTCTTCTGTATATTTCATCGCCCGGGGCTGATATTCTCCGGAGAAATTCAAGTCAATATCCGGAACCTTGTCACCTTTGAAACCAAGGAAGGTTTCAAACGGGATGTCGTGCCCGTCTTTAAACAGTTCCTGGCCGCATTTTGGACATAGCTTATCCGGTAAATCAACACCCGAACCGACACTTCCATCGGTGACAAATTCAGAATACCGACACTCCGGATTCGTACAGCGGTAGTGGGGCGGCAGCGGATTAACCTCCGTGATCCCGGTGAACGTCGCCACCAACGACGAGCCGACGGAACCTCTGGAGCCGACAAGATAACCATCCTCGTTCGATCGTTTCACCAGCAAATGGGCAATCAGGTAAAGCACCGAAAACCCATTGCCGATGATCGAGTCAAGTTCTTTCTTTAATGTCTTCTGGACGATTTCCGGCAACGGATCGCCATAGAGCTCATGCGCTTTGGCGACGGACATATCCCGAATTTTTTCCGGAGCCCCTTCAATTTTTGGTTCATAGAGTTCGTCAGGAAATGGCTTCAGTTCTTCGATTTGATCCGCAATCATCCGGGGAACGGTGACAACCGCCTGATACGCATCCGCTTCGTCAAGATAGGAAAATTCGTCGAGCATCTCCCGGGTTGTCCTGAAATAAAGAGGTGCCTGATTATCCGCATCCGCAAAGCCTTTGCCTGCCATAAGTATCCGTCGGTATACCTCGTCTTCCCTGTCCAGGAAATGGACATCGCAGGTCGCCGCAACCGGAATCGCTAGTTTCCGGCCTAATTCAACGATGGTCCGGTTGAAATTCTTAAGCTCGTCCTCATTTTTAGCTTCTCCGCTGTTGATTAAAAAGTAATTGTTGCCGATGGGCTGTATTTCCAGATAGTCATAGAAAGACGCAATTTTCTCCAGTGTTGAGGCATCTTGTTTTTGAATAATGGCCCGCATCAATTCACCGGATTCACACGCCGTACCCAGAATCAATCCTTCTCTGTGCTTAACCAGTAACGAACGCGGGATACGCGGACGGCGATGAAAGTATTCCATATGGGACAAGGTAACCAGCTTGTAGAGATTTTTTAAACCGGTATAATTTTTGGCAAGCAGGACGATATGGCATGATTTGCTGCGGTTAATTTCGCCGGCATTTTTCCCTTCGTCATCGACTAAATAGCCTTCCATGCCCAGAATCACTTTGACGCCGTATTTTTTCCCTGCTTCTGCGGCATCCGGAAACGCCTGAACGACGCCGTGGTCGGTGATGGCTATGGCGGGATGTCCCCATTCCCCGGCCCTTTTGATAATATTTTGAACGGTGGAGACGCCGTCCATCTCGGAAAGCTTCGTATGTAAGTGCAGTTCCACCCGCTTTTCTTCCGCGTCGTCCGGTCGGATTATTTTCGGAATCCGCATCAGGTCTCTGGGCATCAGGGTCAGCTCGGTGGTATAACGGTCAAATTGAACCGGCCCACGAACCCGGACATTCTCGCCGACGTTCAGTTCCATCGGGGTTTGACCCTCGTCAAAGAACAGTTTGCAGCTGATGGAGTTGGTCTTATCCGTCATGCCGAATGACAATAACTGCCGTCCGCTTTTCAGCACACGGATTTCTGCTTCGCAAATTTCACCCTCCACGATGACTTGTTTTTCTTCATCGATAATATCGGCGATGCGATGAGTTGCTGCTTTGATCTCTTTGCCAAGCAAGATACAGCTTTGTTTAGTTTCCTTCTTTTCTACAGCGGGCTTCTGGGCAAAGATCTCCTCAAGGTAACGCTGCTCTTCCTTTTCACAATCGAAGAACGTCGCTTCTTCTGAAGGTTCATCTTCGATTTCCCAAGCAATTTTTGTATCTAAGCCGTATTTTTGACTAAAACAGTCTTCGATGCTTTCCTGTTTCATTCTGCAGTATTCCAAGGCCATCTGATTCGCAACGAAAAAGGTCAGTCTGTTCTCGATGACCTCGTAACGGATCGACGCATTCAGCCATACTTTCAGAGACGGTACTTTGTCGTGAATCTCCCGAATTATTTCTTCCCAATAATCCTCGCATAATTGTTCCAGTCCGATATCCGGGGACAGCTTGATCTGTATGTCGACCTGGATGCCATGATCGAGCTGTTCTTCCAATAATTCAGCTAAATTGTGCAATACCTGATCTGGTACCGGACATGACGAAGAAAGGCGGAGGATCCACTTTCTTTCTTCAGGAACAACATCCACCTTTTCCAGCCATATTCTATTCAGGAATGCGCTGATATCCTTATTATTCGTATCGTGATTATCTGCATCAGAACCGATATCCGTTTCCGCTGCCGTCGATAGTCCTTTAAAAAATGGTGTCTCATCTAATTTGACAGCCGCATTCAACACCCGTATTCCTCCAAAATCACTTTTAGGCCTGACAAGCTTCTCGGATAATTTGCTGAACTCGGCCGCACACGCAGTCGACTTCCACTAATTCAACTTCCCGGGTACTGCGGGTATAAAATTCGACTTTCCCCTCAGCCAGTGCCTTAGCCCCAATGGTCAGTCGGATCGGATATCCGACCAGGTCGGCATCCTTGAATTTAACTCCGGGGCGTTCATCGCGATCATCGATCACCGTTTCCACTCCGGCTTTGTTTAATTCCGCATAGAGTGTATTCGCTGTGGCCACAACGTTTTCATCCTTTAAAGTGACAGGAACAACAATGCAATGATAGGGTGCGATCGGAATCGGCCATATAATGCCGTTTTCATCGTTGTTCTGCTCAATGGCCGCCGCCATCGTCCGGCTGACGCCGATACCGTAACAGCCCATGGAAATGATCTGTTCTTTGCCGGCATCATCCAGATAGGTGGCCTTTAAGGCTTTACTGTATTTTGTTCCGAGATTAAAGACTTGTCCGACTTCGATGCCGCGGGCTTCCTGCAAAGCAGCTCCGCACTTCGGGCAGGGTTCGCCGGCAATAACCATCCGCAGATCGGTGATCGTATTAGGGATAAAATCCTTTCCACAAGCCACACCCATCCGGTGGTAATCTTTCTTATTGGCGCCGCACACGGCATTGGTCATTTCTGCGACTTCCAAATCAGCAGCCACAAAAAGATCGGAGGCAAGACCGACCGGACCGATAAAACCATGCTCACACCCCAGAACGGTCTGTACTTCACCGGGATCCGCCATCCGGAGATTCAGAAAAGGCCCGAGGGCATTATTGACTTTGATCTCGTTAATTTCACGATCACCGCGGACCAAAAGAAGCATGTACCGGTCATCGCCTTTATAAAGCAGGGCTTTGATCGTGGACGATGTTTGAATACCGAGAAAATCCGCCAACTGATCGATGGTTTTGATATCCGGTGTGAGAACGTCTCCCGAACGACCGGCAAGACCCGGATCTTCCCCGGCAGGACGCGACACGCATTCGGCCTTCTCCACATTAGCGGCATAATTACAATCCGGGCAGAATACAACAGCTGCTTCGCCGGATTCGGCCAGAACCATAAACTCATGGGTGCCGCCGGTGCCGCCGATCGCTCCGGCATCCGCTTCCACCGCCCGGAATGTCAGTCCGCAGCGTGTGAAGACCCGCTCGTATGCTTCATACATCTGACGATAGCTTTCTCTGGCGCTTTCAGGATCCCTGTCAAACGAGTAAAGATCTTTCATAATAAATTCCCGTCCGCGCATCAGTCCAAAGCGCGGCCGGCGCTCGTCACGATATTTATTCTGAATCTGATAAAGCAAAAGCGGCAGTTGTTTATAAGAACGCACTTCTGACCTTACCAAATCGGTGATGACTTCTTCATGGGTCGGTCCCAGGCAAAATTCCCGGTCATGCCGGTCCTTCAGCCGAAACATTTCCGGTCCGTAAACATCCCAGCGTCCGCTTTCTTTCCAGAGCTCAGCAGGCTGAACAATTGGCATCATGACTTCCTGTCCGCCCTTAGCATCCATTTCTTCCCGCACGATGTGCTCGATTTTTTTAAGGACTCGTAAACCCAGCGGCAGATACGTATATATTCCTGCAGCGGCTTTCCGAATAAAACCGGCCCGCAGCATCAGCTGGTGACTGACAACTTCGGCCTCAGCCGGGACTTCACGTAAGGTGGGATTAAGTAGTTGACTTACTTTCATTATCTATTTTCATCCTTTCAAGCGCATGTTTAATTCCAAACCCATAGTCAATATTACCATTTTTTCAGGGGGTTAAACAACCTCTAATAAGATGTAATCCATCATAATCCCCCAAAAATTTATTGGGAGCCAGAGGGACAGGGAGACAGAGGGGACGTAGACCTTTGTCCCCTTGTCGATTTAAGAACAATAGGATTTTAACTTAACATAACTTAACTAAATTACGCCTTCACGAACAATTCTATCCTACAGAAATAATGCCATATCCTTAAGAATATGGCAAAATACAGCTTGATTGAGTATTATTTTAAAAAGAAGAATTATGAGGGAGTCGTCCAAAAGCCGTCCATCGTGTTTCTCAGATAAATATGGGGATAGGGGAAAAACGAGCGAAGGGGACGAAGAGGACGAAGGGGACAAAAGTCTACGTCCCATTTGTCCCCTAAAGAGCCTGCGGGCAAAACCGTTTTAACCCCAGCAGGGAAGCGGCACCGGCAATGGTCGTACCAAAAAAAACAACAGGCTTTTTAATGGGAAGAAAGCTTACAATTGAGCCATTACAGATAGTACTTCCCGTAACAAGAAAAAGGTCCGCCCATTCTTCAACCTCTTCTATATTACACATTCCGTTTTCTATTATAGTACCAAACTTTTCTTTCCCAATATTGTCATCATCCAGATCAAAAATTCGCAATTGAAAATGGTTAGATAAAGCATCTGCCATTGCCGGCTGCAGTCCAAACAAAGCAATTCTGGGGTTGCCATATTCCTTAGCGATCATTTCCGCTAATTCCAAACTGCATTGTTTGGGGCCGTCGTCTTTACAATGCACGGTGCGATCTGCCATTTTTAGTTCCCGCATTGCTGCATTAAGTCCCGAAATAAAGACCGCCCGGTCATAGTTTGTATTTAAAGGCATTGTTGTTATGTCTTTCATTTTTCCTGTAAATGTATTGGGCATGTCCGTGAACGCTTGACCCTTAGACGAACCAAAACACGCCTGCATCAATTTTTCTTTGCCTTTTTGGATTGGGAAATCCTCCCTGCCTGGATCGCCGATTGCTTCCTGAGCGGTCAACACACTGCAGGTTATCGTTATCTCCTGGTCACCTAATTCATTCTTCTCTGCCAATTCCCGAAAGTCTTTCTGAAGCTTTTCCAAAAAAGCAGCACCGGTCTCTTTCATGTTTTCCTCCTTTTATAATCAATCAAATTTGCTCATAGCATACGTTTATTTAGTATCCTGATTATGCCATCCTGGTTAAGAAGCTGCAATAAGATGAATATATTTCATATCTACGGATAAATCAACATTTTCTCCAGTCATCAACACCATTTTTTTCCATTCGTTCCTGGATAAAGTAACGTGCCACTTGCCCTTTCCTTGGCACGTTAAGTCTACATGGTTACTGTTGACGTTTACTTTTTCAACGAAGGCCTTCCAGCTGATGATCTGTTTGTCAGCCGGTTTTTCTTCAATAGATCCAGCAGAAACTTGAATATGCCCGCTATGAAGGATAAGATAGGCTTCGCTCACGATATTGGAAGGCAAAGCCTCTTTAGCAATCGGCCCAAAGTCCCAGTTGGAATCCATCCCTCTGAACCGAAATTCCCCGTTATCGCTTTGAATTCTTCCTTTAATAATATTTTCACTTTGCAGAAATGCGGCTACAAAAAGAGAATTGGGTTTATCAAATACAGCCAGAGGTTCTCCTTGCTGGAGGACTTTCCCTTGATTGATGACCATTATCTGCGTGCCAAGCTGTAATGCTTCATTAAAGTCATGGGTAACATGGATGATCCCCATCCCTTCCGACTGATGAATTTCTTGCATGATAGCCCGCATGGAATCACGCGTTTGAGGATCCAGCGCCGATAATGGTTCGTCCAATAAAAGGAGCGGCGGATGGCTTAATATTGCCCTGGCCAGAGATACCCTTTGCTTCTCCCCACCGCTTAAATGACTGGGATAACGCTGCAACAGGTGGGTAATGCCCATGGCTTCCGCCAGTCGATTCATTCTTTTAATTAAAGCGGTGTCTTTATGCTTTTTCTGGGCTTTAGCCCCAAATAGGATGTTCTCTTTAACATTCAAAAAGGAATAAAGCAGACTATCCTGATAAGCAAAGCCAAACCCCCGCGTTTCCGGAGAATGAGCTGTAATCTCGGTTCCTTCCAGCAATATCCTACCCGATGCCGGTTTGCGCAGGCCGGCTAATGTCTCCAACAGCATGGTCTTACCACAACCGGTCGGTCCCAGAACGATTAAGTAAGCACCCTTTCTTAAGGAAAAGGAAATGTCCTGCAGAGCGAATTTTCCTGCTTTTACGTTGAGATCCGATACCTGCAATAAGGATGTTTTCATACTTCAACTTCTCCGGACATCAGTGTTCTTAAAATAATCAGCAGAACCAAAGCTATAAACAACATAATGATCGCTGTAGAAACCGCAAATTTCATTTCACCAATGGACATATTCAGAAATACGGCTACAGATAACGTCTCCGTCCGCATCCGGGTAATTCCTGCCAACATTGCTGTAGCCCCGAATTCTCCCAAAGAACGTGCCCAGGCCATCATAATACCACTGATAATGCCGCTTCTGGCCAGTGGAAGTGACACTTTGAAAAATACTTTCCCCGGCGAGTATCCCAATGTCCGAGCTACATTTTCCATCCGCACGTCCACATTGATAAAGGCTTGTTTGAAGCTTTTGATGGCAAACGGGGCGGCCACAAACCATTGGGCCATGATAACTCCCAGCGGTGAAAAGACAACGCTGATACCTAGTTTGGCCAGATGGTCTCCCAACAGCGGGCCAAAGCAGATCAGCAAGGCAATTCCGCTGACTAACGGCGGCAAAACGATCGGTATATCGACCAAGGTATCAAACAAGGCTTGCCCAGGCAGTTTGTACCTCGCTAAGATATAGCCGCAAGGCAAGGCCACTCCGACGGCCAGAAAAGTTGCCACTAAGGATGTCCAGAGAGTAAAAATGAGTGCAAAATGAAATTCGGACTGTTTCAATACATCGAACAGTGTTCCGGGGTCACTGTAAGTGAATAAGCTGACAATGATCAATAAGAGGAACAGCATCATCACCATGAATGTTAGCCAAAAAGACCCTAGAAACAGACTCTTATTTATTTTATTAAGGTTTGGTGATTTTAAATCCATATTTTTCGAAAACAGCCGAACCGTTATTTTGGAGATACTGCAAGAAATCGTTGGCTAGTTCCTTATCTGCAGCATAGGTCAGAGAGGCGGCATTGATCTGATCTACAGCGTTGACCTTAGGATCGATTTCGATGACAGTGATCGCCTCTTTGTCTTTTACGGTATTGCTGTATTCGATAATCCCGACATTGCCTTGACCCATTTTTATTGCAGCCAATACTTTAGCCGGACTTTCCAAGCTGGCCATGATATTCTTTTCAATTGCTTCGGTTTTTCCGATTTTGTTAAATATTTTATAGGCTGACTTGCCAATGGCTGTTGCGTCTTTATCCGGGATCACCAGTTTAACACCCGGATTAGCCAAATCATCAACTGTAGCTATTTTTGCCGGATTATCCTTTGGTGTAATTATTACTGGGGTCTGATAGGCAAGAGGCCCAACAACCTGATCGATATATCCGTTGTCTTTCCCTTGCTGAATAGAGGTGGTACCACCGGGAATAAAAATATCTCCTTTTTTGCTTGTTTGGATTTGGCTTGCTAAAGCACCGGAATTATTAAAGGTGAGTTCTACCTTCACTCCTTTTTCTTTCTCATAGGATGCTGCCAGTTCAGTCACAGGTCCCTTAAGATTAGCTCCAACATAGGCAAATAGTGTTTTGGTTTGTGCTTGCGTTTGTGTCGTACTGCTGCCCTGGGTTGCTTGGTTGCTCTCTGTGGATGGGCTTGAGCAGCCGCCCAGAAGCAAAATACTGAATGACAGGACTGCAACAATTACTGTAAGAACCTTGTGTTTAGCTTTCTTGAACATTTCTCTTCCTTCCTTTTGACTCATATTTCTCTTATACTAACGAATGGATACCGCAGCATAATAATAACTCACCAGGTCAATACCAAACATAATCAAACTGTAACAATAAGATAATCAGTACATAATTAATCACAAGCGAATATAAACTAACATAACACAGTTTATACTATTTTCGTGCATCCGTCAATATCGGGTATATGTTCATTAAAAAATTATGGTTACCCTGTTGATAACAATCATATGCGTGTATTTCTTATAGAAAGAGCCCGCCATTGCGGCGAGCTCTTCAGAATAACCCTGCTATCATTCCATAACTATTTCACTGCACTCTAATTTGGATAATACGGGCATTTTTCTTGAATGCAGTCTTTATTGTACTGGTATTGCTGACATACATATTTCACTTCAGGTGTCTCCGAAAAATAGTTCGTATTTTTCATAAACGTTCTTATGGCGCTTACAGCTTCTCGTTTGCAACACCTCGGACCACCATATTGACTTATTTCTGACAAAGCCCATCCGGTTACGGCGTTAGCCAAGCCGCGTTTATCGCCGGACATAGGGGTCACATCCTCGATCACTGCCACTGCAATACCAGTTCCGACACAAGCACCGCAAGCGCCATAATAGCCGCAGCCACCCCCTTGAATAAATTTGCCGCGCAAGATGCTTTCCTTAATTTTTGCCCCATCTTTTATGCCCGTCAAGTTTTGGAAGGCAGTCACGAGGACAGCCGGTACAATACTATGATATTCCGGCCCATGCATATTCAAACCGGGAAGATCAAAAATCCGCGTGATAAGTATGAGCGGGTTGTCCTCAGTACTAGCCGTCAGAATGCTTTCAAGCAGATAAAGAATATCCGCACTATGGCATCGGTCACATATGAAATGGCCGTTTACGCATCGTATCTTTGATTCATATTCCTGCCCACAAATTAAGCAGATTTCTTTCACCGAGGTTTTTTCTGAATAGATTAAATCGCTTCCACAAAGCAAACAGCCTTCCGTTTGCTTCACACTTTGGCAACACGATGTCTCCAGCTTTATCGTTTCTTGATCCTTAGCAGTTTGATTAGCCGTATCTATCTTCGACAGCTGCCCTGGTTTTCGGTAATACGATTCTCCCTCCGTACTGGTTAGATTATAGGCGCAAAAAGGCACGATCTTTCCTTCCGGACTAAATACATGCAAACTGCATTCCCGCAATCTTTCGAGGTCAATATTCCAACAATCCTGAAAAGCCATTCCGGTAATGGTAAAGCTATGGGAACGGACTCTGGAAAGGAAATAGTCCATGCTGTCCAATCCCGATTTTTTTAAAATTTGATCCTGGTCATCTTCGACATACACTCTTTCCCAACGTTGTTCTACAAAATTTCTATTTTTCTGAACCGCTGTCGCTTCCGTTGGCTTACTGCAGCATGATTGCTCTTTTCTCCGGGTTAACGACTTAACACTGCCGTCAGGGTACATGACAAAATCTCCATAAAAACCACAGCGAGCGTGATCACATCCCGAGGGGTTAAAATTCTCAACCTTGAAAACACCCTTGGTTTGCTCTTCAATACCCCGTATCACCTCTGGCAGTGTTATGCGCTGCTCATCCGATGGCTTGTCCGAATATCTGCCAAAATAGCTCACTGGCTGAAAATGAATCCCTCTAACCGCCGGGATTCTTGCCAAACCATAGTGAACGATCTCGCCGATATTATCTGCATTAACTCCCGGTACAACTGTTGGTACAAGCACAACACCCAGTTGATTCTCATCACAGACCTGAATTGCCTTTTCTTTTTCGGCTAACAAGCTGCGTCCTCTGAGTTGTTGATATATTTCATCCCGTGTCCCGTCAAACTGCATGAAGACAGAAGACAAGCCAGCCTCCTTAAGTTTTCTTGCGTATTGAGGTTCTTGTGCCAGACGGAGCCCGTTGGTATTCAGTTGAATATAAGGAAAACCCAAGTGATTGGCCAGTCGGATAATCTCCGGCAAATCACTGCGTACCGTAGGTTCTCCTCCGGAAATATGGATAAACGGTTTGCCTCGATTGGCCAGGAATTCCAGCCACTCCTTAATCTTTTCCCAGGAAGGGTCGGCACTTGCTTTATTGCTTTCTGCATAACAATAAGTGCAGTTAAGATTACAGCGCTCGGTTACTTCCAGCACAACACAACAGGTTTGCTGCAGATGTTTGGCACACAAGCCACAATCAAAAGGGCACCCGTCCTTTGCCTCCGTCATACACACCTGAGGATTGGAATGCAATTTTTCTTTTTTCCAGGACTGAAAATTAAGCTTTTCACAGCCCCGCCAAATAATTGTTGAAAAATCACCATGCTGGGGACACGTTTTATGCATATAGATATCCCTGTTGCTTGAAACATGCTTTGCAGGTATCTTATTCAGGCAGACGGGACATATGCTTTCCGTTACATGGAGTACTTTTTTTTCTATTTGATGCATTGTCATCCTCCCAAAAAGCAACCTTTCCGGTCACTAAGAAAATTGCCAGTAGTTCTGTTCAATTGACCAAACAGCTGCCGGCGATTTTTATTGAAATTATAGAATTATTGTATAATTATTATGGACATATTTCAATTATGCAAATACCGCTAACGTGTCGGATGTCCACCGGGAGATACATTTTTTGATTATACCAACCCAAATAACCTTGCAGTTTGAGCAACCAAGAAGCACAATATAACCTTATTTGGGACACCATTTTAATCCATAATTATTCGCTCCCTATGATGTTATTTTCAATGATTCAGATGGGGTACACATTGATTAATCTTTATGTATATTCTTCATATGAAACTCCTCCGATCGTTAATCTTTATTTGTTGCCCCAGGCTAACATTGTTTGAAATAATTTGGTTAGCCTCAGCTAACTTTTAATCTTCTGGGATATATTACGGCTGGCAGGTATGTCTTGACAATGTCATTCAATGCAATGCAGTAAAAAATAAAAAATCCCCTCAAAACCAAAGGGGAATCTTAAATGATCTGTCTGGTAGCCGATATATACTGATTGCAATTTTTATGGTTTATATATGATTGACTGATTCCAGAATCACCACAGCACCAAGAAATAGTATTATAAAGGATGATGCAATGGCTATGCCGTTTATAACGTTCAATCTTTCAGGACTTATTGTTATTTTTTTACTTGCTTTCACAACGAATAGGCCTATGGCAACCATTGTTATGGCTCCGCCAACTGAAAAGGCACATACTAACCCTAACCCTAAAGAAATTTTACCGGCTGATACTGCTGCCAGCAGAAGAGCTAAAGCACTCGGACATGGAACCAACCCAGTAAAGAAACCCATTAGAAATAAATTAGAATGAGAAGACCCCTTTTTTGATAATGGTTCGCTATGATCATGCCCGCAACTTCCGTGGCAATCGCATTGCACGTGATTGTTGCAGCGACTCGTCTCTTTTTGGGGAATGAGCCGTTTTAAAATTATATCTAAGCCGATATAAATAACGCCGATTCCGGAAAATAATTGAATCCAATAGATTAGGTTTTCCGGAAGCAGCAATTGGATTGCCGTGGTGACCGAAAAGGCCAAAAGGGCAATTGACAGGGTATGAGCCAGCGCTGAAATCAATCCGATGATGACGGCATCCTTCACCTTCGCCTCGGTAGATATTAAATAGGCCGATATAATCGCCTTTCCGTGTCCGGGTTCCAATGAATGCAATGCTCCCAAGCCAATGACTGCCGGTAAAGTATAACTTAAGTCCATATCATTTCTCCTTGTCCACTTTTCTCTTAAAATTTTTATGCAAGTTTGTCTAGTAATATAACCTAAATAAATAGAAAAACTGAACCCCATGACGTTTCAATCATGGAGTTCAGTCGTACGATATAATCCACTCTATTCTATCACATACTCGTGTTGCGTCTTTTGTTTTACTGAAGACAAATCCGTTTTGCATTTTAAACATTTGCTGGCTATTACCGACATTGAATATGCTGCTTGATCCGTTGCATCAGGGCGGGAACAAGCTCTTCCTCCGGTAGATGGGCGACGACTTCTCCTTTTTGAAAGAGCATGCCTCTTCCTTTGCCACCGGCGATACCAAAGTCTGCTTCCCGTGCTTCACCCGGTCCATTAACGACACAGCCCATTACGGCTACGGTAATGCGTTTTTCCGGTGAAGGCAAGGCCTCCAGCTGTTGTTCCACGTCATCAGCCAGTTGGGCTAATTCAATTTGGGTCCGACCGCAGGTCGGACAACTGATTAACTCAAAGCCGCCCTCTTTTAAATTCAACACACGCAAAATATTTGTAGCTACCGGGATTTCCGCAATCGGGTTACCTGTGAGGGATACTCTGATCGTATCGCCGATTCCTTCAGCCAAAAGTGTCCCGATACCCACCGCCGACTTAACCACTCCCGATTTTACGGTTCCTGCCTCTGTTACCCCAATATGCAGCGGATAATCGACCATCCCCGCGATTTGGCGATAGGCGTCGACCATTAGCGGTACTTTGGATGCCTTCAGCGATATTTTGATTTGATCATAGCCCAGATCTTCAAGAATCCGGACATGGCTTAATGCGCTCTCAACCATACCCTCCGCCGACACGCCCCTGTATTTCTCCAGGATGTCCTTTTCCAGCGACCCTGTATTCACGCCGATCCGAATCGGGATCTTTCTTTCCTGAACCGCCCGGACAACCTCCTGAACCTTCCACTTCTCGCCAATATTACCGGGATTGATCCTTAAACCGTGCACGCCGCCTTCAACCGCTTTGAGAGCCAAGTGATAATCGAAATGAATATCCGCAACGACCGGAATCGGACTCATTCCGCAGATTTCTTCCAAAGCCACAGCTGCCTGCTCATTCAATACCGCCACGCGAATAACTTCGCAGCCGATTTCAGCCAACTGCCGGATCTGGGCTAGTGTCGCCTGAACATCCCGTGTATCCGTATTGGTCATCGACTGAATCACAACAGGATTATTCCCGCCAATCCGTACCGATCCGATCTTCACTTCCTTAGCAATCCTGCGCTCCATGCGATAACCTCCTCATTAGCTTTTTGGCTTAGTCTTCTTTTTTCCTTGGGTTTGTCGCTTTGGACATAATACTCCGTTCGCATGTTTTCGTGGCTACTCGCTCCGATTTGACAAACAGTCCACCGGACTCTTTTTCTGCATCGCCTCGCTAAAATGCCAAAACCCCGATGCTTTCAGTAAGTGAACCGTTGGCATTTCCAAACGCTGTGGTTCTCGCTCGCTTAACGCCACTGGCACATCACCTCACTGCGTATTATGTTAAAAGCTACAATCTTTCGGGTCGGTGTGCGTTTATATTCACCTGTCAGATGCTCAGGTTCGCTTTTTCTGTAGCAATAATAATTATTTCCCATTTTCCACTAATAGTGCATCTTGCCATCTCGCAGCTAAGTCTTTCTCCGGCAGAGTGACCCGAAAGCATTGCTTTAAGCTTGGAATGTTCACAATTACATAACCACAGAGCTAGGCTACGTAATATATACTCAGCAACAAGCGGAGCACGGATAGCGCAGCCCCGCAGTAAAGGTAACGGATGACCAATTGCCACGGACACCACGGATGGTGTAGGAATGGCAAGATCATGGATAACTAATGTCACGGATGCTATGGATGGCATCAAGTGACAAAGGCACTGAGGCAACAATCTGCCGAAAGCGGGTAAATATTACTTATCGGGCCCCCAGTATGTCTTGAAATAACATTCTTAAATATTTGTCCAATTCTATAAAAAGGGCTGTATGTCACAATACCGGCGTCAAGCGGAGCATGGATTGCGTAGCGCGGCTGTTAGCGCCATGGATGGCGCTATCTGCCGAAAGCGGTATGTGACGTACAGCCCTACCCCAAATAATCGAATGTCTATTTACTTAAAGATCGTTATACTAGCTTACTTCGTAATCAGCCTCACAATATCCTGATAGGTCACCGCGATCATCAGCGCGATGAGCAGGGCAAAGCCGGTGAGCTGGATCCATCCTTTTTTCTCCGCGCTTAAAGGCTTGCGCCGGATCCCTTCATAGATCATAACCACAAGCTGTCCCCCATCAAGTGCGGGCAGCGGCAGCAGATTCAAAACAGCAAAGTTGATACTCAAAACAGCGGTCAGAGTAACTAACGTGGACATCCCTTGCTGAACACCCTCATGGATAACCTGGCCGACGCCGACAGGGCCTGACAACTCGGGCGGGACCTTTCCTGTAATCATATCCACGATGTAAAGAATCAGCATACGGGTAAACTCAATTGTCCGCTGGATGCCGTACTTAATCGATTGCCCTACGGAGACCTTTTCCATGGTATAGCTCGGAGTGATTCCAATCAGTCCCTGTTTCGACTGTTGGTCATATTCCGGTGTTATTTCCAGGCTGACAACTTCGTTCGTCGCCGCTTTCTGGATCGTAAACTGCATTTCCTCACCGGGATGGGCATGGATCTGTGCTGTGACTGAATTCCAATCGGGAGTGTTCACCCCGTTAATTGCCAGGATCCTATCACCAGCAACAATCCCAGCGGCGGCAGCCGGTTTATCCTTGGAGACTTCGCCGATGATGTTGACATTTTGCGGATTAGCAACGCCAAAGACGGCAAAGAGAAATACAAACAGCGCCATCCCTAACAAAAAATTCATAATGGGCCCGGCGACAACGACGAGCATTCTGCGCCATAAGGATTTATTCTCGAAGCTGTGGTCCCGTAATTCCTGTTCACTGATATCCAGATTCTCTCCATTTTCCCTGCCGGCCTGAATCTCTTCAGCACTTAAAAACCGATTAAACCCGCCAAGGGGTAAGAGTCTGACCGAATATAGCGTTTCCTTGCCCTGGTACCCGAAAATTTTCGGTCCAATACCAAAGGCAAATTCCAAAACCTTGATTCCTGCTCTTTTTGCCATGATAAAATGACCAAATTCATGGGCGAAGACCAGAACACCGAAAATAATGATAAATGCAATTATCGTCTTTAACATGTAAACCAATTCGATTCACCCCCAATAATCGATGTGCGAGGCATGATGCCCGAGGTCCGATTTATGTATTCCCTTCAGGATATGTTACTGTTATTTTAAATACGTTGTACTAGTCTCGTGCATTGTGCTTCATGCTTCGAATAAGTTCGTTCGCGTACTCCCTGGCCCATCCATCTGCATCCAGAATGGTATTTATGTTGTCTACCGGCAGGACCTTGTGGGCCCGGCAGGTTTCCTCAACCAATTCAAGGATCTCAAGATAGTGTATGCGGCCTCCAAGGAAAGCATGTACACAGATTTCATTGGCGGCATTCATCACTGCCGGAAGGGTTCCGCCGCGTCTGCCGCAGCTGAAGCCAAGCCTTAGGGCTGGGAAAGCATCCAGATCCGGCTCTTCAAACGTCAGGTTTTTTCCAGCGAGGGAAAGGTGTTCCGACGTATTGGTCCACCGCTCAGGATAACTCAGAGCATATTGAATAGGTATCCGCATATCCGGTACACCAAGCTGAGCGATCACAGAACCATCGCCGTATTCAACCATGGAATGAACAATGCTTTGAGGATGCACCAAAACATCAATGTCATCATAGTCGACACCGAATAAGAACTTGGCTTCAATTACTTCGAGGGACTTGTTCATCATCGTCGCGGAGTCTATCGTAATTTTCGCCCCCATGGTCCAGTTCGGATGTTTGAGCGCCATGGCTGGCGTAACTTTGGCCAACTGCTCACCGGTCCACCCCCTGAAGGGGCCGCCGGATGCCGTCAGGATAATCTTTCTCAATTGTTTCTTATTTCCATTTATACATTGGAATACCGCCGCGTGCTCACTGTCAACGGGTAAAATGGAACAGCCGTTTTCAGCAGCTTTTCTCATGACAAGTTCTCCCGCAGCCACCAGTGTCTCTTTATTCGCCAGCGCAATATCCTTACCGGCTTGCAGTGCCGCCAAGGTGGGCTCAAGGCCGATACTGCCGCTGACTGCGGTTACAACAGTTCCCACCGGTTCTGCCGTCGCTGCTGCGATTAAACCCTCGACACCGGCAAGGACTTTTACCGGAAGGTCTTTGACTCTTTCTTCAAGATCATGTGCACGCCGCTCATCCATCATCACAGCGAGTGCGGGATTGAATTCACGGATCTGCTGTTCGATTAAGTCTGTCCGGGCATTTGCTGTAAGAGCATATACCTTCAGTTTCCCTTCGGCAGCTCTCACTACATCCAATGTCTGTGTACCGATGGAACCCGTGGAACCTAATACCGAAATCATTTTCACTGCTTTGTTCTCCAATTCCAAAATATCCAGCCTTACGCTGGCGGTGTACAACCAAACCGGCACTATGCTGGACATCAATTATCATTATACTATACGGTTAATTACTTAAGTTTTCCTTAAAAGGACGGTACTTTGTAACACCTAAAACTTGCATTACTCGGCGAGGAAAATTTTCGTATGACAAGGCGGAGGATTGAGTAATACTGGTTGTATTACGAATGCCGACAACACAGTTAGACGGAAATTTAACCGGCGATAATCTAAGGAATTAGGTGTTACAGAGTACTAGTATACGATCCCAAGCTGGATCGCATAATATACTAAAGGCAGGGCAAAAAGGAAACTGTCAAACCGGTCTAAAATACCGCCATGCCCGGGAATCAGCTTCCCGGAATCCTTGACCCCGGCCGTTCGTTTCAATGCGGATTCAAATAAATCGCCGATTTGAGAGACCATGCTCGTTAACAGCGACAACACCAGAATACCCGGCAGTGATCCGATATCGGTAATCAGCCAAAAGGCCAGACCACTGATCAGCGCCATAGCCAAACCACCGATGGCACCCTCCACCGACTTGTTAGGACTGACTTTCGGTACAAGTTTATGTTTTCCCAACGTGATTCCGACAAAAAACGCCCCGGTATCGGTCAGCCAAACCATGGCAAAAACGAAAAAGCACCAATAGAGACCATCAGGAAGACCCCGAAGGGATTCGAGAAAGGTAAACATGAAAACAGGATAGATCAGCGCCAAAAAAGAATAGGCGACCTTTTCCAGAGATACGTTCGGGTATCTTAACGCATAACTTCCCAGGGTCAGCATCAGCCATACAACACCAAGGGGAAGCAGCCATTCTTTCAATCCCGAAACAAATACGATCAGCCAAATCGTACAGAAAACAACCATGGGCCATTGACGGATAATGAAACCCGCCTTGCGTCCGATATAGAGAAATTCTCTCAGTCCCAGCAAGGCAAGAATCACGACCAGAATACTCAGATACCAGCCGCCAAGCCAGGTCACAATTAATAAAAGAGGGGCTCCAATGAGAGCACTGATAATTCTCTTTGTCATTATTGCCTCAACATTCCGATATACCGCCAAAACGACGGTCTCGTTTTTGATAGTTACTTATGGTTTTCAGCAGGGATTCGCGATTAAAATCCGGCCAGCATTCGTCAACAATTACAATTTCCGAATAGGCGGCTTGCCAGAGCAGAAAATTGCTTAAGCGCATTTCACCCGAAGTCCGAACGACTAATTCTGGTTCGGGACAACCTTTTGTGAACAAATGACTTTCAAAAACTTCTTCGGTTATTTGATCCGCGTCAAGAATCCCGTTCTTTACTTCGAGGGCTATTTCCTTGACCGCTTTCAGTATTTCCGAGCGACCGCCGTAATTCAAGGCTACGTTAAGCACCAAGCCCGTGTTATCACTGGTTTTTTTACTGGCCGTGGCGCATGCCTCTCTGAGATCGGCAGGCATATCCTCCCGATGTCCCAAAATGCAGATCTTGACATTATTCGCGTGAAGCTCAGCCAATTCTTTGCGAATATACTCATTGAGCAAGGACATCAGAATCCCTACCTCGGTTTGAGGTCTTTTCCAATTCTCAGTGGAAAAAGCATAGATTGTTAAATACTTGATCCCAAGATCATTGCTGCCTCTGACGATTTCACGCAGGGCTTCGACACCGGCACGATGGCCGATGGCCCGCGGTAAACCTTTCTTCTGAGCCCAACGACCGTTTCCATCCATAATAATGGCCAGATGTTTTGGAATTCGCGTTATATCAATATTTTTCTTTGAAAAGTCATCGGTAGCTTTCTTCCAAACTTTCACAATCGTTTATCCTCTTGCCTTGATATAGATTGCCTGCGGAAAGACCCCCTAATCCCAGGGGGCCTATCACTCATTCCTTTTTAAATCTATCATGGACTAGAATAAAATGCAACTTTTCATCGGTTGAATGGCTTACTCGGAGGACACGCAGGTCTCCGCACGGAGTCACCCGTCCCGATGGACAGGTCACTTCAAACGAAAATTCTTTGTTTGTTTGTGCCAATTCCGCCTGGACATCATTCCATTTTTTTCCGAGCAATGACACGCATCACACTTCCATTACTTCTTTTTCTTTTTTCTCCAGGATATCCTCGATATCCTTAATGATTTTATCCGTTAGCTTCTGAGCTTTTTCCTGCGCCTTTTTTGCATCATCCTCAGAAACGAGTTTTTCTTTTTCAACTTGTTTGATGTCATCGATCACTTCACGGCGAATGTTACGAATCGCAATCTTTGCATCTTCACCCTTTTTCTTGACCGTCTTGACGAGCTCTGCACGACGGTCTGCCGTAAGCTGCGGAATACTGAGCCTGATCACAATTCCGTCATTGGATGGGTTAAGGCCAAGATCGGATTTGAGAATGGCTTTCTCAATATCTTTGATCGATGATTTATCCCAGGGCTGAATCGTAATCATCCGCGGATCGGGTACCGAAATATTAGCTAACTGATTGATGGGAGTCGGTGTACCGTAATAGTCAACGGTCACCTTATCCAGTATTGCCGGATTTGCACGTCCCGCTCTGACTGTCGCCAAGTCTTTACGCAGCACTTCGACTGTTTTATGCATTTTCGAGTCGGCTTCATTTAAGATATCATTGACCATTGTATTACCTCCCTACATATGTCCCTATAGGCTCTCCCTGGATTGCCTTAATAATATTACCATTCTGTTTCAAATTAAAAACAATCAACGGAATATCGTTATCCATACATAATGAGGTTGCCGTTGAATCCATTACGCCGAGTCCCCTGCTCAACACTTCTAAATAACTCAGTTTTTCAAATTTTTGTGCATTTGTGTTTTTGAGGGGGTCACAATCATAAACACCATCAACCTGTTTTGCCATCAATATGACATCCGCTTCAATTTCTGCTGCCCGGAGAGCTGCCGTTGTGTCTGTGGAGAAATAGGGATTGCCCGTCCCTGCTGCAAATATGACAACCCTTCCTTTTTCCATATGGCGAATGGCGCGCCTTCGTATGTAAGGCTCAGCTACCTGTCTCATTTCAATTGCCGATAATACCCGGGTATCGATATGGTGCTGTTCCAAGGCATCCTGCAAGGCCAGGGCATTCATAACAGTGGCCAGCATGCCCATATAGTCAGACGTTGCGCGGTCAATCCCCTGTGAACTTCCCGCAATTCCGCGCCATATGTTTCCCCCGCCGACGACAAGTGCAATATCTACCCCAAGCTTCTTGGCTTCACCGATCTGCTTGGCAACTGTATCCAGCATATCCTGAGCTATGCCGAATCCCTGATTCCCGGCGAGTGCTTCTCCGCTCAGTTTAAGAACGATGCGGCGGTAACGCGCTTCTGTCATATACGAACCTCCGTCAATTCTTCAAAGTTTATTTCTACACTAAAGAAAAAAATCCTTTTCCCTCAAAAAAGAGAACACGAAAGTGTTCTCTTATTTATTGATTTCTCTCATAACTTCATCGGCGAAATTATCTTGTTTCTTTTCGATTCCTTCACCCAGTTCGTAACGGGCGAATCTGCGAACAGAAATTTTCTCTCCGATTTTAGCTATCTTGCCGATGATCAGATCCTTGACCAAAATATCGGGATCTTTGATAAACGGCTGTTCTACTAAACATACTTCTTTATAGAACTTTTCCAAACGGCCATCAACCATTTTATCGACGATTTTTTCCGGTTTGCCTTCATTTAATGCCTGCGCCCTGAAGATTTCTCTTTCATGGGCAATGACATCGGCCGGAACGTCTTCTTTATTAACATACTGCGGTTTGGCAGCTGCAATCTGCATCGCGATATCTTTAGCTAACAGTCTGAATTCGTCTCCGCGAGAAACAAAGTCGGTTTCACAATTGATCTCGAGCAGTACGCCGATTCTTCCGCCGCCATGGATATAAGCTTCAACGATTCCCTCGGCAGCAATGCGTCCTTCTTTCTTAGCCGCTGCGGCCAAGCCCTTTTCTCTTAAGAAATCGATGGCTTTGTCCATATCGCAGCCGCATTCGGTCAGTGCTTTTTTGCAGTCCATCATGCCTGCTCCGGTTCTTTCCCTGAGTTCTTTAACCTGAGCAGAGGTTACTTCAGCCATAATCAAACCTCCTTACTTTAACTTAATGCAATAAAAAACAGGGTAAGTCATGAAGAACATACCCAAAACTTACCCCCTGTTTTTTAACTATTCTTCAATGTTTTGATTGATCTCTTCAGCTTCTTCAGTATCGTCGTCGAGGCTTCCCTGTTGTCCCTCGATGATTCCATCGGCCATTTTCGCTGTTAACAGCTTGACAGCACGGATAGCATCATCGTTAGCCGGAATGACGACATCGATCTCATCCGGATCACAGTTGGTATCGACGATCCCGACGATCGGAATGTTCAGTCTTCTTGCTTCGGCAACGGCAATTCTCTCTTTGCGCGGGTCAACAATGAATAATGCATCCGGCAGTTTCTTCATGTTCTTGATTCCGCCAAGGAAACGTTCCAGTTTACCCATTTCATGGCGCAGTGCAGCAACTTCTTTTTTCGGAAGCACTTCAAAAACACCTTCGGCTTCCATCTTTTCCAGTTGATGCAGTCTCTGTACCCGTTTTTGGATCGTCTGGAAGTTGGTCAGCATACCACCGAGCCAACGCTCATTGACAAAGTACATGCCACAGCGTTCTGCTTCTTCCTTCACGGATTCCTGAGCCTGTTTCTTGGTGCCAACGAACAATACTGTTCCGCCATTAGCAGCGATATCCCGGATGAAATTATAGGCTTCGTCGACCTTCTTCACTGTTTTCTGGAGGTCGATGATGTAAATCCCATTTCTTTCCGTGAAAATGTAACGCGCCATTTTTGGATTCCAGCGGCGGGTCTGGTGCCCGAAGTGTACACCGGCTTCTAAGAGTTGCTTCATAGAAATTACAGCCATTGTGTTACACCTCCTCTCTACACTTGTTTTTTCCTCCGCAGGTTCATACCCGGTACCCTTTGCAAGCAAAGAACCTGTACCTAAGTCCCACTGCGTGTGTATTTATAAAAAATCACACTGCGATTAGGATACCATATGCCATACATGAATGCAAGCAAAACCCATGTTAACTCTATATTTTTCTACCCTTTTAGTGAGAGCAGGTCTATGCCTCTTTCAATCCGTAGTGAGCAGCCAGGTTGGAGCGGATATGATGGTTGGCAATATACTCTTCTAAATCGGTTAACAACTCGTTGTAGGGGAAATAGTGATCTGTCAGGTAATACACTTTTTTCCCGGCTTTGATCAGTACAATCTCTTCGTTTTTCTTTGTCCAAAAGAAAGCTGTTTTTCGAATATCCTTCGGTTCCAATACCCTCTTTCCGAAAAGAGAACGGAATATGATCGTATTGCCTGTGATGGCAATACGTTTGCTTTTGGCTGTGAGCCAGATGGTCAGAATAACCAGTACCGTTACAGCGTAAATACCGGCAAGCACCAGCAGATACAGATCAGGCAAAGAGATAAAAAAGCTGATTGATGCAAACAGAACCGGATACAGAATCAAATAGAGTATTCCCGGGATGACAATCGGTTTCATGCGGTACATATATTCTTGCGCATACATAGTGATAATACCCTTCTTCAGTACTATATGAATACACGGTTACCTGCTGACCGATCAGTGGTGACGATGCAAGTACTTGTCCAATTCTTCGAGAAGGAATTCATTGAGAACCTTAATAAAGGTACCCTTCATCCCCAAGGATTTCGATTCAATCACACCGGCTGATTCGAATTTGCGCAGCGCATTGACAATAACTGAACGAGTGATCCCCACTCTGTCAGCAATTTTACTGGCAACCAGCAGTCCTTCACCGCTGCCTAATTCGGCAAAGATGTGCTCGACTGCTTCCAGTTCGGAATAAGACAGTGTCCCAACGGCAATTTGAACAGCCGCTTTTTTACGGGCAACCTCTTCCGCCTGTTCCGCCTTGGCTCTTAGAATTTCCATACCGATGACCGTCGCGCCATATTCCGCCATGATCAAATCCTCTGCGGTAAATTCCTTATCGAACCGTGCGAGGATCAAGGTCCCAATACGGTCTCCGCCGCCGAGGACCGGAACAACGGTGGTTATCTTATTCTTGAATATACATTTGTCTTCCGGACCGAATACACACGCATTTTCCTTTTGGGTCAGGTTGGCGTGAGTTTCGGTGATTTTCAATAGTCCCTCATTATAGCTTTCCGGAAACCGTTCGGCATGATGAACAATTTCTTCCATCTGACTGCACATAAAGTCTTCCATAAACTGATAACCGAGGATCTTTCCCCTGCGCCCGACGATATAGCAATTCGCATCAATTTCTTTTCCCAATACTTTAGCCATTTCAGCAAAGTCGACAGGTTTGCCAGCGGCGCTCTGGACAAGCCTGCTAATGGTCCTGGTTTTTTCCAGTAACCTTTCCACAAGTAATACCCCCTAAATCTTTCTCCAACAAGGTTGAATCATAATAATTTTCAAAATATTATTTCAATTATATCCAAACACGATAAAAATTGAAAGAACCATTTTCCTATATTATAAAATATATTTGGATAGATCCTGGTCTTTAGCCACATCGCCAACCCGTTTCTGAATATATTCGCGGTTAATGGTTATCGCATAATCCTCCGGTAATTCCGAGGCTTCAAACGAAAGCTCCTCAAGTACTTTTTCCACGATGGTATGAAGTCTTCTGGCTCCGATATTCTCTGTTGAGGCATTGACATGAAAGGCGATCTCAGCAATTTCTTCAATTGCATTTTCCGAAAACATAACATTGATGCCTTCGGTTGAGAGCAGCGCGCTGTATTGTTTAATCAGCGAGGCCTGGGGCTCGGTAAGTATGCGTTTAAAATCGGCGACACTCAGAGATTCCAGTTCCACCCGGATCGGCAATCTCCCCTGCAGTTCCGGAATAAGATCGGACGGCTTCGAGACATGAAAGGCACCAGCGGCTATAAACAGAATGTGATCCGTCCGTACCGGCCCGTATTTGGTCATTACCGTCGATCCTTCGACTAACGGCAGGATATCGCGCTGGACACCGCCGCGGGAAACATCCGGCCCCCCGGCTGCCTCTTTGCCGGCAATTTTATCGATCTCATCGATAAAAACAATCCCTTCCTGCTCAGTCCGTCGAACTGCCTCCTGTACCGCTTCATCCTGATCGATCAGGTTCTGCGCTTCTTCCTGGGTCAGGAGCCTGCGCGCTTCCTTCACGGTAACTTTACGTTTTTTGTGTTTTTTGGGAAACATCCCGGCCATCATATCCTGTAAATTGACACCCATCTCCATGCCGGACGCCCCGAGCATATCAGCATAAGGCTGGCTTTCCTCGACTTCGATTTCCAACGTATGGTCTTCGAGTTCCCCTTTATGCAATTTTTGTCTTAAAAAATCTCTGTCTTTTTCTACTTCGGGCGAAACCGGTGCTTCTTTTTCCTGTTCCGCATCCTGATTAAATAAATACTGAAATGGATTCGGATTGGATGTCTCTTTCTTTTTGCCGGGAGCCAACAAGGCGAGCAGTCGTCTCTCTGCATTGATTTCCGCTTGTGCTTCTACTTCCTTCATTTTTTCTGCCTTGACCATACGCAGAGCGATCTCGATGAGATCACGGATGATGGATTCAACATCCCTTCCGACATATCCCACCTCGGTGAATTTCGTTGCTTCGACTTTGTTAAACGGTGCTTTGACCAGTTTGGCCAACCGCCGCGCAATTTCTGTCTTTCCAACCCCGGTGGGACCGATCATTAAAATATTTTTGGGAAGCACATCTTCCTGCAGTGAAGCCGGCAAAAGCGAACGGCGGTATCTGTTGCGCAAGGCAATGGCAACTGCCCGTTTAGCTTCCTTTTGCCCAACAATATATTTGTCTAATTCAGCCACAATTTCTTTTGGTGTCAGCTGCTCCATCAGACGTTGTCCTCCAGTTCTTCCACAATGATGTTTTCATTCGTATAAACACAAATAGAGGCAGCAATCTTCATTGCTTCCTTTACCAGTTCTCCGGCACTTAAGTCAGTGTGCGCATTCAGCGCTCTGGCCGCCGCAAGTGCATAATTCCCACCGGATCCGATGGCGGCAATGCCATCATCGGGTTCAATGACTTCGCCGGAACCTGAAATAAGCAGAATCGTGTCTTTATCAGCGACGATCAGCAATGCTTCCAAATTTCTCAGCATCTTGTCAGTACGCCATTCTTTTGCAAGTTCAACAGCAGCCCTTGCCAGATTTCCGTGGTATTGTTCAAGCTTCCCTTCGAATTTTTCAAAAAGGGTAAACGCATCGGCTACCGAGCCTGCAAATCCAGCCAAGACCTTCCCTTGATAGAGACGGCGGATCTTCCGGGCTTTATGTTTCATCACCGTCGCCTGTCCCATGGTCACCTGTCCGTCGCCGGCAATGGCTACCTGGCGGCCCTTTTTAATGGCAATAATCGTTGTTGCATGAAACATATGGTACCTCCTACAGTGAAGTTTACTTTTAAATAATACGTGAGTCAAGGCAAAATATTCAAAAATGCAATTGTATTTATGAATATTAAAAATTTTTGCAAAATAAAATTATTTTGCGCGGGGATGGGCGCTGCGGTAGACGCTGCGCAGTTTTTCCCGGGTCAAATGGGTATAAATTTGAGTCGACGATAATTTCTTATGTCCCAATAATTCCTGGACGCTTCGCAGATCCGCACCGCCTTCCAGGAGATGCGTGGCAAACGTATGCCGGAGCATATGGGGATGGATATGTTGGTTCACCTTGGCTTCCTTCTCAATCTTTTCAAGAACTCGCCGTACTGAACGGGCAGTGAGGCGCGTATTCTGGTAGTTGAGAATCAATGCCTCCTCCTGATCCCGGCGCTGCGAAAGATACTGTCTAAGGATAGCGACAGCCGGTTCTGTTAAAGGAACTATCCTCTCCTTTTTCCCTTTTCCTCTGACTTTGATCAAACAGTCGCCGATGGCCACATCCATTATGTTCAAACTAACCAGTTCGCTTACCCGAAGTCCCGATCCATATAAAAGTTCAACAATGAGCTGATCCCGGCAACCAAAGCGGGAATCCAGCTGAGCCGCTGTGAGGAGTTTTTCCATATGCTCCTGGAAAAGAAACCGCGGCAGGTGCTTCTCTATTTTCGGTGTGGTGATGTTCTGAACCGGATTTTGACCGATATGTCCCTCACGGCTGAGATAGCGATAAAAAGAGCGCATTGCCGCTAATTTGCGAGCGATGCTTTTACGCTTCAGCCTTCTTTCCGACATGCGTCCAATAAAACTGCGAACAATATATTTATCGACGGCATTAACATCAAGGTTTTCGACATCCGTCCCTAACTCACCGGCAGCAAATTCCAGAAATTGCAGTAAATCGGATTGATAGGAGGATATGGTCAGTTCAGAGGAATTCTTTGTTTTCAGGTAATCGGAAAAAGAATCTAAAGCATGGTCAGCCAGCACGGCCAACACCCCTTAACCATTATAGATTGAAGATAGGTTATACTATTCCATCTTCACAGGAATGGATTTATTTGGCAAACCGCCTCTCATTATAGCAAGTTCATATAAGCATTGCAATCATTATAACAATTTTCTGAAACCTTTGAAACAGTTAACTTATAGGTTAATCTCATTTTCTTGCACATACTTTGTCAATGCCACGAGGGCTCTTTCGGAAATCTTGGCGTTCTTTTCCCTTTTTCGTCTGATACGCTGTTCCAGTGGGGCGATGATTCCAAAATTAATATTCATCGGCTGAAAATCCACACTCGGTGACCCCTCCAGATGACGGGCTAATCCTCCCAAGGCTGTTTCCGGCGGGAAAACCAGTGTATCCATGCCCATGACCCGCCGATAGGCATTTAAACCTGCAAGCAGACCGCTTGCTGCCGATTCAACATAGCCTTCAACACCTGTAATTTGACCGGCGAAGAAGATATGGGGACTGTCTTGTAAACTAAAATCAGCCCGGAGGACCTGCGGCGCGTCAAGGAATGAATTCCGATGCATGACGCCGTAACGCACAAACTCCGCGTTCTCAAGTCCCGGAATCATGCGGAAAACCCGTCTCTGTTCCGACCATTTCAAATGGGTTTGAAAGCCGACCATATTCAGAAGCGTTCCTTGAATATTCTCTTTACGCAACTGAACAACAGCATAAGGCCTCTCATCCGTATGCGGATTGCGAATACCAACCGGCTTCAGCGGGCCAAAGGCCATCGTCATGGGCCCTCTTTGCGCCATGACCTCAATAGGCATACAGCCTTCAAATACATGTTTATTCTCAAAGCCTTTGACCTCAGCGGTTTCCGCGGTAATCAACGCTTCATAGAATGCCTCATATTCTTCTTTATTCATCGCACAATTCAAATAATCAGCCTCACCTTTATCGTAGCGGGAAGCCCAAAAGGCTTTTTGCATATCGACACTGGCCAGGTCTACGATGGGCGCTGCGGCATCAAAAAAGGAAAGGGCTTCCTTTCCGGTTAATTGCAGGATGTCCTCTGCTAATTTATCCGATGTCAGGGGGCCTGAGGCAACGATAACCATTTTATCACGCGGTATTGCCGTAACCTCTTCACGGTTCACCCGAATCAGGGAATGGGCAGAAATCCGATCTGTGACCCATTGTGAGAACTGTTCCCTGTCAACTGCCAACGCCCCGCCGGCTGGAACGGATGTGGCGTCGGCCGCCTGCATGATCAGCGAATTCAAGCGGCGCATTTCTTCCTTAAGCAGGCCCACGGCATTTTCCAAACCGGCTGCCCTAAGCGAGTTACTGCAAACCAGCTCGGCAAAGGAACCGGTTTTATGAATCGGGGTTGATTTATCCGGTCTCATTTCGTAAAGCTCAACCGCAATGCCGCGCTGGGCCAATTGCCAAGCTGCTTCCGGACCTGCCAAACCACCGCCGATTACCATGACTTTATCCATTGAGTACCACCTTGTCGTTTTACAATAATCGTAAAAGCTTAATCTACACTTAGAGTATCCAAAAACTCATTCGTTATCTTTCAATTCCTCAATATGTCGGCAGTCCTTATTCGTACAGACATATTTCCGGCTGCGTTTGCTGTTTTTTTCAACCATCGCTCCACCGCATTCCGGGCACGGATACGGTGCCGGCTTTTCCCAGGCAATAAAATCGCATTCAGGGTATTTGCTGCACCCGTAGAATTTACGGCCCTTTTTCGATCTTCTGGCTACAAGTTTTTCGCCGCATTTCGGGCAGTTGACTCCGATCTCTTCTAACAGCGGGCGGGCATTTCGGCAATCCGGGAATCCGGGGCAAGCTAAAAACTTACCGAACCGTCCCATCTTAATGACCATGTTTCTGCCGCATAATTCACAGACTTCATCCGACACTTCATCCTGAACCTTAATTTTGCCGATAGTCTGTTCGGCAATTTCCAAGGTTTCAGCGAAAGGACCGTAGAATTCTCCAATGACCTGCTTCCAATCCACTTTTCCGTCTTCGATACTATCCAATTTTTCTTCCATATTGGCAGTAAATTCGAGGTCGACAATATCCGGGAAGTGTTCTTTAAGCAGCGTCACAATAATCTCGCCCAATTCTGTCGGAACTAATTTCTTTTCCTCTTTCACCACATAGCCGCGGGTTTGAATCGTCTCAATAGTCGGCGCGTAGGTGCTTGGCCGTCCGATACCCTCTTCTTCCATCTTACGGACCAGCGAAGCCTCGGTAAAACGCGGCGGAGGTTCGGTAAAATGCTGTCTTTCCTGAAGGCTTTCAAGATGGAGTTGCTGATTTGCTTCAAGATTTCCTTTCAGGCTGCTTTCCGGGTTTTCCTGTTTCTCTGGTTCATCCAGGCTTTCCTCGTACACGGCTAAATACCCCGGAAATTTCACCGAGGAGGCATTTGCTCTAAACAGGTAGTTGTCCGCTTGAATATCAACGGTCAGGGTATCATACACGGCAGCACTCATTTGACTGGCCACAAAACGATCCCAAATCAACCGGTAGAGTTTGAGGAGATCCCGTCCAAGGTAAGGTTTGACGGCATCCGGAGTCCGAAGAACGGACGTGGGTCGAATGGCTTCATGGGCCTCCTGAGCACGGCCCTTACTGGTAAATATCCGTGTTTCGGGGGGATAATAAGGGTCCCCATGATTCTCCAAAATATATGCTTTCGCTTCTTCCTGAGCCGTTTCAGCTATGCGGACAGAGTCCGTACGCATGTAGGTGATCAATCCGACAGTTCCGTTCTTTCCTAAATCCACACCTTCATACAGCTGCTGAGCTAGCATCATTGTCTTTTTGGGCGAATAATTCAGTTTTCGATATGCCTCCTGCTGAAGACTGCTGGTGGTAAACGGCGGCGCCGGCTGCCTGCGCTTCTCCTTTGTTTTCACCTCGGCAACCCGAAAGACAGCCGAGCGTAAATCACTAAGAACGCCATCCATTTGATCCCTGCCGGTGATGGTTAACTTCTTGCCGTTTTTATGGAGAAGTTTGGCGGTGAATATCCCTCCGGCGTATACAAGACTGGCTTCTAATGTCCAATATTCCTCCGGTTCAAAACCGCGTATTTCTTCCTCCCGGTCGCAGATTATTCTGACTGCCACCGATTGTACTCTTCCCGCGCTTAAGCCTTTTTTAACTTTTCGCCACAGGAGAGGACTCAGTTTATATCCCACCAGTCTGTCCAAGACTCTGCGCGCTTGTTGGGCATTGACCAGATCCATATCGACCTTGCGTGCATTCTTGACCGCATTTAAAATTGTCGGTTTTGTAATTTCGTGGAATTCGACCCGGGCAGATGTTTCCGGATCCAACCCAAGAAGATGCATCAAATGCCAGGCAATCGCTTCCCCTTCCCGGTCAGGGTCGGAGGCCAGCAAGACTTTATCCGCTGCTTTTGCCGATGCCTTGAGGTCTTTCACAAGATCCCCGCGGCCCCGGATAGCAATATATTTCGGCTCAAAATTACGGTCGATATCGACTCCGATCTGGCTCTTAGGCAAATCCCGCAAATGTCCCATAGACGCTTTGACAAGATAATTCTTGGACAAAAATTTGCTGATGGATTTTGCTTTCGCCGGTGATTCTACAATTACCAAGGTTTTGGCCATGCTGCACCTCATAATTTATTGATTGAACTAAATTGCTTAGTCCATTCAACGATTAATTTCTTTCATATATAATACGGTTATAAATATAAAACAATTTAAGATAAATTACTATGCACTATGCAATATAATAACCGATTACAAAAAAAAGTAAAACAAATTATACCATTAATTTAAAAAATCACAATCCTAAAGACTTTTTGAACGAAAATACAAAACTATTTGGACTATTGAAAATATTCAGCAAAAAATATATAGTATTGAAAAGATCTGTTTAACACCTCTCAGTTGATGGGTATCGATTTTCATAATGGAACCATATTCCCATAATAGAAATCCAAATGCGATCGATTCATTGCCACATTTATGAGAAACATCGTTATTTTCAGACTTTTTTGCCTTGGCATGTTTTCTGCATACATCGAGATAAATGAAGCGAATTATGGAGGTGATGGTATCCTCATTCAATTCAAATGAAATGTCATTCGTTAGTGGTGCATCGGGAACTTATGTAGAGAAAATTAAAAACGGAATACCGTACAAGGGAGGAAATAGCGTGAGAAAAAAGAGCCCACTCATTATCGTTCTGAGCTTATGTCTGATTTTATTGGTCTCTTTAACCGGGTGCAGCAGTTCCAGCACAGCGCAAAACGAAAAAGTCACGCTCATTCTCAGTACCCATGAAAACGAAAGCAGCTGGTGGTGCCAAAACATACTGAACCCATGGGTTGAGGAAACGGAAAAAGCGGGCAACGGCAAACTGGATATTGAAGTCCATTACGGCGGTGAACTTGTCGGGATCATGGATGCGTACGATGCGGTGGTCAAAGGAACCGTGGATATGGCCGAAGTATTCCCATCTTTGGTTTCCGGTCAATTCCCCTTATCCGACATCAATACGCTGGCATCGTCAAATAAGGTCAATTACCGCCCGGGCACAACCTACTGGGAACTCATTGAAAAATTCCCGGAAATGCAGACTGAATACAGCCAAGTAAAGCTGCTGGGTGTCGGCCAGTTTTATGAGCCATACCTCGGAACCGTCAGTAAACCAATTAAAACGTTTAGTGATATGAAGGGTTTACAGTTCTTAGCTAACGGCCCTGCCAGTGCCAGCAGATTAAAGGCGTGGGGTGCCACCCCGGCGAATGTTCCCCCTTCCGACCTGTTCTCCTCACTCCAGAAAGGTGTTTTACAGGGAACAGCCGTTGCTTTATTAAGTTTCGAAGGTATGGGCTTTGGCGATGCGATCAAATACTTAAGCCATGTCAACAGTGACAGTACGAACCTGGCATTGATCATGAACAAAGATAAATTTGCCGGTCTGCCTGAAGATCTTCAGAAGGTTCTGACTGACGCCGGTCTTAAGTTCACTCAGGAACATGACGAGATCCAAGTCAACGCCGATCCGGGCTTCCAACAATCGGTAACCGAGAAATACGGCGTCCAGTTTATCGACGTACCGCAAGCCGAGTTGGAAAAGTTCGAAGCCTCCGGTGCTCCCGTACGGAACAAGCTTGCATCAGAACTTGATAAAAAAGGTCTTCCCGGTACGGAAGTAAAGAATTACTTCCTTGAACTTGAGAATAAATATTCAGCTGCTGAATATGCGCCTCAAAAATAGACTTAACTTGTCTAACCATGATTTAACCTTGACGGGAATATAAGCACCAGGGATCCTGGTGCTTATACCCTACTTATATAACGATACCATACACTCATTTTTCTTTTCACTGTCAGCCTGCACACAGATGACTCAACAGTCACACCATACAAAGATGAAGGAGATAACTGAGATGGATGATGCAATCACGCAGAAACTGCACGTGGACATACTTCCCCCCGGAAAGCTGCGTGGCTTGGATAAAATGATTGCCGTTTTGGACAAAGTCGGAACGGTATGCCGCTATGTCAATATTATCGGTGTCGGTATGTTATTCCTTATGTTAGTCCTTACTTTCATCAATGTTATTATGCGTAAGTTCTTTAACTCGCCGATTGTCGGTGTTGTCGAAATCACCGAAGTCCTGATGGTCATGGCCGTTTTCCTGGCGATAGGCCATACCCAAAATAAAAAAGGGCATGTCAGTGTTGACCTCATTACGGAAAAATTGAAACCCGTCCCGAAACTGATTATGGAAGGGATGCATAATCTGCTGGCAACGTTCATTTTCATCATTATTATTTGGCAAGTTATCTTACAGACTATTTACTTTGCCGCTAATAACTCCAATCACAGTCAGTATTTATTTCTTCCCAACGCACCCTTTGACGCCATTATTGCCTTCGGCTGTATTTTACTGACGCTCTTATTGATTCGTGATTTTCTCATCAATATTCGTGACGGACTCAACTGTAAACTTAAGGGATTCCAATGGCTGCTGATGATAGGCATCCCTGTTTTGATCGCCGTCTTCTCTTATTTTTGGATGCAGCCGACACTTTGGCATATCGACAAGGTCACTGTGGGGATCATTGGCATCGTTTTATCTGTTGTCTTGTTTCTCGTCGGTTTCCCGATTGCGTACACGATGTTTTTTGTCAGCTTTATATTTGTCGGCAATGTCCGAGGTATTCCCACCGCTTTGGATATGCTCGCTTCGGATACTTTCCGAACTGTAAGCTCGTATTCCTGGTCCGTACTGCCATTCTTTACCTTAATGGGGTTTGTTTGCCTCTACGCCAGGTTTGGGGACGATCTCTTTGTTGCTGCGTTTAAATGGATAGGCCATAAAGCCGGTGGCATGGCCATGGCTACCGTCGCTGCGTGCGCGGCTTTCGGTGCGATTGTCGGGGACAGCGTCTCTGCAACCGCAACTATGTCGTCTGTCGCCGCCGAGCCAATGAAACGATATAAATATAAGGATGTTTTGACAGCCGGCGCCATCGTTGGCGGTGCCAGCCTGGGACCGGTTATTCCACCGAGTGTCATTTTCATTATGTTTGGTCTCCTCACCGGTGTCTCCATCGGGGACTTGTTCATGGGCGGCGTATTTCCGGGCCTTCTTATGGCTTTGTGTTTTATCGCCATCATCTCCATTTGGTGCAAAATGGATCCAACACTGGCCCCCCCAGGCGAAAGATCCAACTGGAAAGAACGCATCATCTCGTTAAAAGCCGTTGGTCCCGTCGTCATTCTCTTTGTCATTGTGATCGGGGGTATCTATACCGGAGTATTCACTCCGACGGAAGGCGGCGCAATCGGTGCCTTCATTGCCTTAATTCTCGGGCTGCTCGGCCGAAGGGTAAATTTTAAAATTTTTGCAAATACGCTCCTGGAATCCGGCAATGTCATCGCCATGACCTTTCTGATCGTTATTTCGTCAAATATGTTTACCCGCATGCTGGCCTGGTCGAATGTATCCGGCGCTATGAAGCGATTTGTTCTTGATCTGAATATGACACCTTCCATTTTTGTCATCGTGACCATGCTCATCTTTACCTTCCTGGGATGCTTCCTGAACGGCATATCGCTTATCCTGATTACGATCCCGATTTTCTTCCCCATCACGACAGCTTTGAACATCGACCCGATGTGGTTTCTTATTCTCTCCTGCATTGCGATGAATCTGGGCAATCTCACACCGCCCGTCGGTATCAACCTCTTTGTTCTGAAAGGAATGCAAAAGGATATGCTGATGTCGGATATTTATAAGGGCTCAGTTCCATTTGTGATAGGCACACTGGTCACACTGATATTGCTGTTTCTTTTTCCACCAATTTCCACTTGGCTGCCCAGTATTTTGCGCTAAGAATTCTCTAATAGGATGAATTAACTCAGGTGCACCCCAAAGGTTGGTACTAGTATTATGATCTTTCAATAATTAGACAAATATATTCTTTTGGGTCCGGTCCGCGCACCACATTCCGCTTTCGTCTCTTGCGCCATCCGTGGCGCAAAGAGCCGCGCTCCGCAATCCTACTCCGCTTGCCGCCGGAAATGTGGTACGCAGACCGAGCTATGGGGGTTGAATGTTCAGTTATTTTGAGAACGTTGTACTAGATACTACACTAATCTTGGCGGTGCACCTTTATATGGCGACTTGTTCTCATATACTTAGCGCTGCAGAACGAAATGTTGTCCGGGCAGTTGCAGAATTTTTCCGGCAAGCTGAAGTTCCAGTAGTCCGAGCGCAATTTCCTGGGCAGGCAGAGGACACAGGATGGTCAATCGGTCGATATGCATCGGGATATCACTTAAACACGCCATAATCAGATCCCATTGAGTAAAAAGGGTGTTATCTGTTTTTCGTGCATTCCTTTTATTATTCCGCTTGCACTCAGCATTTTTTTCCGTCATTCTATCTGATTTTGGTATGTACAAAGCATCGCTGTTAGTCTCTTTAGCCGGCAATTCTGAGAGGATATCCTGTATGTTCTCTGCCAGTTTGGCACCCATGCGCAATAGCTGATGTGTGCCCTTGCTGAGTTCACTAAAGATAGGGCCGGGTACGGCGAATACTTCTCTTCCCTGCTCGAGGGCGAAATCCGCCGTGATCAATGAACCGCTTCTTTCTGCAGCCTCGACCACAATCACCCCATAGGCTGACCCGCTGATCAACCTGTTTCGAGCAGGGAAGTGAGTCGCTTCCGGAGGAGAACCCGGCGGATACTCACTGATTAATGCTCCCTTTTCCATAATAGCCGAAGCCAGCCGCGAATTTTCAGCAGGATAAATCGTGTCCAGACCGCCGGCCATAACCGCCCAAGTGATACCCTCAGCCTCAAGTGCTCCTTGGTGGGCTGCTGTATCGATTCCCCTGGCCAGCCCGCTGATTACGGCATATCCTGATTCACTGATCCCGTGAGCGAGATGTTTCGCAGCAGCCTTACCATAAGGTGATGCCCGGCGTGCGCCAACAATGGCAATGGCAGGGTGAGACGAGCGCAGCATCCCTTTATAAAAGAGCAACGGCGGTGCTCCCACCCATTCAGACAACATGTTCGGATAGCTATCGTCACCGGGTATCGCCAGTAAAATTTCCTCACGATTGAGCTTATCCTGAAATTGATTAGGATCAATTGAGATTCTGCCAACAAGAAAATCATTGAGCCAAGGGTATTCACGCTTTTTATCGCTATAATCCTCAGTAGGTGCCTCCCAGGCATTCTTCGCACTGCCGAACATGGCAATAAGATGCCGGAGTTTCTGGCTGCCGATCCCCTTTATATTCAAAGTACAGGCCCGAAAAAGCTTTTCATTCAACAGTGTTTCATCTGATAATGTCTTATTCATTGGTTTAATCGACCTCGCAATGGATTTAAGAATATGTTTCGATCTTATTGTTTTGTATTAATAACATGATTCTACATTATTCCATATTTTTCCTGCTTAATATTGCCTGGGATCTGATATTTGATGCTGAAATACCTCTACCTGATTGAAGAGAAAGCATGTTTGTTCCTGGATAAGATACAAACATGCTTCTATTTTTGACTATTGGCACCCGCCGCAAGCATTGCTTCACAGGCGTCTTTGTTCAGATACGACATAATTTCAATCGTTTTGCGAATGGCATCCTCATCCGCCAGGTCCTTTTGATCGCTGTGTTCATTATCCCAATCCCCATTAACATTTCTTTACGCCCGTCGTGGATGACCCGTATACCCAGGGCATTCCAAAGACCATCGGTGTGCGCGATCGGTTGTCCGGCAAAACCAAGCTTAAAATCACCTACCACAATATTCCCCAGTTGAAGGGCGTTGCTCTGATCGGATCTGAAGAAATTGAAAACAGAACTGCGGTCGCCTCTCTTGATTTTCCGGGAAAAGACAACGCAGAAGCCGCCTACGAAAGCCACTTCAACACGTCCCAGGAAGTCCGTTTAGCCTTAGATGCTATTAAGTAAGTAATCAACGCCTTAAGGTAGCAATGATGCGATTCGGGTTTAACAAGAGTTCAAACGCGTCTTCAATTTTATTTACAATAATATCAGCCTGTGATTGGGTTTCGGGACTGCAACCCTCAGGTCCAATTACTGCAATTCCCAGATCTGCCTCTCCGACCATCACCCGGTCATTGGCTCCATTACCGATTGCCGCAATCCCTTTGCCTCCAAGGTATTTCATATAATCTGCCTTCTCCTGCGTATGGCTTTGGCTTTTTAACCTATTGATCGTAACCGGCAGGTTGCTGCACTGGTCAGCCACTGTTCCAAAGGTATCAGAGGTTAAGATATGTATTTCAAAATCCGCTGTCAATTGCTTTAAATAGGATTTGGTCCTGTCTGATATTATCCCATCCAGAGCTAATGTCCCGTTATAATCCAAGACAAGCATACGTATGTTTAATGTTTTCCAACCAGGAATATCTATAGATAGCATGTCAATCCTCCGATTTCTTCTGCCTTCACGATATATTTTTTCGCTATTTTCATTGTAATCAACGCTGTTCACGATATCAGTCACCATGGTTAAGGTCATGGGAAAGTTTTAACCAATATAACACAAATTCTGCGGACTAAACAGTGGATTAATAAACGGATGAAAATCAGACAATGCTGAATTTCATCCGTTCTACGGCTTTTAAGCATAAATTTGCTTACATCTAATTCATTACGGAGCGCTTAATTCTTACCGATCCACCCGTTGACGACATCGCTATTTTCGTTAATCCATTTTTTAGCTGCCTCAGCCGGTTCCATCCCCTCATTGATCAGCCCTTCCAGACTGCCGATCTGCGCATCGGTCATTTTAAACTTTTTAAGCATGGTTGCCACATCCGCTTGCTTGCCGCTGAATTCTTTATTGGCGAGGATATGAATCTCTTCCGCTTCACCAAATTCTCCCTCCGGATCATCAAGATACTTCAGGTCATATTTGGCAAACATCCAATGCGGACTCCAGCCGGTAATGGCAATCCACTCATTTTTGCCGTAGGCCTTATCCATTGCCGCCATCATCGCCATTTCACTGCCCTGTACCACGTCATAACCCAAATCATAGGTCGTATTAGCCCTCACTGACGCTTTCATAATACCGGCACCGGGATCGATTCCGATTATCTGCTTATTGAATTTGCTTCCTTCATCCTTTAATTGGGCAATGGAATCAATCGTGACATACTTTGGTACGACAATCCCTATCTTAGCCTCTTCCTGATACCAGATCCCGTAGTCTTCCAGGCTATCCTGATATTCATTCCAGTATGTCTCGTGAGTAATGGGCAGCCAGGCATCCATGAAGACGTCAAGATCCCCTTTGCTTAAACCAACAAAAAGCGGTGCCACATCAAGCTGAGTCAGTTCCACCTGATAGCCTTGATCCTCCAAAATTACTTTCCAGAGATTACTCACTGCCACACATTCAGCCCAATTGACATAGCCAATGCTTACAGTTCCTTTGTCCGCTGCCTGCCGGGTAGATGAACATCCGGCTGTAAAGCTTACAACAAGAACGATGATCATTGTGAGTACCAGCAATTTGCGCCCTTTGAATAAGTGCATCATACCATTTTCCTCCATGTTCTTTCTTTATTTATTATTATCCGGACAGTCTTTCTCTGTCTCATGATCATGATGATTGTCATGATTCCTTTTTCTGATCCGTCGTTCTTACCGAACGACCGATTCCTTGAGAAAGTCTGTCCAAAATAATCGCCATGATCACGACGGCAACGCCATATTCAAATCCCATCCCGATCTTAAGCTGTCCTATTGCTTCCAGCACGCCTGCGCCAAGTCCGCCGGCACCGATCATCGCGGCAATCACCACCATGGATAAGGATAGCATCATTGTCTGATTGATACCGGCCATAATGGTCGGTAATGCAACCGGAAGCTGAATTTTCCAGAGAAGCTGCCTTGGGTTTGACCCGAAAGCCTCACCAACCTCTACTAAATCCTGTGGGACCTGGCGGATACCCAGATCGGTGAGTCGGATAGCCGGCGGCATGGCAAATATAACGGTGGCGAACACTGCCGGCACCTTTCCTATGCCAAAAAAGAGCAAAGCCGGAATGAGATAGACGAACGAAGGCATTGTCTGCATCACGTCCAATACAGGGGTAAGCACCCGATGGAATCCGTCGTTTCTTCCCGCCAGAATCCCCAGCGGTAAACCGATGACAATCGATACAATCGCCGAAATGATGACTAAAATCAGGGTATCCAGAAATGACGGCCATAGCTTCAGATTATAAATGAACAGCAGCCCGATAACTGTTCCAAGAGCCAGTTTCCAACCGTTGGCCCGCCAAGCCAAGACAGCAAAGATCAAAATAATTACCCACCAAGGAATCGCCGCCAGCCCATTTCCAAACTCACGGACAGTCCGGCTGAAAGCGTCGGAAAAAACGTCCAGACTGTTTCCGAAATTGGTTTGCAGCCAGGCAACACCCTGGTCAATTAGTTTTGCCAAAGGGAACTTAGTCATTGTCTTCACCCCGCTTCTGAGCGGCAAGCGCCGCAAGGACGGATCCCCGCACGATGATGCCAATTAATTTCTTTTCCTCGCTCACCACGGCCATCGGCAACTTACTCTCGGCAATAATACCCAGCGTATCCTGGACAGGGGTATTTTCGTAAACCACCGGCCCCTGGGCAAGTTCGATATCATTCAAACTGGATTTCCCGTCATTACGGGCGTCAACCGCCATATCGACGGTAATCAGTCCCTGATAATTCTTTTCCTTATCCACGACAAAGACGCTGGACAGCCCATGCTCCTTCATAATCCTCAGCGCAACTCCGGGTCCGTCACGCAAAGTGATCAACGGCTGGGGCTTCTTCATCACATCCCCGGCCGTCAAGATCCTACTCCGGTCCACGCCACGCACAAACTTAGCCACATAATCGTCGGCGGGATTGGTAATAATTTCTTCCGGAGTACCGACCTGTACTAAAGCACCGTCTCTGAGAAACGCAATACGATCGCCAAGCTTGAGCGCTTCATTTAAATCATGGGTAATAAACACAATGGTCTTGCTCATTTTTTGTTGGAGACTTAACAGTTCGTCCTGCATTTCTTCTCTGATCAACGGATCAAGTGCACTGAAAGCCTCATCCATAAGCAAAATATCGGCATCGTTGGTTAACGCTCTGGCGAGTCCGACCCGTTGCTTCATCCCGCCGCTGAGCTGATCCGGATATTTGTTTTCCCAGCCTTTGAGACCGACCAGCTCCAGCATCTTATGCGCTTTAACTTCCCTGTCCTTTTTGGCAACCCCCTGAACTTCCAATCCATACACCGTGTTTTGAAGAACCGTACGGTGGGGAATTAACGCAAACTGCTGAAAGACCATGGCCATCTTTTCCTGGCGAATCTTTCGTAAATCCTTCTCTTTCAACTTCGTGATCTCAATACCGTCAATAACAATGGAACCGAAACTTGGCTCAATCAGCCTATTCAGACAGCGCAGAATCGTTGATTTCCCGCTGCCGGAAAGTCCCATGACGACAAAGATTTCACCCCGCCTGACCGCAAAACTGACTTTATTGATGCCAACGGTCTGTCCGGTTGCCTGAAGAATATCGACTTTGCTTTTTCCTTGTGCCAGTAAGTCCAGTGCCTTCTGAGGGCGGGAATCAAATATTTTGATTAAATCAGTCACTACAATTTTCTCTAAGGTTTGATTCATATTACCACCATCCTAAGACAATAAAATACACCACAGAGAAGTTCTGTAGTGCTAGTAAAATACAAAAAAAATATAACCTTAATAAAGGTCCGATAAAGCTTGATTTTATCACCTTCTCTTCCAACGCTTACGAGATTAGCTGACGGATTCGGGTCGAAAGAATTAACCCTACCAGAGCAGCAGCTCCGGATTCACCCCACGTGTTGGGTTTCCCGTTCCATTTGGATTCAGCGTATTCCAATATTCATTTATAGTCATCCGTTTTTAGTCCATCACCTCGCTTCACAATGGGCAAGCGCGTCTAAGGATCTAACAGTAATCGAACATGTGAGAGAATGAATTACTATCATTTGCTGTATTTTTTGAATAGATCATCCAAAGCTTCCCGTAATAAAAAGGCCTCAGTCTTTTCCATCTCTTTTGCCATTTCTGAAAGACGATCAATTTGGGTCTTGGTAAAATAACTGGATTTAAGCACCATACTTTCAACTTCGGAAAGACATACTTTATTCTTTCCGAGTTTTTTGGCCCTGAATAACGCACTGTCCGCCACTCGAAATAGTTCGATCCCATTTTTGGCATCTCTTGGCCAGGAAGCAATGCCAAAACTGACCGTGACATAGATATCTTCCGACTTTTCACCATCGGAGAAATTAAACGTGTTGTCCGATAGATAACTCCGTATTTCCTCCATTTCCATCAGGCTCCGTTCAGCGCCTTTTCCAACAAGCAGAATCATAAATTCATCACCCTGCCGTGTGATTAAATCAGCTTCAGCGAGATTATTCGTCAAAATGGTGATTAATTTATCAATGATTTCATCACCGATTTTTCGGCCAAGGGAATGATTGATACTGGCTAAATTGTCAATATCCGCCGTGACGATACTGAAAGGTCCTTCTCTGTCGCTTATCATTTCGTTTACTTTTTTTATAAGGTCTTCCTTTGTTGTTAATCTGCTTACCATATTTAAAACCTCTCCTTAGTGAATAAATATATTAAATTTATATATATATGTCAAGGTATATATATTTTTTTAATACATGGGTTGACATATAATACCTGACAACTTATTATATAAATCAAAGTTGTAGCATTTATATTTTGTCAAAAAAAAAATATGAAATGACTAAAATAATCGTGCGCAAAATAATTTCTTCCATAGTAAAGGAGGTAGAAGAAATGAACAGACAGCGAGAAACGTTATTCCCGCAAGTAAGCAATGACGACTGGTATGATTGGCACTGGCAAATGGCCAATCGCATCACAACCCAGGAAGATCTGCTCAATGCGTTTTCCCTTTCATCCGGGGAGGCTGAAAATATCGCGCGGTGCCTGAAAAATTTCCGCATGGCGATAACGCCCTACTACCTTTCGCTGATTAATCCCAATGATTCCGAAGACCCAATCCGCAAGCAGGCTATTCCCTCAATCCAAGAACTTAACACATGCACCTGTGATCTTATCGACCCGCTGCACGAAGAAGCAGACAGCCCTGTACCCGGTTTGACCCACCGTTATCCGGACCGTGTTCTGCTCCTGGTAACCGATCAATGCGCTATGTATTGCCGGCATTGCACTCGAAGGAGAATGGCTGGCCAGAGTGATCACGCTTTGCCGTTGAATCAGTTTAAGCTTGCCTTAGAATATATCCGCTCTAATCGTCAGATTCGCGATGTCCTGATATCCGGCGGCGATCCTTTGACTCTCTCGGATGAACGTTTGGATTTCATATTAACCAGTTTGCGCGCAATTCCTCATGTTGAAATTATCCGTATCGGCACACGAACACCGGTGGTCCTTCCGATGCGGATTACAGATTCATTCCTGACGATGCTTAAAAAGCATCACCCGGTATGGATTAATACCCATTTTAATCATCCGGTGGAGTTAACAATGGAAGCCCGTACTGCGTTAAGCAAAATAGCCAACGCCGGTATTCCGCTTGGCAACCAGTCGGTGCTGCTGAAAGGAATTAACGATTGTCCGACAATCATGAAAAAACTGGTTCATGAGCTGGTAAAATGCAGGGTTAGACCCTACTATCTATACCAATGCGACTTATCCACGGGTATCGAGCATTTTCGTACTCCCGTCAGTGTGGGATTAGAGATAATCGAGATGCTCCGAGGACATACCTCCGGCTTTGCCGTACCAACGTTTGTTGTGGATGCGCCGGGCGGCGGCGGCAAAATTCCTCTGCAACCCAACTATTTATTGTCTCAGTCCAGTGAAAAAATAATCCTGCGCAACTATGAGGGCGTGATCTGCGTTTACGATGAGCCCGAGAATAAAACAAACCGCTGTAAAACATGCTCTGATCCCTGTCTCGCGTCAAAATCCCGCCAAATAGGTCTGGGCAAATTGCTGAGAGGTCAAAAAATCAGTCTGACCCCTCAGGAAAATATGCGCATGGAGAGAAGAGAAAAAAATAATACAGCGTATCGAGGTAAGATCCATGCTCACATCAAATAGTATTCGAAGCACCAATCCCTTCATTGATAGGCGAAATAAACGCCTCGTCCTGGACGGATATGCTGAAAAAGCCATTCCGGCCCTGAGTCAAAAGCTAATCCAGACAGCCTTTACCAATGATTTGGAGAAAATATGGGTCTGGGCTTTACCGGCCGATGTTCCTATATATTTGCAGCAGGGCTTTCAAATTGAAGGCAGTCTCGTTCAGAACAACGAAGAAAATTTCTCAGTCAGCCTGGCCTATTATGTGAGCCAATCACGTTCCTATTCCAACAATTTTGCTGAAGAAGACAAACTGTTGTATTCCGTTCGAAAGGATCCTATCCAGCCACTCACGCCTTTGCCTGCCGGGATGAATCTTCTCCTTTTGGATGAATCCTTTGTTTCCCCAATATCCGCTTTACTGACCCAGACGTTTGCCAGTTATCCTACGCCTGTAGAAGATACGGATTATATACACACGTTATTTCAAAAAGGTGACCTGTTTGCCGGTGCAATCGATGATGGCAAGCTTGTTGCTGTTGCAGCCGCTTATCCTGATCTGCGGCTAAGACGCTGTGAGATGACGGACTGTGCAACACTAGAAAACTATCGGGGTCTTTCGCTGACCCTGCGTTTGTTAGAGATTCTTGAAAACGCAATTAAGAACAAAATCCAAAGTCCTTTGCTGTTCTACACATTGGCACGTGCGCAATCCTACGGTATGAACCGGGTATTTCACAAGCTTGGCTATCGCTGTCAAGGCCGTCTGATTAATAATTGCCATATAGGCGGTGCCTATGAAGACATGAATTTGTGGGCAAGAATATAAACTCAAGAATATACTCTTGCTGGCATCGGCTGTGTAAGTTAGTGATCACTATTTGAAATAACCCATCAGGTGACTTTTTCAACCTGATGGGTATTCCTTCTTGGTTAAAGATATTCTATTATTTCGTTAGTTCGACCTTCCTGTATCCGCCAAAATCCTTGGCCATCTGGGCGTAAATATCTTTGCCTAACAGAGCCTGATAGATTTCATCCGCTTTTTTCTCCGGATCAACATCATTAAACTGCTCTGGATAGAGTATCTTACCGATATAATAAGCATCAGCGATTGATGTATCGATATTCGTGGAATAATAATTATACGGAAGCATGGCATACAGTTCCCCGTTCTTTACTGCAGACAAACTTTGATAGTATTGCGGGTTTTTCTTATAGTCTTCCAGAACGGAAGGATATCCGGCCCCATCAAGAAATATCTTATCCGGGTTCCAGCTGATTAATTTTTCCTTGTCAATCATCAGTGAACCTGTTTTTCCTGTTTCATCAACCACATTGTTAGCATGAACGACATTAAAAAGTGAATAATTACCCTGGGTGCTCTCGATGCCGTGGACACCTTTCATCCCCAAACCGCCGACATAAGCGGACGGTTTCTGATCGTCAGCCACATCTTTCGTTCGGGTATCCAGGTCCGTCTTATATTGCGCCATCAGACCGATTAATTCCTCCGCCCTTTGCTCCATGCCGATGGTTTTGCCGATAAGCGTCAGGGAAGCATCCAACTGGGAATCGAACGTCGCTGTTTTACCATAACTTAACGCCACAACCGGAATCCCGGTTTTGGACTGTAAATTGTCTACAGTAGCTTGATCCGCTGCATAGGTTGTAAAGATAACATCCGGTTTCACGGCCAGGATTTGTTCCGGATTCGGAGCGTTATTAGGTCCTCCCGGCCCAATAACCGGAAGATCGGCAAGCGATGGGTTGGCATAAAGATAGGGCCTGCCTGTCGGGCTATCAATTTCCATTTGTTCAATTCCTGCAAAAATCTCTATATTCTTGAAATAGCAGCAAAGTCTTAGGGCCCCTGGACCGATAGCAACCACTTTTTTGGCTGTTCCGTTGATTTCCACTTGTCTTCCCAGCATATCCGTCACGGTGAACTTCTCGGAAGCATTCTGGGATGATTGGGCGGAACAACCGCTGAACACAAAGGTCAGACAGAACAGGGCCGCCAGTACCAAGGCAATTAATTGTCTTTTCGAGAAAATCCTTCTTTTCATATTTACCTCCATCGTCAATTATTGATATATAATGTTGCAACATTATCTTCATTTGTCTATTTATACCGGGACCACAACCGGGATATCCTCAATTTCTTTAATTGTAACCGGTACAGCATAAACACTTTCAATATTTTTAGGCGTCATCACTTCAAGACCGCCGGCAGCAAAAATGACGCCGTTTTTCAGCAATAGGAACTTGTTGGCATACCGGATCGCCAGATTTAAGTCATGCATCGTAACCACCGCGCACATCTGCTTGTCTTGGACAACATTCCGGATAATTCTGGCGACCTCCAGCTGATTTTTTAAATCCAGGCTGCTGGTCGGTTCGTCCAGCAAAAGAAGTTCCGGTTCTTGCGCCAAGGCCCTGGCAATGACAACTTTTTGCTGTTCTCCTCCGCTGAGTTCATTCAAGTAGCGTAAAGCGTATTCCTCCAGATCAAGCGATTTTAAAGCTTTGCGGGTGACTTCCAGATCGTTTGGAGAAGCTTCCCATTGGATATAGGGCTTTCTTCCCAGCAGAACCGCATCAAAAACCGTGGTACATACCCCTTCTTGGCGTTGGGCAACATAACCGACTCTTTTGGCCAGCTCCCTCCGGCTAAGCTTGCCGGTGTCTTCTTCCCGGATCAACACGGTGCCGGAATGGGGACCCAGCACGTTATTCAGGCATTTCAGCAGCGTGGATTTACCCGCGCCGTTCACTCCCAGAATAGCCAAAAAATCCCCTTTGGCCACCGAAAAATTGATATCCTGCAATACCTTCCGGCTCGGATAGTTAAAGGCCAATCCTTTAACGGATAATATCATCGTCTTTGATACCCCCTTACCAGCAAGTATAAAAAGAGCGGCGCCCCGAAAAAGGACGTGATAGCCCCGACAGGAAGCACCACCGGCGCCACCATGGTCCTGGCGATGGTATCAGAAAAAAGCAGCAGCGCAGATCCCATCAGCGCTGAAGCAGGTATCAGGTAACGGTGATCCCCGCCGATGATCCTGCGCATAATCTGGGGAGCAACCAGTCCGACAAAGCCGATAATACCAAGGAAAGAGACCGCAACGGCCGCGATTAACGCCGAAATGAACATCCCTCCTTGCCGGACTCTTTCCACACGGACGCCCAGACTCTTAGCGGTTTCTTCGCCGCTGTCCAGCGCGTTATAATCCCACCTTTTAAATAGGAAATATATGAAGGAAAGAATCACAATGCAGGCCAGTATTCCTACTTCCCTCCAAGCAACCCTTCCCAAGTCCCCGAAGGTCCAGAAGACAGCCGCCGCGATCTGAACATCACTGGCAAAATACTGGATCAAGATGGTACCGGCCATAAACAGGGAGTTCAGTGCTACCCCGGCCAGGATCATGGCTTCGGGGGAAAACCCCCGAATTCTTGCCAACAGCAAAATAACCAGTGTTGCCGCCATGGAACAAACAAATGCACACAGCGTTACCAGATACGGGTTATTGATGGTCACCGCATCCGTACTTGTGCTGGAAATACTGCCGGCTCCTAAAACAATAATGGCAATATTCGCTCCGAAAGCCGCGGCGTGGGAAATACCCAGGGTGTCCGGCGAGGCCAGCGGATTGCGCAAATTATTTTGCATCACACAACCGGCCACCGCCAATCCGGCGCCGGCAATGACAGCCGCTAAAATTCTGGGCATCCGGATCTGCCAGATGACAACACCGGAAATCGCGTTCCCTTTTCCAAAGACCGATTGGATCACTTGATACGGATTGAGATTGAATGAACCGGCATTGACCGCAGCCACGGACAAAAAGACAATTAAAAATGCCAGCAGCAGAATCACGATTCTTTTCTTTCGTGTGTATTTATGGTAACCATCTGTCTCTAAGGTACCTGCCGTTTTAAATTTCATCTTCCATATTCCTTACCTTTTTACTGCCAGCCTCTGCTGTAATCTTTAAAACAGTCCAGACAGACTTTTTTCCCATCCTGTAACCTGATCTTATGCTCCGGAGCGCTTTCCCCGCAGGATTCACAGACAATAGACGTAAACAGCCGAGCCGTCTCGGGCAATTCATAACGCGGTTTCATAACGTGAAAGACCTCTTCCGCCGGAGCGTTCAGAATATAATCCTTGCGCTCTTCCCGGGTCATTTCTCCCTGAAATGACTTCAAAACCAGGCGCAAGCTTTCACCGTCTTTCCGGTTGAAAAAACTAAACGCCATTTTGCCGGTCCCTCTGTAAATTAAATTACCTTTACCGATACTGCATCCGGTCAATACCTGAATCGCATCGACCCCACACGCGTCGTTTTCGGTGACGCAGACGATTTCCTCATCTGACGAGAAGCGGACATCCATTTTTTCCTTCGCGATGACTGCCGCCCGGTAGCCTATGGCGAGTCCGGGGCAGACATGCCCGTGAAATTCAATCGCTTTTTCCCAATCTGTAAGTTGCCTGCACATTGTCGACTTCCTCCTTATTATCCTTATGATTATTATGGTCTGTACAAACGTGAATCACATACTCATCTCTTTTGCCGTCTATTGTCCTACCTGCCAATGTATGGTTGCAATGGTTGTATCCACATCTTCGCAGATAAACCCATCCTTCAGAAGCGAACGCAAATAATCCCTGACCTTATCTTCCTCTGCCGGGGAAAGTTCACGATACGTTTTCATCCGGTTGAGGTATAATCCTTCGGCCTGTTCCCACGTTTTCTTCATATTCCAGACCTGCTTCTCATATTCCAATCCGGGGAGATACCCCTGACGCCAAAGCAGCTCAAATGCATACAGCACCTCCTCCTCGCTGCTTTCACGCTTGGTCTTGATTCCGATCAGTTCTTTGACAGCATCCGATACCGGATCCGTTCGCCTGATCGGCTTGGCTAATACACACCAGTCTTTTGACGCGGCACTCAGCTTTTCAAAGGTATCCGCGCTTTGAACCGCCGGTGTCATATGAGCAAACACGAGGTCGAATTGATGCTCCCACCCGGCCTGCGCCAAGTCCAACTCGTGCCAATCCTCGCAATAAAATGCGGTGTTGTTGATTTTGTATTCTTTTTTCTTTTGTTCGGCAAGAGCGATCATTTGAGGTGAAAGATCAACCCCTGTCACCTGGCCGCAGCTCCCGGCTATCGCCAGCGCATATTTGCCCGCGCCGCATCCGACGTCCAGAACCTGCCCTGCCGGACTAATCATCTTCTTATTTTTCAGCAGCTTCAGAAACGAATCTTCCTCAAAACCAGGGAGTACAAAGTCGCCGAAGCTCCCTGCCATCGAATTCCACATATCAACACTCGCTTGTTTGTTATGTTCTTTTAGACTCCACATGTTGCGGATATCCTGTATCTCCATGCTTATCACCTCGTTCAATAAAACTAATATTATTAAAGTTTCACCCTTTGTTACTATCCGCCATAGAAGGATATAACTGCAAATAACTCCCCTGTTATTTACGCTGTGATCATAAATATAAAAACCACGAAGCAGAGTACCCGTTTCTACGGATACGCATAGCCTTCGTGGCTTAATTTTCTTATATCATTTTCTTCGTGAACAAAGGGGATGTTGCAGCTAATCCTGCTTTTGCAGGATAATCCGGTGGTCTACCAGTTCCATGCGTACGATTTTCGCTTTAATGATTTTTCTTTCGCCAAAAATGCTTTCCAAAATAATGTTGTCTTCTTCCGGATAAACCTTGTCAACCGATTCCAATAATAACTTTTCCGCACCGGCTTCATCCAGTAAATAAGCATTCGCTTCACACATGTTCTCACCTCAGCCTATACTTTTATCAGACGAATTGCACGATCAATCAAATGCGGGAGAGGTTCGCTTTTATCAATACCGACGACTTCGATATTATAACGGTTAACAGGCAAAAGTATTTTTTTAGCCGGACTTTGTGCTATCGCCGCGGCCATAGCCGGAGTCAACTCACCCAGCATGGAATTGGCCGCGATAATCGCAACCGTTCCCATAATAATGTCCACTTTATCCACGTTGTAGATAATGACATTTTCCCCCGCGGCCCCTTCGTTGGCACCGGCTTTGAGCATCAGGGAAGTAGCAAGCGCGTTTGTTCCCAGTGCAATGATTTCAATCTCTTCAGGCAGTCCCTTACGCAGCTTTTCGACAATCACCTTGCCGATGCCACCGCCCTGCCCGTCGATTACAGCGATACGCACATTACTCCCCCAATCCGTTAAATGCCTTCGTGGCATATATATTTATTATCATTTTATAAAAAAAATATGTTTTTAACTATCCTCGTGGGGGGGATTATTTATCAAAATTGTCCAAAACTACATGACATACCCCCCATTCGGGCTAATTACCTGCCCTGTAATAAAATCAGCGTCCTCAGATGCCAAAAAGTAAGCACAAGCGGCAACATCCTTTGTGCTCCCTATTCTCTGCAGCGGTGTTTGATTTTTTAACTCATCCAATTCATTCGCAGTGAAAAAAGCAAGCATATCCGTCTGCACAATCCCCGGTGCAATGCAATTAACCTGAATATTTGACGGTGCCAGCTCCTTGGCGAGAGCCTTGGTCATCCCGATCACTCCCGCTTTGGCCGCGGAATAATGAACCTCACAGGAAGCTCCGACCATTCCCCAAATTGAGGAAATATTAATAATCTTGCCTTCTTTCTGGGCGATCATATATTTTAAAACGCTTTGCGCACAGTTAAAAGAACCTTTCAAGTTGGTATCTACGATCTTATCCCATTCTCTTTCCGTAATCTCCGTAAAAAGCTTCTGCTGGGTGATTCCCGCGTTATTTATCAAAATATCCACACTGCCGTATAGTTTTAAACAGCGCTCCACCATCGAATCTGTCTGCTTACGTTTGGTCACATCCGCTTTATACGGGTAGATTGCTTTTCCTTCTTTTTTTAATTTCTCGCAGGTCTGATAAACCGCGATGGCGGATTGATGATAATTCATCAGCACGCGATAGCCTTTAGACGCAAATAAGATAGCGATTGTTCTGCCGATCCCTCTGGACGCTCCGGTAACGATCACCGTTTTTCTTTTTTCCATTACGCATACTCCTCAATCAAAACGGATGACCCTTCGGGTAATGATCCATTCGCTGCTGTTTCCCTTCAGCTCCTTATCCGTTCCTATAAACACGTCAATATCCGGATAATCCCTTTCAATTATAGCCTGATAGTCGTATCGGAAAACACAACACGAATTCATGCAATTGCTGAAATAGATCTTATTGACTTGAAGCTCCGCTAAGCTTTTTATTTGACTGGAAAGCCTGTCCGGCGGGATTTCCGAAGGACACCCGGGACAGTTAATGATACCGACCAGGTCAATCTCTTTCTCATCGGAGTATTCCTGAAAATCACCTGTCCGGTTATTGATGTTATTAAGGCACTGTGCTGACGCGCACCGGTTTTCCCGGGTTGATTTTGAACAGCAGAATAATCCTATTTTTTCCATATGTTTAACTTCCTCTTAAATCGTATTCCTCACTTAGCCTTGTATCCTGTAACGTGAGCCGATTCTGGCAATTATCAGTTTAGCGTGCCGTTATTCGCGATCTGAATCTCCGGCCAATGCGGCCTTTCGATGTCCAACAGCACGTCAAGCTGAGGAAAATCCCGTTCAAGCAGGGCCTGAAAATCATAACGAAAAGCACAGAACTTGTTCACGCAGCTGCTGAAATGGATCTCCTCCGCTTTATAAGCCATTAAACTGTTAAGGTGTAACGCCAGACTGTCCGTCCCGTCCTCCGACGGGCAGCCGGGACAATTTATCAAGCCGACTAATCGGACCTCTTCGTCACGTTGATATTTGCTGAAGGATCCGATTCTGTTTTTTAAAGCGCCGAGACATTGCGCGCTTGAACACCCCATTTTTTGCGTTACTTTGGAACAGCATACGATACCAATTTTTTTCAACATTGTCACTTCCTTATATTTGGCAAATAAAAAAACCACAAAGTTTAATCCCCGCTTCTGCGGATAATCCAACCTTCGTGGTTAAACTGCTTAGCTGTTGACGACAAATATACACCATGATCAAGGTCTTCATGACTTCGTTTAGTGTATTTACCCTATCATATTATTATACGTATCTATTATTCTTTTACAATCCCGTGAGGGGGGATGTCCCGTTTCATTTGTGTTGAGTTCTATGATATAATTTAGTACAAAGTAAGTACTCCAAAATATTAGTTGGTTAATTGAAAGGGGCAAGTTTTATGGGCAATGATAATCGATGTCATGAACATGTCCATAATCATGAGCATGAGCATGAACATCCCGAACAAAAGCATATTCACCAACACATTCATGATGGTCAAATCCATGAACACGAACATGTACACCCTGCTTACAAACACTCACACCAGCATGAACATGATTCCGGCAAGGAAGAACAGCATACGCACGAGCACCATGAACACCACGGTTAAAAATACCAGATTTCCTGAAGCAGCATCACGGGTTGGATGCTGCTTCTTTTATCTTACTTTTTCTTTAATCCACTTTTTGACGGATTTCGCACCTTGACTTTATTAAATAACTCATTGACTTCTTTCAGCTTGTCCTGCCATTCCCGGATGTCGGCATCATTTTGGACTTCAATGTTCCCGGCCTGGATCTCGCCCTTGATATCCCCGAGCCGGTCTTCCATCTCGCCTTCCAAATCCAGATAGTTCTCTTTCAATGCCGACAGTACCTCCGGATCAGCCTGCCACTTGTCCCGTTGGTGGAGTTCCAGGAACCTTCTGGCGATTTCCTCAAGCGCAAACAGGTTATTCTCCTGAAACCAGGCTCTGGTCTCCGGGTCGTTGACATACGCCTGCACCAGACTGTCAAGGTCATTATCGGTAAAACCAGCGGACAGACACTGCCAGTCAAAGATATTTTGCAGTCTTTGCATGAGCTCCGCAGCGCCGCGGTAGCCTTTCTGCTGCATGTCTTCCTTCCAGAGCGGATTTAACAGCGTTTCATTCAGCGTTTCTCTCAGCGCGTCCCGGGAAAGGCCAACCCTGACCTGTTCGGGGTTTTCCCTGCTGCCGTGGTACTGCTTAATGTCCTGACCCCGAAAAATCCTGCTGATAAGATTAAAGCCTCCCTGCACCGAAGCGCCGAAGCCGGAAGCCAGGATATCATATCTTTTGGAAGTAGATGTGTCATATGCGACCTGAACCTTTTTCACATTTTCCAAAAATTCTTCCCGGGCTTGTCTGCCGTGCAGTTCCTGACCGTAGGCATAGGATGAAAAATAGACAAATACCTTGGCCAGATCGGTATCCTCTTTCCAGGCGCTTGCTTTCAAAGCCAAATCTACACCGGCCCCGTACGTGCCGGGACGGTCCCCGAAAATCCGCAGCGTTGACCGCCGCATCAGATCACTTCCCTCTCCAGTCATTACCAAAGCTTCCGCGATTTGTCTGCTGTGCTTTTTCACAAAGTTACTGTCATCCGATTCGTCTAAAGAAGCCACCATCTGTACCGCCCGGTCAATCAAATCCATCACCCGCGGGTAACAATCCCTTAAGACTCCGGAAATCCGGATTGTCACGTCTATTCTGGGCCTTCGCAGTTCTTCCGGAGAAATCACTTCCAGATCGACCACTTTGGCGTTTTGGTCCCAGACCGGTCGGATACCCATTAAATAAAGAATTTGGGACAGCTGTTCCCCTTTGGATCTGGAAATATCCAGTGAAATCATATTCATGGCGATTTTCTCGGGAAAGCTTCCTTCTTCCTCAAGGTACAAGGCGATAAGCTGTTCGGCCAATTGGCAGCCGATTTCCCAGGCTGCTTTGGACGGCACCTTTTCAATGTCCAGCAAATAGAAATTCCTGCCCGTCGGTATAATGTTCCTGCCGTTGTCGTCAGGCATCCCGGAAGGTCCGGGCGGAATATATTCCCCCTGCAGTGCCCGCAGCAAATTCTTAATTTCCAGCTGTTCTCCGGTTAGTTTTCCGTAAACTTCCCGTACCGCGTCAGTCATCGCCGGCAACATTTTCTGAAGTTCTTCCTGCTTATCTTCATACTCACCGCAGATCTCCCTGCCCCTATCCGGAAAAGCACTGATTTCACCATCAATGCCCTGTATTACCTGTTCAATAAACCGTTTTAGAAAGCGGTGCAGGGTATAATCATCCGGGTACTGTCTTCTGAGTCCTTGCCTGTACACCAGATCAGACCGCAATACTTCTTCAATATATCGAAACGCGTCCTCGATAGTCGCTTCCTGTCCAAAAACGTGAAGTTTTTCTGATTTCGGATTGCATATCGCTTGGGTCAGCCTGTTTTTTAGCTGCAGCAACTGCTCCGGAAACGTCTTCTTTTGTTCCCTGTGCCCGTCAAGTATGTTCAAGGCTCCGGGGATCTTTGCCGCCTGTTCCCGGATTTGCGCTTCCAAAAACGACACCTGGTCGCTTTGCTGACTCCGGGCTTCAACGTACTGATTGATCCCCTCCAGCAAATGGACATATTCCGTATCCCGGTTCCCATAGACAGGAGGCAAATGATCCAAAATCACCGCGTTGGTTCTTCTTTTGGCCAGCACCCCTTCGGTACCCACCCCCGCATTATAGATATATAAATTGGGAAGCGTACTAAGGACGATATCCGGATAGCATGCTGACGATAAGGCATTGGTTTTCCCCGGCAGGAATTCAAGACTGCCATGCGTCCCCACATGGAGCACCGCCTGAACTTTCAGAACTTCTTCCGCATATTTGTAAGTGGCCAGATACTGGTGGGGAGGCGGGCAAGCCGGGTCCTGCAAAATTTTGCAGACTTCCCCGGTACACTTGGCCCCGTAGCAGCCCCGTTTGGGCTGAACAAGCAACGTCACGTTCCCCAACTCAATCCCTGTAATTACCAGATCATTCCCGCTGACCATACCTTCACCCGGCGGCAGTCCCCAGGTATCTTCCATCGCTTCCCTTACGGAAGCCGCCAGCCGGTCATAATATTGCCGGTACTCCTCCAGGGACATGCGGTAAAGACACCCACCGCCTGCAATAATATCTTCCACCGAAGTCCAGCGAAAATCAGCGTAGGCCTTCTTATCCATAATCAACCGGTGCAGTTCGGCCCCGTCTTTGGGGAGGTTTTCCACCCCCCAGCCGCTCTGTTGTAATTCCTTTAGAATGGCCGACGTACTAGCAAAAACATCCAGACCCGCTCCCATCCCAATCGTGGCTTCCACGCCCGAACACGGCGCGTTGTGAAGAAAGATCGCTAGTTTCTTATTCTTGGCAGCCGTATTTCTGAGTTCAAGCCATTTCTTTACTCTTTGGGCCAACCGGAGCACGCGATCCGGAACAGGTACCGCTTTACCCTCTTTATCCCGGCAACCGATCAGCAGCGGTTCAATCATGCCCTGTGCCTCGGGAGTTGTAAACGCCCAGGGGATTTCCATACCAAGATCCTGCGCTTCTTTCCAGCTTTCCATACTATGAAGATAGCTGATTAACGGTCGGAATATCGGAATATTAAGTATTTCCAAATTCTCCACGGCCTTTTGAAATATGTCTTGGCCGGTATTGTCACCTTTAAAGGTAAAAATCTGCAAATTGATCAGGCCCTCAATCATCAGGCGTCCCTGCTGCGAAAAATAGGTATCGGCGAGCTCTTGAAACTCCCCGTTTTCATTAAAGACAGGTACCACGCATAGCCCCTGCTCTTCGAGCTGTTTGATCAAGGCGGCTTCAACTCCCAGGTTATCGGTGACCCAATTGCCACGGTGCGTCAGCAGCCCCACCGTGCGCCCGGCTTCCCAGCCGCTGCTATTGCTATTCGTCTTGCCGTCTCTGTTCTTGCCGCCCTGCCGTCTTACCAGCCATTCGGCATAACTTTCCCAGCAAGCAAAGACCTCCGGAGCCTCGGGATGAAAAATCCCGGTCATAGGTAATTCCACAGGCTTTTCGGCGGATATCCCGTTTTTCAGTATTTGAGACCCCAGGTAGCGTAACGCGTTAACTAGGTTATTTTTTCCTCCAAAGGAAAAATAACGATTCATTTCTCGAATGCTCTCGCTGTCAAGGTCAGATATCCCGGCTTGAACAGCTTCGGCTCCCAGCGGAACCACCGGTACCTCACCGGCTGCCTCTTTTAACCGGTGATAAAACTTGTCCGGTGTATACTTGCCGGAATGCTCTTTGATCAGCACTGCCCGCGCCTTATTTTTGATATAGGCCAGTACTTCTTCGCTGCTTTCCTTGCTGTCCAGCAGCTGTCCGGAAAAGAACGTCATCTCTAGGAAATCGATTTCCGCCAGCGCTTCCAGCAGCACCCTTTTTTCAATATCCAGACCAATCACAGCAACCGAGTATTTATTCATTGTGATAACCCATTCCTTTCTTAAAACAAAGAGACTGCCGCCAGGCAAACCGCATAGACAAAAATATTCAACCCGGATGAAATCAATCCGATTTTTAAACCTAATTTTGGGCCATATACCCCAAAATAATAGGTTCCCGAAAACCGGATCAAAAAAACAGGTGCCGCCAAAATACTTGCCCATAGCATGGTTTTGATCGCCTCGATAAGCGTCAGCTCAGCCCCTTGGAAGCAGGCCGCTATTGCAGTCAGGCCCATCAGTGAATTTGCCATATAGGTTATCAGGCAAGCCGTACTGCAGGAAGGCAAGCCAAGACTCTCCGCCTGAACCGGTAAAAGCTGAAATACCCCCAAAGCGCTTAGTTCGTATATAATCAAAGCCGCCAAAGGAATGCTTACTGCCATTCGTTTTACCGTTCGGAAGCACTCCCGGGTGCTTTTTCTAAAAACAGAGACCCAATCTTTTGGAAAAGGCTTCTCCGCTTCGGCTTGTCTGTAACTTTCGTTATTATCTTTTGCCGGCAGGGTTAATCTTCCCGCTGCAATCACAAAAAAGAACTTGACAATAATGGTTATCGTATGGACAGCAATATACATGCCGCCAAGTGTTAATCCCAATATCGAAAAAGAAATCGGTATATAATAGGAAAAGAGTTCCCGAATATGAAAAGGGATCGAAAACGTGATGGAAGAAAGCAGGACCTGCCGGTCGTTCAGCAGTCCTCTGTTTTTAAAATTGACGAGCATGGAGCCCCCGGCATAGGACGAACCGAAGCTGGCAAGAAAAGCAGAGGCGATTTCCGGGGGCAGATTGGCAAATCTTCTGAAAAACCAGCCCACTGGGGCGACAAGCTTTTGCAGGAGACCTATTTCGATGAGCATGTTCACAACAAGTATTCCCGGAATAATCCAAAGGAAAGCCCGCAGGCTGAATCGCAATACCTCAAGCAATATTTCCGGCTGCTGCAATAAAAATGATTCCATTTATCTGCCTCCTGCAGACCAATACCCCCGGCCTTCACCAAGGAAGGCCGGGGTTTTGGCTGCGGTCTTTTGGTTATTGTCTTTTATATCGTATTAATTAATTTTCAGGATATACAAGGAGTTTTTGCCGGTTTTTGCCGCACCGGCTCGTGTCGGATAGGTGGTGGCGCAAATAACTTTTCCGTCATCCGACGCGCTCAGGCAGTTATAAAGCACTGCCCCGTCTGTCTTATAAAAACCAACGTATTTATCGAGAACGTTCTGGTCCGAGGTATCCATATTGGTGTCATCTGTCTTTTGAGTAAGGTCAAAAACATAGACGCCGCAATAGCTGTAATCCAGTGTATTGGCATTGTGCAGGGTTGAAAGAAGCAAATACTTGTCTTTGACCAGACTGGCGGAAACCTGGCCGCCCAAACGGAATTTCCACTTTAGTTCCCCGTTCAGACTGTAGACCATGACGGAGTTAGAATCCGAATGCTGAACGTCGACCTTGACATCACTGGCCCCTTTCACGGTAGTCGAACCGGGGCAAATAATGATTTCATCCTTGCCGGCAGCCAAACCACTGGCATAAACACTTGTGTACAAAGTATAATTCTGGTTCTGCTCCGGTTTATAGGCGATAAACTCATTGATTTTCTTGCCGTTGGCATCCAGCACCACCGCTTTGCCAAAGTGCGCCACCGCGACGACCTTATCTCCGACCACCTCAACAGCCACATTGGTCGCCCCCGAACTAGCCAGCTCCGGATCATTCGGAATCTCATATTTCCAGGCCAGTTCCCCGGTTTTGGTATCGAAAGCACTCACACAGGCCGGACCGCTGATACTGTCGCCGTAGCTGTAATTGCCCATGACCAGTTTGCCGTCAATGAAACGCAGGCTGCTCATGCTGATCAATCCCGGTAAGCCGCTGAATTCTTTCTTCCAGACCTGTTTTCCGTTTTCATTAATGCACAGCAATACTTCAGCCTTGTTATTATCTTCTTTTATTTTCCAGCTTGTCCCGCCGGTTGCATAAATATTGCCTTCATCCAACACAAGTTTAATCGAACAGCTTGTGCTGGGCGCGGTACCCGCAGGCATATTGGCGGCCACAAGGGGACCCAGGTCGCTCTGGACGTCATATTTCCAGAGTTCATTACCGGTGCCGCTATCCAGACAAATGATATAGCCGTGTTCTTTTTCCTTTTTGCTGGCATATTTTTCTGCCATATAAATCCGGTTATTGTCCACAAGGTACGATGCTATCCCGCCGTAAGTCGCTTTGCTCCACAGCTCCTTTCCGGTGGTCGTGTCGTTAAACGTCATTTTGTCCTCACCGACGACCAGGACGTTTTTACCGTCCGGGCTGACAATCGGGCTGTTGGGCTGCACCGCAAAGGTCCAGCTGGCGGCGGTCACGTCGGGAATTTTATCTTCGGCTACGTCGCCCATGGCAATCTCGCTTACCAGTTCCAGCTGCGGCTTCAGGCTGGTCTGCGCGCTGCCGGATGCTGCGCCGGATTGGCTGCAGCCGCTGACCGCCAGCACTAAAGCTGTTATCAGGGAAATAATCAGTGTTGATTTTGCTTTTTTTATCGGGAACATGAAATCTTCCTCCTTCAATCAGTTAGTAAACACTTACCTATTTATATTGAAACAAAATCATTTTTTCCGAACCAAGCCCTCTCACTCCGGAATAACTGACTCTGATTGTTTTAGATCAGACTGGCACCCGCCGGCGCACACGACCCAAGTATTTCTTGCGGCCTGCATTCCAGGACAATGTTCCCGTTGCTCAGTACGATAATCCGGTCACAGTATTCGGCGGCGATTTCAAAATCGTGGGTAATCATGACCACGGCCTTACCCTGCTTAACCAATTCCTGGCAAAGGACCATCAATTTCCGGATATGCAGGATATCCTGTCCGCTGGTTGGTTCATCCAGCAAAATAACCTCCGGACTCATGGACAGAATCGTCGAAGCGGCACAGCGTAGACGCTGGCCTCCGGATAAGGTCTGCGGATGGCATACTCTTAATTCTTCAAGTTCCATCAGGTTTAGGCAGCGGCCAACACGGGCCGCGATTTCTTCCTTCCCCATTTTTAAATTACGGGGGCCGAAGGCTACCTCCTCATAGACCGTATCGCAGGTCAGCATCAGCGAAGGGTTTTGAAACAGGATCCCCACCGTGCCGGCCAGCCGGTAAGCATCATATTTCGCCGTATCCTTCCCTTCGATACTTACCCGGCCTTTCTGCGGGCGATGCAGTCCGGCCAGATGCTGCATCAGGGTTGTTTTGCCGCTGCCGTTTTCCCCCAGCACCCCCACGATTTCTCCTGCGTAGATATTCAGATCAAGGCCTTTTAAGGTGCATTCCGCTTTGTTTTTTGCCTTTTTCTTATCGTAGGAGAACCATAAATCGCTGACTTCAACCAGCTTCTTTGCCTTTTTTCCCTGCTCGTTCCCGAGGGCCGGCCTTGGGGTCTCAAGGTCTTTCTTTTTTTGCGCTTTCCGCGTCTTCGCCATGGTTCTGACAGGATTAACCGCCGCGGATGCCGCCTCCTGCAATCGCACCTTAAAATCATTATTTCCCCGCGGACTTCGCAGACCCAGCGTTTGAAACGTATCCAGATGCTCACCGACTTCCTCGGATAGAATATTCAATTCGATTCTGCCTTTATCCATGACGACAATCCGGTCGGCCCAGGCAGCGACCTCGTGGATACGGTGTTCGACCAGAATAATGGTGATGCCGTCGTCGCTCAGCTTCTTGACGACTTCCAGGACTCCCTGAGCACCACTGGGATCCAGCTGGCTGATGGGCTCATCCAGCACCAGTATTTCCGGCTGTAAAGCCAATAAAGAGGCCACCGCCACCCTTTGTTTTTGTCCTCCCGACAAGGCGTTGGTGCTGTGGTTTTGATAGGCCGCCATGCCGACTTTGGCCAGCGCCCATTCAATCCTTGCCCGCATCTCCTCCCACGGACAACAGAGGTTTTCCAGCCCGAAGGCAACCTCATCCAAAACCCGGGTGGAGAAAAGCTGCTCGTCCGGATTTTGAAAGACCAGACCAACCTTCTGAGCCAGGATGTTAATCGGTTGTTCCCGGGTATCCATACCGTCTATCCAAACATTCCCACCCAATTCGCCTGAGGATTCATGCGGGATGATACCGTTCAAACACTTCAGCAAGGTCGTTTTCCCGCAACCCGTTGAGCCGGTCAGCAAAACAAACTCACCTTTCTTTATTTCCAAATTAATGTTTTGCAGGGCGTATTCTTCCCGCGTCGGGTATCTGAACGACAGATTCTCAATTTTGATCATGGCAATCCTCCTCCATTCATTCGGCATCTTGCGCTGTCAGCAATACGCTGAAATTTGCTGTTCCGTATTATAAAAAGCGATGGGTGAACCAATAAATCGGTACAAAAAGATCACTGGTAAACCGGTCTGCTTCCGAAAGATACAGCAGTAGTTTGCAGGCCAGAATCACAATCAGAACGCCGACAAAGAGCAGCACCGCCATTTTGTCTCCGGCCTTAATTTTCACCTCGTGCAACTCCGTTCGCTGATCCGAAGCCCGGAAGGCCCGCGAATCAGCGCTCTTGGCCATATTGGCCGCTTTGCGCACACAATTGGCCAGCAGCGGTACCAGCACCCGAACCGTCGTTTTGTATATTCCATAGCCCAAGATAACCCCTTTGGCTTCAAACGGCTTGTATTTGCGCAGGCGCTGCGAATCCAAAGTGACTTTGGCTTCCGCAAAAGTAATCGGGATAAAGCGCAAACAAGTCATCACCATAAAACATACCGCATAGGGTAGTTTCAGTTTGTTCAGTCCGGTCAGTATTCTCACCGGATCCTCTGTCCAGAAAATCACCAGACCGAGGGTCATGGGCGCAATCATGCGCAATGACTGAGCCATGCCGTAGGTAAATCCTTCATAATAAAAGGCGATTCCCTCCCATAAGCCGCCGAGCAGAGGCGTCGACGGACTGATGACCATCGGCGGCAGCAGATATAACAGCGGTGTCCGGGGATAGGCGTTATAAAAAATCGCCTGAACCCACATCATCCCCCACAAGGTGAGAAAAGAAAGAATCAACAGTGCTTTCCACTTGTCAGCAGACAGCCGGGCCACCACTGCCAGCGCCAATACTGCCAGATAAACAACGGCTAAAGCCTTCCACTGCTCCAGCGCCATGCCGAGAACGGCGACACATAAGAGCATCAGCATCTTGGTCCGGACATCCAGCCGGTGAAATATGGTATCCTTTAATTCCGCTTCCAGAAATCTCGTCCGCATTATTCAACCACCCGCCTTAATTTATTCCCCAAGTACACACCCATAACAGCTCCCATAATAGAATAAATTACGGAAACAGCGGCATTGACATTGATATACCAGTCCGGATAGAAAAGACGGTAGAGATACATCCAGATGTAATAGAACGTATAGGTGGAATAAACATGCTGAATGGAAAAAATAACGCCCAGAACAGAGAATGTGGCCCAACTTTCGCGAAAAGTTTTTCTCCCGCTGGTATATCCGCTGAGATTAAGCAGGACATCCGCCAAAAAGGCATACGACAGCATCAACAGAATCGTAATCGGGTTAAACGTGCCAAAAGCAATCCCTTGCAGGATGATGCGGACAATAGCGGAAATAATGACGACTCCGGGCTTCGGTACCAGCACGATCAAGGCCACTAAAAACATGGCTTGCAGGATATCATTAAATATCCCTGTGACGATACTCATAAATGGCCCGAGAGGACCTAATACCGCGCGCAGGACATCCCCGAAAACAAACCAGGGGATATCGACAATGGAGAATTGCACTGCGGTAAAGAGCGCGATCAAAATGATTTCACTAGTCTTCAGCTGCTTGATCCACTTTTTCTGTTTGAAGGCCATCAGTAAAATACTGCCCAGGGACAGGATTACGGCTGCCAGTCCGATCAGAATCTGGAGACGGCTTTCTTTTTCAACATGCAGATTCAGCTGCCGGACCGCGAGCACAGTATCACTGCCAAACAGTGAGACTTCCAGCTTCCCGTCGTAGATACCGGGTTTAATAGAGTAAACATTGGCGAAAAGCGGCATTTTAAAGTCCTGGGTTGTCGCATTGGCCACACTGATCACGGTTTCCGGTACAGGCGGATCGATTGAATCCTCTCTCAGAATATCGGCGCCTCGAAAATTCGTGTTTTCATTTCCGTTCTCATCCAGCACTGAAAACTTGATGTGGATCGGCAAAGAATACCCGGTATTGTTTTGGAGCACGCCGCAAGCCATCCCCGCCGTATTGTCATAGGACTCCAGCGTGCCAAACAGCCGATGCAGCGTGGATACGACATCTTCCTGAATTTTTATATAATTCTTCAGTTCTTTCTTTAATGTGACCTTATGCGCGGTTTTCTGTTCCGGATAAACACCTTCGTCCAACAGCACAAGGCCATCGCGGATAGTCTCCAGATCAGGACAGGCGATTTCAGCAGCGATGTTTTCCGTTTTGGCGCCAAGCTGCACGCAGGCGGACAGGCTGCCGGAGCCGGATGCTTTGGCCATAATGACAAATCGTTCCGCATCATACCCCGTTCCCATAGTAAGCGGCATGGACAGCCTGTTTTCAGCGTCAAGGCTCAGCTTGGTTTGATCATATGCTGTTACGGTTAACGTTTTAGGGAAACTGATCGTCAGGGTTCCGTTCTCGTTCTGATCCAAGAGGGTTCTGACCTCGACCTGAATCGGGATTTCAACATCCTGAACAAGATAATAACGATCCTTGTTGCCCTGAGGAATTTCAATTTGCAAGTAGATATCCTTTAAAACGTCACTGTCGCCGCTATTGACAAGACCATCACCCGACGCCACCGCATCGACAGCAACGTTTTTTATTTCGGTTAACCCGGTCGCATCGAAACCAAAACGCACTTTTGTTGCCCTGACGTCGTTCTTCCCGAAATAGCGGCAATAGTCTTGTAGCAAATCCAGAGATACTGTTCCTGTGGGAACTTCCACCATGATCGGTACAATAATTCGGGGAACGCCGTTCTTATCGATAAACGTTGTTTTATCAATTGCCGGCGCTGTTGTCCCTTCCAGAACATAATAAATGCTGTTCCGATCGGAAAACTCCACCGAAGCCCACACCTGTCCCGAGCCCTGCCAGAACCATCCCAGCTTCACGGGAGACTGATTCTCCTGTTCTTTCAGCTGAAAAACCGCCTGACCTTCAGTGACAGCTATCCCGTCCCCCCACTGCAGTTTTCCTTCTACGGTATCAAAGGTTGAGTCTGCCGCCAAAAGCGGTTCAGACGAAATTAATACCGTCTGGATCAAACACAACAAAACGAAAACGACCAACATTATCCGTTTTGAGAGATGACTTTTCGTTTTTATCCTTTTTTTAACCATTGAATACCTCTTCATGATCTGCCTCTGTCTTTTCTTGACAACTATTTGCCGGAAATTTGAAACAATTATTTTGGATTGTTCAATCCAGTGGCTCTGCTTCAGAAAAAGGCTTCTCCTATTTTCCGAAGTGGAGATTCATCGCCGTATACAGTGTTGGGTACGCGCCGTTTCTCAGGCTTCTCGCCTGTCCCCGGACTTCCCTATTCTCCCTTAACTGGGCACCATAAACTACTTTATGCAATTTTTAATAACATTAACAACAATACTATCTGACTTAACCCCAAACGATTTTCTTAATTATCTGAAAGCCCCTCCAGCTCTCCTTCCACATCCAGATAGATTTCCTGCAGTTCATCCACCATCTCGGGACTGGCGTCCCACATGCCGCGCTTTATAGCCTCCAGCAGCCGCTCGGTGATATTCTGCAGGGCAAACGGATTCACTTCCTTCAGCCATTCCTGCATCTTCTCATCCAGGGCATAGGTTTTGGCCAGCCGTTCGTACATCCAGTCTTCCATGACCTCCGCCGTCGCGTCCCAGCCAAAGATATTGTCGACCAACGCCGACAAATCCCCGGCTCCTTTATAACCATGCCGCTGCATACCGGCGATCCACTTGGGATTGAGAACCCGGCTGCGGAAGATATGCTTGGTTTCTTCCGCTGTGGAACGCATCTTGACCCTGTCCGGATCGGAGCAATCCCCGCTGTAAGACTGGGGAAGCTGGCCTTTGAAAGCTTTAACGGCCGCGATCATCCCGCCATGATAAGAATAGAAGTCATCGCTGTCCAGGAAATCATATTCCCGGTTATCTTCATTCTTGACCGTCAAGTCCAGCTTGCTCAAGCGCTTCTTGAATACTTCCGGCACGGTTTTGCCGTACGTTTTACGCCCGTAAGCATAACCGCCCCAGGTGACATACACCTCGCCCAGGTCTTTTTCATCCTGCCAGTTCTTGGCTTCGATCACATTGCTGACCCCGGCCCCGTAAGCCCCCGGGCGGCAGCCGAAAATCCGGAAACCGGCATATTCCGCGGCTGTCTCCCGATCCATTCCTGCCTGCATATATTCTTCAATTTCCTGGCGTACATGTTTGGCCAGATAGTTGTCTTCATCCTTCTCTTCTGTGCCTGCCGCCATTTCCACCGCTTCATCCAGCAAAGATACGATATTGGGGAAAGCGTCGCGAAATAAGCCGCTGATCCGCAGGGTCACATCAATGCGGGGATGCCCCAGCTCTTCCAGGGACATGAGCTGAAGCCCTTTCACCCGGCCGCTTCTTTCCTCCCAAACAGGCTTGATTCCCATCAAATACAGGATTTCGGCAATATCATCCCCTTTGGTCCGCATGACGCCGGTACCCCAAATGATGATCCCGATACTCTCCGGGTATTTGCCCTCATCCGCCAAATATCTTTCCAGCAGCGCATCACCCAGACTGACACCGACTTTCCAGGCTGCCGGCGAAGGAATGGCCTGGGGGTCAACGGAATAGAAATTGCGTCCTGTAGGCAGAATATCCGCCATCCCCCTGGTCGGCGCGCCGGATGGTCCCGGAGGCGTGAACCCGCCGTTTAAGGCGTTCAGTGTATTGGCCAGCTCGTCAGTCGTTTTATTTAATTTTTCCACCAGCGTCGTTGCCGCGTAGCGCAACGCCTGTTCCACCGGTTTGGCAGTCTTATTCAGAAACTGTCTGCAGAGTGCCGGAATTGCTTCAACCTGAAAATCCTTTTGGAATAATTCGTCCATCATCTTCAGAATCAGGACATTAATCTCATCCAGAACCTGCCCGCAGGTTTTTCCCAAAGCCGGCAGCAATTTTCCTCTTTCCGCCAGCAGTTCGTCATAATCATAACCCAGTACTTCCGCCGCGGCCTGCCGCAAGGAAGGGACTGAACCATTAGCCAGCCTGGTCAAAGCGACGAGCATTTCCACCAAACGGGCGTCAAGCGGCGGCTCTCCAAAAATATGCAGACCGTCTCTGATTTGGGTATCTTTGATTTCACTCAGATAGCCGTGCAGGTCTTCCAGAAATTCATCAAAATCAGCCAGGGCGGTATCCTGATCGATATTCAGGTCTTTATCCAGATCAGCTGCAACCACCTTTTCCCAGATCAGCTTTTGCAGATGCGGCAGCTTGTCCGGATCAAGGGTTTTGGCGTGATAATAATCCTCCAGCTGCACCTCGATGCCAGCCATCTCATCATAGGCGTCGGCATTGGTCATCACCGGAATCAGATGATCGATCATGCAGGCATAGCTTCGGCGCTTGGCCTGAGTCCCTTCCCCGGGATTATTAATGATATACGGGTAAATATTCGGCAGATCGGTAATGGCCAGGTCCGGGTAGCAGCTTGCGGAAAGGCCCACCGACTTGCCGGGAAGCCACTCCAGCGAACCGTGCTTGCCAATATGCATAATGGCATCCGCCTGAAAGTCGTCCCTGATCCAGCGGTAATAGGCCAGATAATGATGGGTTGGTGAAGCATCCGGGCTATGATAGATCTTAGCCGGGTCTTCCCCGAAACCCCGGGGAGGCTGCAAGCCGATAAAAACATTGCCATTGATAATCCCCGGGATCAGCAGTCGGTCATCATAGTTGAATACTTCGCCCGGCGCCCTTCCCCAGTCACCTGTCATTTGCTCCTGCACCTTACTCGGAAAACTTGCAAACCAATTGTTATATTCTTCCGGGGTCACACCGTCAACAGCCAGCCTCGCCATTTGTTCGGGACTGGACCAGCGCCGGTCGTTGGTTACCCGTTGAATGATGTTTTCGATCAATTCCTGTCCGTCTTGCGGCAACGCTTCCAGCACATATCCCGCTGCCTGCATATCCCGCAGGATATTCCACACGCTGGCCGCCGAATCTAATCCGAAAGCACAGCCAATCCGGTCATTGCGGGGCGGATAATTATGAAAGATAATGGCCACTTTTTTCTCCGCATTGGGCTTGTGCCTCAGTCTTCCCCAGTTGACGGCCATCCTGGCCGCTTTGTCCACCCGTTCGGGAATAGGCCGGTAATAGACGGTACTGGCGCCGGTCAGGGGGTCCTGCTGGCCATATTCCCGGGTCGCGACCGGCACCGTAATCAGGGCTCCGTCAAACTCAGGCAAAGCCACGCTCATACAAACATCCAAGGGATTTAATCCCTGGATGGTTTCGGACCAGTCCTGATAATTGTTCATGGAGGCAATCGCCTTAATCACCGGCACGCCTAGCTTTTCCAGACATAAGTCAACACTGCCGTCCGCCCCTTTGGGAGACGATGATGAATAATGGGAAAAACTGAGTAAACTGATCAGCGCATCAATCAACGGTTGACCATCCTGCATGAAATAGTTTTCAATCTCCCAGGGCAAACCCTGGCTTCCCAATTCCTCGTCACGGGTCGTATAGAGGAATACCGGCAGGACATTGACGCCCTGCTTTTCCAAAGACGCAATAAGGGCATCCACAAAAAACGTGTTTTCGGCAAGCCAGTGACTCCGGTAAAAAGATATGCCCACTGTCACACGGCCGGGGATGCAATTCTGCTGGTAATAGTCCTGAAGACTGATTCCCTGAGGAAAACGCGGATGGTAGATTCCTTCCCAGGGAAGCATCTTGGGTTCGACCACCGGAAAGGTATGCCCGCCAAAACGGTTGGCTGCCCAAAGCAGCAGGTTGACATTGTTCTCTTTTCCCCCGTAATAGATGTATTTTTGAATCAGGGCATAATCATCCGGCGCTACCGTCGAAAGCTCCTTTAACTCCCTGGTGGGCATCGGCGCCGAAGGTTGGGCATGCAAAGGGATTCCGCAGGCTGCAGCTGTCTCCACCACCCTGTCAAAACCCGGCAGGGTCTCTTTGCCTCCCATCAGATTGATCATGACCAGACAAGCATCCTGAATCTTCTTGGTTAATTTCGTAATACGCTCCTCCGTGGCCAAATCGTTTTTGGTCCGGGCCACAATTTCTATCACCGGCCCATACTGCGCAATGATCTGCTTACCTCCCTGAACCAAGGTAGGAATATCACCCTCCACTGAAGTCAGAAATATGATTTTTACCGACATACGCTCACTCCTCCGGCTGCGTTAATCAAACCGTTTATACTCTGTTCTTAGTTTTTGCTCATCACACCCTGGATCTTCTGCCTGTCAATCCCCAACTCCTGAAACGGCTTGCGGCGCATCCGGTGAAGCAAGGCCAAATCAACCGACTGCTGAACGTCCTCTTTACTGACTTTCTCCCGATTATTTAAAGCGGCCATCGTTTTGGCGGCTTTCATCATGACCAAATCAGCCCGGTGCCCGTCCACACCCATTTCAATCGCAATCTGGGCAATCATATAAAGCATTTCCTCAGAGATGCTGACCTTGGGTAGAAGCCCCATGGCCTGGCTGATTTGCCGACGCAGCTTTTCTTCTTCCCCTTCCCATTGAACCACAAAATCTTCCGGTGCCTCTTCGAAAAAAGCCCGCCGTTTAACGACCTCCACCCGCAACGCCGGATCAAGAATCCCGCTTATCGTCACACAGAGTCCGAAGCGGTCCAGAAGCTGGGGCCTGAGCTCGCCTTCCTCCGGATTCATGGTTCCCACCAGAATAAAGTTGGCGGGGTGGCTGAAGGACACACCCTCTCTCTCCACGGTATTGACTCCCATAGCCGCCGAGTCCAAAAGCACGTCCACAATGTGATCATCCAACAGATTGACTTCATCGACATAAAGGATCCCCCGGTTGGCCTGAGCCAGTACTCCCGGTTCAAAACGCTTTTCTCCTTTTTTGATGGCCTGTTCGATATCCAGCGTTCCGACAACCCGGTCTTCGGTAGCGGATACCGGCAGATCTACCACCCGCATCCGTCGTTTGGTCCTGGGCAGTGTTTCCCCTGCTGCCAGGCGTTCCCGGCAACTGCCGCACATACTGGCCGCATCGTCCGGATTGCAGCCAAAAATGCAGTCGGCGACAACTTCTATCTCCGGCAGCAAGGCCGCCAGCGCCCGGACAGCTGTTGATTTGGCCGTCCCTTTTTCCCCTCTGATTAAGATTCCGGACAGCTTGGGATTAATGGCATTTAACAGTAATCCTTTTTTCATTTCCTCTTGGCCGACAATTGCGGCAAACGGATATACTTTTTTTAATTTGCTCATTAGCGAAATACCACCTTTAAGAAAATATAGTACCTATTCATTACGAAGACTGGTCTGGGGTTCGTGTAAGCTTTGTTCTCAGGCCTGTTTGACTGCCTGCACCAGGGTATCCGCTTTCAGGTCATCTATTTTGAAATAGTCTCCCCCCAGTGTTTGCGCCAGCTTCTGGGCCAGGCCAAAAGTGATCAAACCCTCTTTCTCCACATCGATCACCAGTGTTTTGATTCGTTCCGCTTCTTGGATAATCTGCGCCATTTTCTGCACTTCAACCAACGCTTTATCTTCTCCCATGCTCACATTGCCCTTGCCGTCGGAAATAATGATCAGCAGCGGGGAAATGTTCGGTTCTTTAAAGAGATTGGTCTTGGCTACCTCATACGCTTTGTATAGCCCCGCTGACAAAGGCGTTTTACCTCCGGTGGGCAATTCCTCCAGCAATTTTTGTCCCATTTCCACACTGTTAGTCGGAGGCAGGAGCACCTCAGCCGTATTACCCTTAAAAGCAATTAACCCGATCTTGTCTCTCTTTTGATAAGCATCCAGTAATAACGATAGAATCGCTCCCTTTGTTTCTACCATTCGCTGCTGGGCTCCCATGGAACCGCTGGCATCAACTAAGAAAAGCAATAAATTGCCGATGCGTTTTTCCCGTATTTTCTCCCGGATATCCGCTGTTTCAATGGCAATGGCGACACCCTCCCTGCGGCGGTAAATCTGGTGCGGCGCTGCCGAACGCATGGTAGCGTCAAAGGCCAGGTCATTATTCCGGCGCTGCAGGGTGCTGCGGATATACCGTCCTGCCCGGGAAGCGGTCTTGGTCCGGGAACGCCGTCCTGATCCCTTGCGCAAGATCGGGTCCCTTTCATTGGCGATTTTTTTGACGGTAAAAGGGTTGCCGATTGCGAAGACTTTCTCCAACGGGGCTGACGGCGGGGACATCGGCTGTTCTTCTTCCGAATGTTCTTCCGGATCTTCTTCCGCTTCCTGCTCCTCCCCGTCCTCAGGGTCCGTTTGCGGTTCAGGTTTTTCTTGTTCCAGTGTTTCTTCCGTTTCCTTAGGTTCTTGCGGTTCAGCATCTTCCTGCCTCGGGTCTTCTTCTGTCCGGTCGTTATCCGCGGGATCCTGCTCGTTCGTGTCTTGCTCCTCCGGTTCCTCCTGCTGGGTCTCCTGTTGTTCCCGGGATGGCGGAGGCGCTTCGCGGAAACGGTGGAAAAGAACCAATTCCGCCGCTTCCTGAATATCGTCTGCCAATACTTCTGTCCGTCCGTGCCAGGCTGCAATGGTACGGGCAGTCGTGACCAGCGTAATATCCGCCCGATGCCCGGCGACATTTTCTTTGACACATAAGTCAGCTGCCAGATTAATCAACTCATTGGAGATTTGGATTTGAGCTACAATCTTCCTGGCCGCAGCAATCCGTTTGGCCAGGTTTTGTTCTTCTTTTTCCCATTTGGCAATAAACCCAAGGGGATCCGCGTCATATTCTTCGCGCCGTTTAATGATTTCTACGCGTATCTGTGGGTCTTTGACCCCTTGAACCTGTACGCATAAACCAAACCGGTCCAAAAACTGCGGCCGCAGTTCTCCTTCCTCGGGGTTCATGGTGCCAACCAGCATAAATTCCGCCGGATGCGCATAGGAAATCCCTTCCCGTTCCACAATATTGGTACCCATAGCCGCCGCATCAAGTAGCACATCCACTATATGATCATCCAGAAGATTCACTTCATCGATATATACAATTCCCCGGTTGGCTTTGGCCAGGATGCCCGGTTCAAAACGCGGTTTCCCGTATTTTATGGCATACTCAAAATCCAGGCTCCCAACAACCCGGTCTTCGGTCGCCGAGACCGGCAAGTCAATGACCTGCACCGGGCGTTTCCTCGTTGTCAAAACTTGCCCCGCCGCAATTCTTTCCCGGCAATCTGCGCATAAACTGGCTGCGTCTTGCGGATTGCAGTTGAACCTGCAACCTTCCGCCATTTCTATTACCGGGAGCAGAGCTGCCAGCGCCCTTACTGCAGTTGATTTGGCGGTGCCTTTTTCTCCCCGGATTAATATGCCGTTGATTTTAGGATTTATCGCATTGAATATAAGTCCCTTCTGCAGTTTTTCCTGGCCGACAATTGCTGAAAAAGGGTATACAAATCGACTCAACTATTTTTCCACCCTTCATAATGAATCTGATATACTAAAAAAACTCTCATCACCCGGCAACACGGGTAATGAGAGCCTAACTCGAAAATTAGGTACTAAATCCTCATACACCCTCCATCACGCGTGAAGTTGCTAGTGTGTCGAATACAGGCAGGTCTTCTGACTTAAGGCTCATTGTCTCCTCCTGCCTTCCCGATTTTCAGTGGCATTCCTGGAGGGACTCCTCTTTTACAGCGGCGGGACCGCGTGGGATTTACACCCACTTCCCTTTTCACCGGTGAATCATTTCTATACAGCAAAAAGACACCCGGCACCTGTTTCCAATATTTTGTTATACAACAATATACTGTTTTTATTCAACCTTTTTGCAATAGCGTGATCCTACAATAAATAGTGCGATGAAATAGAAGGCCAGAACACCAAAATGCAGCACCATCATCGCCGTTCCTTCGCCCGTGCTCCTTAATCCCGAGCTGGTATGGGTTAGTGGCAACACCTGAATAAGATACTGGAGTGCCAAAGGCATTTTCTCAATGGAAAAAAATGTGCCGCAAAGAAAAGACATCGGGGTTATCACGAAGTTGGAAAACTTAGCCATGCCCCCGTGCGAGTTGATCAACAAACCGGCTAAAAAACCGCCGGCCGCAAAGACAAAACAGTTTAACAGGGTAATCAAAATAAAATACGGTGTTATGGCAAGGCCTCCGGCAAAAACAGATACCAAGACAATAATTAAAAGTGCGGAATAAGCGCCATAAAACGCGCCCGCAATGATTTTGCCCAGCGCAAAAACCGTCATATTCACGGGTGCCACCATAAATTCCTCAAACGTTTTGTAATACATTCTGGAAATATTGATCGAGTTGGCCGAATTACTGAAGCTCACCAGCATCGTACTCATAGCGATAATCCCCGGAATCACAAACTCCATGTAAGAGCGTCCCTCTACCTGCATCCCGCTCCCCAAACCCCAGCCGAAAGCGATCAGATACAGTGTTGGTGAAACCATGGCACCGATCGTTGTGCTCCAAAATTTTCTTTTAAATAATACAAACTCCTGCCACAATATGCCGTATAAGGCAGCCATCAGGATTCCACCCTTCTGTTGGTTAATTTCAGGAAAACATCCTCCAGATTGGACGGCCGGATATTGACGCTTCCTTCTAAAGCAGCTGCATAGGCTACAGCCTTTTCTCTGGTCTCAAAAAATTCTTCCTTGGTCTTGCCGTTGATAAAATTTTCAACAGCAAATTTACCGACTTTATCAATCAAGTTCCGGGGGGTATCCAATTCCACAAGGGCCCCGCTATTAATGAGTCCTACCCTGTCGCACAGCACCTCGGCTTCTTCAATATAGTGCGTTGTTAAGAGCACGGTCAGACCTCTGCTTTTCAAGCTTCTTAACAAGTCCCACATTTTCCTCCTGGCCGAAGCATCCAGTCCGACGGTCGGTTCATCTAAAAGCAGAATCTCCGGATTATGCATCAGCGCCCTGGCAATCATCAGTTTTCTTTTCATGCCGCCGGAATATTTACCCACCAGGTCGTTTTTTCGTTCCGCCAGCTCAGTAAATTCCAGCAGTTCAGTAATTCGCTGTTTCCTTAAAGCCTTCGGCATATGATAGAGCATTCCGTGAGCTTCCAGGTTTTTCCAGGCAGTCATCTCATTCTCCAGATTATTATGCTGAGGGACAACGCCGATTTTGATCTTGACAGCAACCAGATTCCGATCCATGCTTTCATTGTTAATGATGATGTCGCCGGAAGTGATGGGGGTCAGGGTGCTGATCATTCTTACCGTCGTAGTCTTTCCTGCTCCGTTCGGCCCCAGTAGTCCAAAAAATTCCCCGTCTTCAATTTCCAGGTTAAGGGCGTTAACGGCTGTAAGGTTTCCATATTTTTTGGTCAGGTTGATAAGACGTAACATTGATATGCTCCTCTTATATTTTTTTTATAACCATTGCTTTCGCTTATAAATACTTGTTGAGTTTTTTTATAAGTTAGAGGCAATATTAAAAGCCGATTTTTTTAAAACACAGTCTAACGTATCATCCATTTCATCCGCATTGATAATCAGGCGGGAGGGGCATCCTCCCGGACAGAAAGCTTGATAGCTGCAGGCCTCACATTGGCCTGCTCTTTGCTTGGCTAAAGCAATCGGTTTCAGCGACGGATTCCAGATATTACCCATATAATAATCTGGAGCGTCGATCAGCGAGCCGCAGGGATAGCAGTCGCCATTGGGTAAAAAAACGTAGGAACGTCCACAGGACGCATAACAATATTCCTGACTGCATGCCGGAGAGCACAGCCGCTTCTTCGCTTCTTCGACCTCCCGGATCATGATCTTTCTGCCGAACTGTCGATAAATTGACTCCGACCGTTCATAAAGGCGTCGTAAAGCGCTGTTTAATTGTTCACCGGTGGGCCTGCGCACCGCCCCGCTGCTTTCTTTGGCCCGTCCAGCCTTTCTCAGCAGATCGAAGCCAATACCGGCCACATTGCCAAGATACAGCGCAAAATCTGCAAGTTCCGGCAGCTTCTCGACATTCTGCGCTGTCACCACGCTGTTTACATTAAGCATAACCCCTGCTTTGGCTAAATGCTGAATGCCCTGAACTGTCTGCTGCGTTCCACCTCTTAAGCTTTCATTCGCTGCCGGAGGACCGTCCAGGCTCACGCCGACAGCCATCTTCATTTTTTTAATGCCTTTGGCGATTTCCTGATTGATAAGCGTTCCGTTTGTCTGCAGCTGCAGCGAGATGTCATAGCCGCGCTGTACAATATATTCGTATAGTTTACAGATCAGGTCATAATTGAGCAAGGGCTCTCCGCCTGTTAACTGAAGTTTTACAGGCTGATCCGCGAAGTAATCCAAAATTTTCACCGCGGTTTCCCAGGCCATGTCTTTTTGTTCTCCGGCAGCCGAGGCGTAGCAGTATTGGCATTGAAGATTGCATTTGCTGGTGGTCCATAAAACAATCAGGGTTCTTTCTTTCTTCATTGATGAATACTTACCTTTATTTTTTTCTACACATCCAGACCAAGAATTTTATTGATGATCTCTTCGATTGTATCCATGCTCATCCGCGAATCGTCGAAAGGCTTCCGTCGCATTCTGTGCGGTAAAACATAGGCAGCCGCCTCTCTTAATTCCTCTTTAGTCACGCTGTCTTGGCCATAAAAAGCAGCAATCGTCATGGCCGCCTTGATCATGACAATATCGGCCCGATGCCCGTCCACTCCGAGAGCGATCGATATTTTCGCAGCCATTTCTAAAAGTTCGTCTTTAAAGCTTACCCGGGGAAGCAGTGCTATTGCCTTTTGAATTTTCGCGGTCAACTCCGACTGCTGCCGGTCAAATGAACGGCCAAAGGCTTCCGGATCCTTTTCGTAAGCCAGCCTTCTTTTAATGACCTCTACTCTTTTGGGGGTGTCATTTTCCCCGGCGACATCGACCACAAGTCCGAAACGATCCAACAGTTGGGGTCTTAAGTCCCCTTCTTCCGGATTCATAGTTCCAACCAAGGTAAATCTGGCCGGATGAGAAAAGGAGATGCCTTCTCTTTCAATCGTGTTGATTCCCATTGCTGCCGAATCAAGCAGGATATCCACTACATGGTCGTCGAGCAGATTGACTTCATCGACATAAAGAATATTTCGGTTGGCTTGGGCCAGAATACCCGGCTCGAACTTTTTTTCCCCTTTTTTAATGGCATGCTCAATGTCAAGCGTGCCGACAACCCGGTCTTCCGTGGCGCTTACCGGCAGATCGATAACTTTCATTTTGGAGGTGATTTGCTTCAGCGTTTTTTGGCTGTTCAATTTTTCCGCGCATTCGCCGCAGGCTTTATCCGGCTGCAGCGGATCACAGGAAAATTGACAGCCTTCTACCTGCGAGCGTTCCGGCAGCATATCGGCCAGGGCGCGGACAGCCGTTGATTTTGCTGTTCCTTTTTCGCCGCGGATTAAGACCCCGCCTAAAAAAGGATTAATGACATTCAGTATTAATGCCAGTTTCATCTTTTCCTGACCGACAATTGCCGTAAAAGGATACTGTATGATCTCGTTATTCATTCATTTTCTCCTCATTTAATACATATTGATCGATTTGCAAATTCTACTAACATACAAATACAGAAGCTTTGCTCGGGCTGGTCTTCGTAATGATAGCCGCTTTCGGCAGATTGCGCCCTCCATGGCGCAAACAGCCGCGCTGCGCAATCCGTGCTCCGCTTGACGCTGGCTATTCATTACGAAGACTAGTCTGGGGTTAGTGTAAGCCTTTTTGTTAATGCTACTTTGGAATCGATCTACTAGATCGATAATGACACTGCCGCGACAAGATTCTGCGCCCGAAGGTCCTCAATAATAAAGCTGTCTGCATTCATACTCTTGGCAATCCTCTCCGTCAGGTTCAATTTGATAAAGCTCTGATCGGTGTCAATGACGACTGCTTTGATTTTTTCCGCCCCGATTCTTTGGGCCGCGGCAAGGGCTTCCTCAAACGCATCCAAGCCGCTTTCACTGTAGGTTGCCCTGCCGTCCGAGACTAAAACAATCACCGGAAGCGTATCTTTGTCTTTTATTGTCGCTGCTTTCACGATTTCATACGCCAGATTGAGCCCCGCAGCCAACGGTGTCCTGCCGCCGGTAGGAAGGGCCGCCAGCTTTTTTTCCGCCAATTCCACACTGCGGGTAATGCCCAAAAGAAGTTCCGCCGAATGGTTTTTAAAGGCAATCATCCCGACCTTATCTCTTTTCTGATAAGCATCATTGAGCAGCGAGAGAATTGCCCCCTTCACCGCTGCCATTCTTTTGTTCGCCCCCATGGAACCGCTGGCATCCACGACAAAGACAATAGTATTTCCTGTCCGCTTCTCGCGTATCTTTACCCGGATATCCGACTTCTCGACTGCTACCGCTCTGCCGTTTTTTTCTCTGAAAACCTGGTACGGGGCTGCTGCTCGCAGAGTGGCATCAAAAGCAAGATCATCCATCCCGTCTTTGCCCGGATAACGGTAGCGCACATACCTTCCCTGCTGTGATGATGTTTTGACCAGGCTTCGTTTGCCGCTTCCCTTCCGGATGGTATTGCTGCCGGCATCGGAAAGCCACCGGGAAACAATAAACGATTCTCCAGGAAGATCCAAAGTCTCAGCTTGCCCTTCGGCACCTTCCTGTTCTTCATCTGTTTCCTGATCATCTTGGCTTTGCTCGTCAGAAGACGGACTATCCTCCTGTCCTTTAGACGGTGGATCGTTATCGGTTTGATTCTGCCGTTCCTTCTGTTCTTCCCCGGAATCAGCCGGATCCCGCTGTTGATCCGGACTCTGGCTTTGCTCCATGTCCTGATCCTGTTCCTGATCCTGGCCCGGGTTCTCTGCTTGCGTCTGGTCCTGTTCTTCCTGCTCCGGCTGAGGATACGGCGGCTGTTCCTGTTTTTCTCTTGTCCGGTGGGGCAGGGCATATTGCGCGGCCTCTTTAATGTCCGAAATATTCAGGGCGATACGGGAATCCATCGCGGCAATCGCTTTAGCCGTTTCCACAATCACCAATTCCGCCCGATGACCGGCACAGTTTCCTTCCCTGGCGATGGCGGCAGCCAGCTGCATGGCATTCGCCGTTACTTCAACCCGGTTGATGGCCGCTTTGGCCCGCCGGATGTCGCAACGCAACTGTTCGCTTTCTTCCCGCCACTTTGCACAAAATGCCGCCGGATCCTTTTCATATTCCACCCGCCGCCGGATGATCTCCGCCCTGATTCGGGTATCCTTCTCTCCGCTGACTTCGACATACAGTCCGAAACGGTCTAAAAACTGCGGACGCAGGCCCCCTTCTTCCGGATTCATACTGCCTACCAGAATAAAGCGGGAAGCATGCTTGTGCGAAATCCCTTCCCTTTCAAAGATATTCATCCCGGATGATGCCGATTCGAGGAGGGTTTTTACGATATGGTCACTTAACAGATTGACTTCATCCACATAAAGAATATTACCATGGGCGTGGTGCAAAATACCGGCTTCAAAACGTTTCTCCCCGTATTTCACAGCATGTTCAAAGTTGATATTGCCGCATAACCTGTCCTCGGTCACGTTAAGAGGCAATTCCACCAAGCGGATATCCGGGGCTATGTGGCTGATTCCCCTTACCAGCGTGGATTTCGCCGTCCCCTTCTCGCCGCTGATCAGCACGCCGCCGATCAGGGGATTAACCATATTCCAAATCAAGACTTTTTTCACGGCATCCTGCCCGACAACCGCGGCAAAGGGATAAACTTGAGTCAATCATTTCATCTCCTATCTACTGATCTTACTTAAACAACTTTTATCAGTCTGCATGTCACAGTTCCATTTTTTAACATCTATCCCAGTTCCTCCAGGCTGCCTTCCATCTCCAGGTAGATTTTTTTCAATTTCTCCACACTTTCTTCCGGGGCATGCCACATTCCCCGCTGATTGGCTTCCAGCAAACGCTCGGCAACATTATGCAGCGCCCAGGGGTTGACTTCCCGCATCCAGTCCGCCGTTTCCTGATCAAAGGCGTAGCGCCGGGCAATACAATCATACATCCAGTCATCAATCACATTGGTCGTCGCGTCCCAGCCAAAGGTAATATCCACCATGGCCGAAATTTGCTTTGCCCCGCGGTAACCGTGCTTTTTCAGGCCCTCGATCCACTTGGGATTATTGACCCGGGCCCGCATGACCCTTGATGCTTCCTCATGCAGGGACAACGTCTCAATATGGTCGGTATCGGAGGTGCTCGGGACATAAGCCGGCTTTTGGGAACCGCTGTGCGTCGTTATCGCCGCCACCATGCCGCCGAAATAATTATAAAAATCATCGCTGTCCAGCATATCAAATTCCCTTGTGGACTCATTTTTCACCGCGACATGGACTTTTTTCATTCTGAGCGCGAACACTTCCGGAAGCTTTTCCCCGTGGAGTTTCTTGCCGTAAGCATGACAGCCCCAGGTAGTATAGACTTTGCCCAGATCCGTGACATCCTGCCATTTTTTACTCTCCACCACATTCTTGGTGCCGGCGCCGTAGGCTCCCGGCGCGTCGCCGAAGACCCTGATCAGAGAATATTCACAGGCCTGCTCCATCGTGATTCCTTGGGCGACCAGTTCGGCGACTTCTTCCCGAACATGTTTTTTGATAAAATTCTGTTCTTCCGGTTCGTCAAGGGAGGCGACCAGATTCACCGCATCCTCCACCCGTTCGATTAAGTTGGGGAAGGCGTCCCGGAACAATCCGGTGATTCTTAACGTCACGTCAATGCGCGGCCGTCCCAGTTCTTCCAGAGGAATGGCTTCGATCCCGATGACCCGGTCCGTATTGCCCAGCCAGACGGGCCTTACCCCCAGTAAATAGTAGGTATCAGCGATATCATCCCCGTACGTCCGCATGGCTTCGGTGGCATAGACTAAGATCGAAACACTTTCCGGGTATTTCCCCTCATCCCGAAGATACCGTTCCAACAGCTGGTTCGCTAAGGTCTGGCCAATTTCCCAAGATGACCGCGAGGGCATGGCACCCGGATCAACAGAGTAAAAATTACGGCCGGTCGGAAGGATGCGGGCATTGCCTCTGCTTGGCGCCCCGGAAGGACCCGGGGGCACAAACTTTCCGTTGACACCCCCGATAAATCGATCCAGTTCATCGGTAATCCGCAGCACCCGCGGCTTAATAAAGGAACAGACAAAGTTCAGGCATTCTTTTAACCTTTGCGTGTCGCTCACGATTCTGAAACTGTTGTTTGAATCCTTCGGGACTTTTTGGCTGCTTTCCAGCTTCGCCTTGAACTGTTCAACAATTCCCTCCACGGCCTGAAGCTCATAATAGTGTTTTTCCAGTTCCAAAAAGATGTCTCTGCCGGTTTCGTCCGCTTCCGCCAGTAGGATTCCGTAGGATTTGCCGTCTGCCGTCGGTGTCGCCGGCGCTGCTAAGAGCGCTTCAAAATCAAGTCCCAGCAGATCACAGACGCCTTCCCGCAGGGAAGGGATATCCCCGTTTCTGTTGCGCACCAGCATCTTCAGCATATTCCGGAACCGGTCCTCTTCCGGAACCATGCCGAAAATATGAAACCCGTCATAAATATCACAGGCCTGGACCTTGCTGACCCAGGAATGCATCTTCTTAATACAGCCGTCAATATCTGCTTCTAGCATCTCCGGGGTAAGACCGATATCGTTGTTGAGATTGATCTTAACCGCCAGATCGCGGATCTGATTATGAATAACCGGCAGTTTTTTCGGATCGGCGCTCTGGATATGATAATACTGCTTCATCAGCTCGTCGACTTCCGCCAGTTCATCATAAACCCCGCTTTCCATCATCGAAGGAACCATATGATCCAGGATGGTGGCATACGTCCTTCTTTTGGCCTGGGTTCCCTCACCGGGAGCATTGATAATGTAAGCATACAAATGCGGAACCGTGCCGATGCAGATATCGCTGTAGCAATCCTTGGACAGCCCGACTTCCTTACCGGGCAGCCATTCAATGGTGCCATGGGTACCCACGTGGATAATGACATCCGCTTGAAATATCTTTTCCACCCAGTTGTAAACGCCAATATACTGATGCGGGCACGGAATATCCGTGCTGTGGTACATCTCTTCCGCCTTTTCTTCAAACGCTCGCGGCGGCTGCAGCCCGATAAAAACATTGCCGTTCAGAATGCCCGGAACCAGCAATTGATCCTCCACCGCCATAAAATCCCCTACCGGTTCCCCCCAGTATTTGACCAGATTCTCCTGCAGCCGGGGAATAAATTGATCATACCATTGTCCGTACTGTTCTTTGCTGACGGTATCGATACTCTTTGCCAGCATGGTTTCCGGGGAGGACCACCGACCGTCGTTAGTCAGTCCCGCGGTGATCCGGTCAATGATTACTTTGCCGTCGGTAAAATGATAATCCGTCTTAATGCCGCAGTCTTCCAGCCGACTGATCATCCGCTGCAAGGATACCGGGGTATCAAGGCCGGCAGCGCCGCCGATGTTGTCATTGCGGGGCGGATTATTATGCAGGATAATCGCGATTTTTTTCTCGGCATTATGCTTGTATCGCAGTTTGGCCCAATTAATCGCCAGCGTGACAATACTTTCCACCCGCTCGGCGATTGGCCGCGCTTCTTTTTTGGGCCCTAGCGCTGTTTCTGTTGTTTCCGTGGTCGCGAAGGGAAACGTGATAACCTGTCCGTCAAATTCCGGCTGAAAGACGCTCCAGCTTAAAGAAAGCCCATCCAACCCTTTGACGGAGTTATTCCATTCCTCATAGGATTGCAGGGTCGTCATAGCCTGAAAAACCGGAACCTGCAAAAGCTCGAAGATACTTGTATCCCTGGGCTTGGATCCGTCACCGGGGTCAGCCAGGATGGTCAGGCTGAAAGCAGTGGTGTTAATGATGGAATCCACCAGCGGTTTTCCCTCGGACAGCATACAACGTTCCAGAGCGGCCCGTATTCCCTCGCAGCCTAGGTCTTGGTCCGGAAGCATATCGGAATAAACGCACAAAGGAACAGCTCCCTGCCTGCGGATTTCACGAATCAAGGCATCAATATGGCCCAAATTATTCTTTTGAATCAGCATTACGTTGATAATGATCCCGATTGTTGGCGGCCCGCTTTTTTTCACCCGGGTCAGATAAGCGTCTTCGTCTACCGTCTGGAGATCGGGATCGTAGATCCCGCTCCATTTCGGGCAAACGGCCTCATCCCAGGGAACTCCTGATCCGGCGTACTGATTGCCCAGCCATTTGATCAGATTGGCAATATTTTTCACCCCGCCGGACTGATAGTACCGATAGATGGTCTTGAAATCCTCCGGCAGGATGCTGCAATCCGGAAAGACTTCCGATATCTCTTCTTCAATGGTGGTATGAACAAAGAGACGCTGTCTTTGCTTGAGGTCTGAAAAGAGATTCAGGAAGCTTTTGAAAAAGGATAAGGACCCGTGAATTTTTATCAGGACAAAATCCGCGTTACGGCTCGCCTCCAAGCAGGCGGCATAGTGCTCCCTGTCGTTGTCAAGTTCCGTTGTATTAAACAGATGAATCTGAAATTGTCCGGGGTATTGGCTATCCAATTCCGACTGCGCTTCTTTAAACGTCAAAAAAGGCTCCGTCGGTGTCAGGATGACAACAATAGTGACCATGGAACTCCTCTTTCTCTTTCATAAATTAGTTGATCATTAAAGTGAGTGAATAATTTCTTATAGTCAAGAATCCCTAGTTCCATTCGTTTGCATTGCCGTTGTCGTCCCGAGGCAGACTGTGGTGACATATGAATCCAGCATCGCTTGAACCAATCCTTTTTTATCTGCCTTTGTCCAGGCGGTCCATGCCGGTGTCGTCTCCAAGTGTTCGGCTAGCTTCTGCAATATCATTTTTCCGGAAAACACGGCTTCCTTTACAGAAAGCAATCCCCAAGACAATTGATCCAGCAAATGGACATATAGCGACGTTAAAGAAACGATTTCTTCCTGAGAATCCAGCACATGGATACGGTCGATCCCATCGGCCAGACTCAGTCCGTTACAGACCTCACGGCACTTGGCGCCAAAGCTTTTTTCACTGATCCCGTACCGTTTCAGTCTGGCCAGCATACTGTGCTGGCTCTCTCTGGTAAGACCCATATGTTTCCCCAGGGATTCCCTGACTACATCCATAACCAGCCGGCCGATCAGTTCTCCCAGTTTGCCGTGCTTCCCGGCATACGTTAAGGTATTATCCGATTCCGCATCGGCAATGATCATGACATTGTCTGTTCCTGATCCGGTGGCAATTCCGGATGAATACAAACTTCCGGCCAACAGTTCCTGTAAGACGGCGGTTTTGGCTTCGGTGGCTGTAACCATGCTGCGCGCCAGGCAGCCCGGCGTCATATCGGCGTTGACAAAGACCATAATATTGATGGTTCCCGGCCGGAGACTGATGCTTTGGCCCCGTTTTTCATAACTTGTGGCAGGCTCGCCCACCCGTCCGCCGTTGACTTCCAAACTGGCTGTGGCAATGGCGGTAACAGTTAGTTCATCGTAGGTTTCCGTTTTAAACGCCGCGCTGTCCATAGAGACAATGGTTGCCATATAGGCAACGGTGTCGTAATCCAGCCCCAGATCATCAATAATAAACCGCTTTATCTTTTCTTCCTGTCCTGGTTTGCAATGCTCGCATTCCCTACCGGGACCCGGATTGACATCATGGTTATACACTGCCGTTAAATCTTCCCTGTAGCCCCCGTTATGCATGGAAGTACTCATCACCTTGCGTTTCCCCGTGAAAGGTACCACCAAGCAGCGGTTGTATTTGTAGACTATATCTCCCGTGGGGAGTTTACAGATTATCATAATAAGCCCTCATCTCCTTTCCGTGCTTTTTTGCTTTGCAATACATTTACTGATTTCCACCCCATTTCGGCAAGAGCGGATAATTGTCCCCCACTTGCCGTAGCGACTTCCTGCTTGCTCCCCGGCGACAAGAGAAAACACAGTTTTTCTCATTTTAACTGCCTCAATAATCAGATCCAGATTCCGATGATTGATGGTTCCAACCGGGAATCCCGTGTCAACCACATAGTCCACGGTACGAATGATTTCCATGGCTTGTTGGTATTTTTCTTCACTGATAAGGTTAAAGGCTTCTTCGTGAATAATCTCGCAGCCTAAAGCCATGCCGATATGGATATCAATATCATTGCTGTGCAGCACGCCGCAACACATTCCGTATCCCGCCCGGGAAAGAGCCCGATAGATGCCTGCACCTGTTCCGTTTCCGCCGGCAATGAAAATTTCAGGGTTCTTGGGGCTGGAAAATTCCAGGCTTCCCAGCAATTCATTGTATTGTGCTCCTTCAATCTCATACAGCGCTTGAATCGTTCCGTCCTTAATGATCTCCTCCGGCGAGCCTTGAGCTGCGATTTTCCCATCCTGGATCAACAGGATAGTCTCGCAGCCTTTAATGGCCAGATCAATGTCATGGAGTGATAAGACCACCGTTATGCCTTTCTCCAGGCATAACCTGCGCAGGATACTGATGACTTCCACTTTGTGCTTGACGTCCAGATGGCTTGTTGGCTCATCAAGAATGATCAGCTCCGGCTGCTGAATCAGAGCGCGGGCAATCATTACTTTCTGTTTTTCGCCGTCACTGAGTTCCGTATAATACCTGTCCTGCAAGTGAACGGCATTCACTGCCTGCAGGGCGTCCTGGACAATCGCTCTGTCTTCTTCTGTCAGTTTCCCGATCAGATTGGTATGCGGGAAGCGTCCCATTGAAGCAATTTCAAAAACCGTAAGCAGTCCCAGTGACACTTGCTCAGTCAGAACTACAGCTAACTTTTTAGCCAACTCGGTTTTTTTGATATTTTTTAAATCACTGCCGTTAATGTATACCGTGCCTTTTACAGGCGCGAGCAGTCCGGCCAGTGTCCTTAGGATCGTAGATTTTCCGGCTCCGTTAGGACCGAGCAAACAAATAAGCTGTCCCTTGATGCCACGGAGGTCAACCTTCTCCACGATTACCTTCTTTTCATAGCCGACATCCATATTCTCCGCAAGAATCACATTACTCACAGTTCACTCCCCTTTCTCAGCAGCAGATAAACAACAATCGGCGCGCCAATCAAAGACGTGATCGCACTTAGCGGCAACTCCGTCGGCGCCAGCAGCATCCGCGCTCCCAAGTCACAAATCCCGGTCATTAAGGCGCCCGCAAGAATGACACCCGGAAGCAAGATTCGGTTATCCGATGTACCGAAAGAAATTCTGACCATATGCGGAACCGCCAAACCCACAAAGGAAACCGGACCCGCAAACGCCGTGATCACCGCGGTCAGCACGCTGGAAATAAGGATAACCAGCATGCGGAAACGTTTGATATTTAAGCCCATGGATAACGCGTATTTTTCTCCAAAAAGCATGGCGTTAAGGGGTTTGCAGATGAGCAACGACAGCAGCAGGAACGGAATGCTGATCAGATACAAGCATTTTACCTGCATCCAGGAAAACCCGGAAAAGCTGCCCAGCGTCCACATCATAAACACGTGGATATTTTCTTTATCAGCAAACGCTGTCAGCATGCTGGTCATCGCGCTGCAGACAAACCCCGCCATCAACCCGATAATCAGAAGGGTGGTAATATTTTTTACTTTTTTAGCGGCGAAGACAACAACAAGCATCACCACCATCGCGCCCAGAAAAGCGCCGGCGAACAGAAACATTGGGGTAATTTCTTTTACGCCAAAGGAGTATCCTCCCAGGAACACAAGTCCTACAAACAAACTGGCGCCTGAGGAAATTCCCAGGACATAAGGTTCGACAATCGGGTTCCTAAAGAAGATTTGCAGCAAAAGCCCCGCCACCGCCAGGCAGGCTCCGCCGGCAAGGGTGGCCAAGGCTCTTGGCAGACGAATATTCATGACGATGGACGCGTCGGTGCTGCTGCCTGTTTCCTGTCCCGTCAAGATCTTAACAACATGATCCAAGCTGATATTGACAGAACCCACTGAAACATTGAAGAGAAATACGATTGTCGCCAACAGCGCCAGGATAATAATGAATAATAAATGCTTTTGGACTCTTTGTTTCTGCTGATCCATTTATACTCTCCCAGGTATTAATATTTACCGGATATTCACGCTAATAATCCGAACCAATCCAAGAAAACAAATCCGTTTATGTGCAGTCCTCGATATTCCCCTCAATCTCCATATAAATAGCGCGCAGCTTTTCGAGGCTTACTTCCTTAGCTTTCCACATGCCTCTTTGCTGGGCTTCCAGCAATCGCTCGACCATATTTTGAACCGCCCATAAATTCACACTCGCGATCCAATCTTTTCTTTCTTCATTGAACAAGTAATTCTCGCAGATTTTTTCATACATCCAATCCTCAATGATGTCCGAGGTCGCATCCCAGCCAAAAACAAAATCGACCATGCCCGATATTTCCTGAGCGCCTTTGTAACCGTGCGCCCGGAGTCCGTCAAACCATTTCGGGTTAAGTATTCTGGAACGCATGATCTTTGCCGACTGTTCCCGTACGTCACTCAGTTTTACCCTGGACGGATCACTGCTGTCGCCGCAATACGATTTCGGTTTTAGACCGGAGTGCGTCCTGACGGCTGCAATCAATCCGCCATGATAATTATAAAAGTCGTCACTTTCCAGCATATCAATTTCCATGGACGATTCATTTTTTACCGTGACCTGTGCCAAAGACAACCGTCGGGCAAACACTTCCGTTACTTTTTTACCGTGCATTTTTCTGCCATAAGCATAGCCGCCCCAGAAAGTATAGTTATTGCCGAGATCGGTGACATCCTTCCAGTTTTTGCTGTTGATTAGCTGTTCTACACCCGCACCGTACGTTCCCGGGGGATCGCTGAAAATCCGCAGACCGGCTTCTTCCCTGGCAGCTTCCAAACTCATACCCCGTGCAGTCAATTCCGTAACTTCCTGCATGACATTGCGGCGAATATAATTTTCTTCTTCCTTTTCGTCCAGTCCGGCTGCCAAGGTGACCGCCTCTTCCACCAAATTCACCAAATTTGGAAAAGTATCGCGGAATAATCCGGAAATCCGCAGGGTGACATCGATTCTCGGCCGTTTAAGCTCATCCGACGGAATCGGTTCAAGTCCGATTACTTTATCGGAGCTGTCCAGCCATTTAGGCTGTATCCCCATCAAGTACAGAATCTCAGCAATATCGTCACCGCAAGTTTTCATGGTTTCCCCCGCATAAACAACAATAACCACCGTTTCCGGGTATTTTTCTTCATCCTGCAGATAGCGCTCAATCAGCCTGTCTCCCAGCTGTTTCCCCACCTGCCAGGAAGCGCGGGTCGGAACGGACATCGGGTCAATGGCATAAAAATTTCTGCCGGTGGGAAGGATATTGACATTTCCCCTGGTTGGGGACCCTCCTCCACCCGGAGGCACAAAGCGGCCATGAATACCCGCCAGCAAATATATAATCTCTTCCTTCGTTTTTTGCAGTTTGGGCAGGACGACCTCAAGAATAAACGCCAAGACTGTCTTCAACGGTTCCAGGTCTCTCTCGAATGGACCAAGCTCAGATTCTGACAGAATCTGCAGGCTTTTTTCCTGATCAAAGCCGCTTTCCAAATAGCAGCGGATGATATCCCGGCTGATGTCTTCCAACTCGTCAAAACGCATCAAATTGGTCTTGCCGGTATGATCCGTGAAATGAGGATTATTCTTTAAATCATCATAAGCGTACCCGCAGGCTGAACACGCCGCTTCTGTCAACGAAACCACCTTGCCGTTGGGCAGTCTCAGCAGGGCGCAAACCATATGAACCAATTTTTCATGTTCCGGTGCCTTGCCTAGAATATGCAGTCCATCCTTAATCAGGGTATTTTTGATCTCTTCCAGCCAATTGTGCAATAAGGCGAGGAATGGTTCGAAATCGGCGTTTATGTCTTCGGGGTTGACGTTCAAGTCGGTATGATAGTCGTTTTTGACAACGGACTCTATGATGGCGTTCCGGATAATACTGACTTTGCCGCTGTCTGTCTGTTTGGCCTGGTAATACTGTTTGACCAGATCGTCAAGTGCTTCCATCGCGTCATAGGTCCCACTGCGCATCAATGCCGGAATCAGGTGGTCGAGGATCACCGCGTTGGATCTTCTTTTGGCTTGGATGCCTTCTCCCAACACGGTGATGCTGTAAGGGTACAGATGCGGCAGGTCCCGAATCGCAACATCGGGATAACAGCGCTGCGACAGACCGATTTCCTTCCCAGGCAGCCACTCCAGGGTACCGTGCGTCCCGACATGCACCACCGCATCAGCCTGAAAATCATTTCTCAGCCACTCATAGTAGGCAATATATTGGTGAGGCGGTACAATATCCGTGCTGTGATAGACTTCATCCGCCTTTTCCTCGTATCCCCGGGGGGGTTGAAGGCCGATAAACAGATTGCCGTTGATGATTCCCGGGACGGGGAGCTGATCTTCATGCACCATGTATTCTCCGGGCGGCTTGCCCCAATCCCGCACCAGCTGTTCTTTTACCGTTGCGGGGAATTCTGCAAACCAGTTTCTATATGTCTCCCCTGTGATGATACTTTTACTTCTTGCCAGCGCCTTTTCCGCCGAGAGCCAACGGGTATCATTGCTGACTGCCGCAATAATCCTGCCGATAATGTCATCCCCGTCTGCAAAATCGTAGCTTGTTCGGATTCCTTCTGTTTTCAGGGCCTCGATCATCAGAAATACACTTTGCGGGGTATCCAGCCCAAAGGCGCAGCCGATCATATCATTGCGGGGCGGCATATTATGGAACAAAATCGCGATTTTTTTATCCTGAATCGGCTTGTTCCTCAGCTTGGCCCAATTCATGGCCAGACGGCAGATCTGATCCACTCTGTCCGGAATCGGCTTGCGCAAGATTCTTTCCCCGATTTCATCCCGGATATATTCACTATAAGCATAAGTCACAGTGATAATCTGACCGTCAAATTCAGGATAGTAAACGCAAATGGGAAAGGACATCATGTCAATCCCCCGGAGATTGTCCAGCCAATTCTCATAAGTTTGATACGTCGCCATTGCCTGAATCACCGGCACATTGAGTTCCTCAAAAATACTATGTTCTACCATTGCCGTACCGTTTCCCGGATTGGCCATAATGCTTTGAGAGTACCCGAGCGTGTTGATCACGGCATCAACCTGACAGACACCCTCCTTTAGCAGCACCTCCCGGATCACCCATCGAAAGCCTTGGCATCCCATGACCGGATCCGGCGCCGAGGTCGAAAACACCGCCAGCGGATAACCGCCTAATTTTTCAACTTGGGCAATTAAGGCGTCAATATGGGCCAAATCGTGTTCATGCTTGTACTTGCTGTAAAACAGAATGGCAATGACCGGTTTGCCGGAACTGTTAGCATTTTCCAAGGCGGAGGCAACGTCAATGTCCTCCTGGCGCGGATCATAGACCCCTTCCCAGACCATGGGCATGGGAGGCGCGTAATCAACTGCCACCCCGCCATACCGGGAAGCTAAATATTTGAACAGATTAACGCCGTTCTCTCTGTTTGCCGATAGAATATACCGTAAAATTTCCAGATATTCCCCATGGGATATCCCTGTTCTGGCAAGCAGGAGCCGGTTTTCGTCTTCGAGCCCGGTATGGATAAAAAATTTCTTTTTATTTTCAAACCGGCAGATCACCGCTTCAAAGCTTTGAAAATGCGTGATCCCGCCATGCATCAGAATCAGGACCAATTCTGCTTCTTCAAGCTGCTGCATTGCCGCTTCGGCGGTCGCTGGGTCCGTATCCATCTTAAAACTGTCGACAAATTGAATGTGGATATCTTTTCGTTCCTCTTCAATCTGTTTTTTTGCTTCTTTCAGTTTGTAAGAGGAATCCATCGGGGACATAATAAAAACGATCTTAAACATCCGGACCTCCCGCGCTGATTCTGGCTATCACGTCCGTGAAATTCGCCAGCATTCCGGTTATTGTCTCCTCAGCGGACTGCCAGGAAAAAGTATATTCCACGTCAAGCTGATACTTTTGTTTTATTCTCTCCACAAGATATCTGCCTTCCTGGGCAGCACGTCCGGGAGTAATCAACTCCCAGTCCATTTGATCCAGCAGGTGGACATACAGTGAGGTAAGAGCGACAAGCTCCTCTTCGCGATCTACACTTTCCAATTGTTGAATGAAAACAGGCTTGGCCAGTGTTTTTTCTCCTAAGACGCCATGTTTGTTCCAGATACCATCTTCCGTTATGCCAAACCGTTTCAAGCGTCTCAGCATACTATGCTGGCTCTTTGGAGACAAACCGGTCTGCAAAAACAACGCCTCTTTGACAGCCGGTTTCACAGCCAGGCCGATTAGCTCACCTAATTTGCTGTGCTTGCCCGCGTAAGTCAGTTTTAAATCTGATTGGCTGTTGGCGATGATAATCGTCCCGTCAGTCCCTGAGCCGGTTGCTAACCCCCGGGAATAGCTGCTTCCCGCCATCAGTTCCTGCAGTGCTGCCGTTTTGGCTTCTGTGCAGGTTACCAGAGCGCGGGCCAACGTACCCGGCAGTAGATCCGCATCAATATCCAGAATGATATTGATCGTGCCTTCCTTGGTCATAACGGTTTTCCCCCGGGCTTCGTGGTAAGATGCGGGATCTCCGACTCTCCCGCCGTTTACTTCCACACCCCCGGTAACAATGGCGGTCACCGTCAGGTTTTCATAAGAAACCGCTTTGATTGCAACATTGTCCATCGACGCGGCTGTGGATATGCCCGTGGCCGTAGCCGGATCGAGTCCGATCTCCGTGGCGAGCAGCTTCAGATCGTTCAAGTAGGAATCGGTCCTGAGCGAACAGGAAATTCCTGCTCCTGGGTTTGAATCATGGTTAAAGGCTGATAGAAGATTTTCGCGGTAGCCTCCATTTAAAGGCGACGTGCTTAAGACCTTTCGGCTATTCTTAAACGGAATAACAATGCTCTTTTGATACCGGTGAACTTCATCCCCTGTCGGCAACATATGAATTTTCAATTATTTCCTCTCCCTTTATCGATTCCGGCTTTTAATCCAGCATGGATCGTGCTTTTTCGACTTTCATACAGATGGTGAATATTATAATTCGTCTGAATAAAGCCTTGTTAAAAACAAGGCTTTATTCACGAATCCCGCTATTTTTTCCAGCCCTTACTTTTCAGGCATCTGCTGAAACATGACAAGTTCCCAGTCCGGGTACAGTCCTTCGTGGAAGAACGAAGCCATATCCTTTACGCCTTCGATAGTTTTATTAATTGACATGTAGTACCAGGGGGCAAAGCAATACACTTTTCCGTTCTTAACGGATTGAAAATCTTTTAACAACGGCTCGGTTTTCAGCAGACTTTCCAGTGAAGGCATATAGGCAACCATCGATGAATAAATGAAAACGTCCGCATCCTTGCCTTTAGCGTAGAATTCCTCCACGGTGACTTGGGAGCTGCTGGCTTTATCCGGATTAACCTCCGCAAAGACGTAGTCTCCTCCGGCTTCCTTGATTTGCTTGGCGACATACGATCCGCCGTCCGGAATATACACTTTGCCATCGTAGATCATGCCATAGACAACCTTTGGACTCGGTTTATCCTTGACGGCAGCGGCAATCTCATCCAGCATCGCCGCTTTCGCCTCGATAAAGACGGCGGCTTCCTGACCCTTGTTATAGAAGGCGCCTAAAAATTTCAGCCATTCCAAGCGTCCAAGATCCGTCGCTTCCGTATAATCATTGACCACCGCGCAGGGGATTTTAAGCTCCTTCATTTTGGCCAGCGTTTTCTGCAGTCCGTAATCCCCGGTATAGACAAAGACCATATCCGGGTTCAGCGCCTGGATTTTTTCATAATCCGGATCCGCCATGCCCCCAGTACCGACATATTGGATAGCGCCGCTCTCCATACGCGTTTTAACCGCATCGACGTACCAGTCCGCCGTGTCCGTGGTCACAGCGGCGATGCTGTCCCATTCCTGATCGGTAAATATCGCCTGCAGCAGCCCCACCTGCGTGGTCGAACAATAAACCACCTTTTTCAGGGGCGTGTTGACCACCGTCGCACCTGCAGCCTCGCTAATTTCAGGGGTTTCCGTACCCTCCGGCACCAGCAGGAACTGATTGCCTTCAGCATCTGTCAATAGGGTGAAATTATCACCGTAATCGACGATTTTAAACGCGCTCGTATAGCTCAAACTGACCTCTTTGCCAGTTAAGGCTTTATTGCTTTTCTCAGTTCCGCCGGAACAGCCGACCATAAGTGCGGAACAAAGCATAATTATAATGACAATTAAACAAACATTTTTTTGATGACCCCGAATCATGATAATTCCTCCATTTTCATGTTTTTATTAAGTAACCCAGTACCTTGTTAACTTGAAAGCTTAATATTAATTGCGTGCAGGTTTCTTGTGTTAGATCACGCAATCACTAATCTGAAACGTTAACCAGCGGTGACACCTCCAATTAATTTTAATTTATCTTTGAATTTCGGAAGTTCGATTATCTTCCAAATTTCACTCCTGTTGAATATTTTGTATCAGTCGGATGACCTCATCCACAGACCTGGCTTTGTTTTCATGGTGCAGTTCCTCACGTTCAATCATAATTACCGGAATCCCAATACGTTGTGCCGCACGAATCTTTTCCATGACGCCTCCTGTATTTCCGCTTTCTTTTGTTACCAGTACAGCCGCGTTGCAATATTTGATCAAGGCAATATTTAGTTCTTCGCTGAAAGGCCCCTTCATAGCGATAAGGTTATTGGCATTAAAACCCATTTTTTCACACCGTTCAATGACTTTGCTGTCAGGAAGGACCCTGATAAACAAACGATTCTTATACTCTGGAATATTTGTAAATACTTTGACTTTGCCGCTTCCGATAGTCAATAGAATATTGCCCTGGCAGCTTAAGAGTTTTTTATATGCCTCATCATGGTTTTTTACACGGATAATATCTTTCCAATTGTCAATCACAGACTCTCTTTCATAGCGGATATAGCCAATTTTTTTTATTTGGGAAACGCTCATCGCATTGCGGGTTGTCTCCAAAGAAAAAGGATTGGAAACATCAATAACGTAATCCGGCTCAATGCTATCGAGCAAGCCGGCGATCCATTGCTTTGAGACCCTCCCTTGATGAATACGGATATTTTCAATATCCGCCAAAGCCTGGCTTCCAAGTCTCGAGGTAACAACTGCCGAAACTTCGATATTCATTTTCAGCAATTGAATAATGACCTCTTTTGCTTCTGCTGTGCCTGCAATTACAAGCGATTTTGACATGGTTCCCTACTCCTCGCCCACATCGTTTTTTTCAATAAAAAAACTCTCAATGCCTAACAACATAAGCAATGAGAGTCCGTCTCAAATATAAGCGAACAAAAACTCAAACACCCTCCATCACGCGTGAAGTTGCTAGTGTACGAAACGCAGGCAGGTCTTCTGGCTTAAGTCTCATCGTCTCCTCCTGCCTTCCCGGTTACAGTGGCATTCCTGGAGGGACTCCTCTTTTACAGCGGCGGGACCGCGTGGGATTTACACCCACTTCCCTTTTCACCGGCTCATAACTTCTATTCAGCGAAATTATAACCGACACCTGTTTCCAATATTTTGTTTTCAGTCTGATTATATCGCATCCCAAATGCTATGTCACGAAAAAATTTATCGGCATTTTTCCTTCCCCTCAGGCATAATCATACCAAGGATAGAAGAGAATCAATGTCCGGTTATTCATATAGGTGATACCTATGCCTGTTCCATGTGTCAGAATTATGTATAAATTTATCATTGATTCAGCAGCTTGATTGCAACTGCTTGTATAAATACACATGATGAAAAAATGCTTGCCTTTTATTGAATTTGGATCTATAATCGTCAGTAATTGAATATTTCAGCTGTAAGTGACCGGTTGATAGCCGGTATAATAGGGAAACGGGTGAAAGTCCCGTGCGGTCCCGCCGCTGTAAAAGGTGAGAAGTCCTTGAAAAACCACCGAATCCGGGAAGGTAAGGATGACGATGAACCTTAAGCCAGAAGACCTGCTTGCAGTTAGTTCATTGTATACCTACGGTCGATAGGAGGATGGATTGTGTTACTGCTTGAATCTATGCAGATGCACAGTTTTGTAAACCTTTTTGAATCCACAGGACAAAAGGTTTTTTTATTTTCGCTTTGTTTATTTCGCGGACACTCTTATGCAAGCTATTTGCCGGCGTGCATAAGATTGACATTTTAAGTTCTCCTTGATTATCTCTCCCTTATGGAGAGGAAGCATGTTTGTCATTGGACTGAGGTACAAACATGCTTTTTCTTTTTACAAGTGGTATTAATTACTCAAATTTTGGAAGGAGGTTCCAAGATGCCGGTTACATTAAATATTTTATTAGATCATTTTCCACTTGTTTCTTATGCCCCTAAAAAGGAAAATCCAAAATTTCTTGGGATCAAAATGCTAAGCTGCCATAGCAGCCGTCTTTCCCCAGATTACCTTTATGTGTGTAACTTCACAAAAGCCGTTAAAATAAGTCAGTCTTTTCCGAACCTCTACTTATTATGTCCCCGGGACGGTTTACAGGAATACGTGGCTGACAACGCTTTGAGAAGAGTGATTATGTTTGACGGTAAGATTAATTATGATTCGTTTTTTAGGTTTAAGGAGGTTTTTAAGACTTTCAAGGAGTGGGAAAGCAACATGCAGCGCTCTCTTATTGCTGGCCGCGGCTTACAGGATTTACTGGATATCAGCGAAAATATCATCGACAGTCACATTGCTGTCGTTGATTCGGGATTTAATCTTCTAGCGTATACGCAGCATACGGAGTGTGAAGCCCCCCTGATTCTTGGTCTGCTGACTCAAAATCCCCGTGCCAATCACAAGCTGCGTTATCTTAACCTATCCTGGGAATCATGGAGTCAAATGCCAATAATTATTATTGGGACAATACAAGATAACCGCAATTATATCCATGCTTTGAAAGTGCTGAACAACATCGCCGGCAATCCGGTATTGGTCGTCCTGACATGTCATTGCCGGCAATTAACTAAAGGGCAATATGACAAATTTTCAATACTTCTCGCGAAACTATCCTGTTCCATAAACACGCTGGGAACGCCCTCAACTCCTTCTTTCCAATTGGTTACATACAGTCACGGTAATGTAGAAAACTGATTGTTGTCATCTAGTGACTATGCCGGTGATGAATGTTTGGCGTGTGCCCATGCCAATGTTCTGTCTCTTCGTGTTGGTGGACATGCGAATGATAGTTTTTTTCCAATTTCGTATCACCCTGATGACTGTGGGTATGATGCCCATCACTATGGCAATGCCGGTGTTCATGTTCGGTATAGTGATGTCTGTGCCAATGAACATGGTCTTCTTTTAATAACAAAATGGCACCCAGTATCATCACAGGCATTGCGACAATAAACTGTATTTCCGGAACCTCTCTATATAAGGCGATGGATAAAACAGCTCCCAAGAAAGGCGCAATGCCATATAAGGCGCTTGTCCGGGCTGAGCCCAGTTCTCGCATGCCTTGAATAAAGAAAACGATACTGCAGCCATAGCTTAGACACCCCAAGAACATTGCCATTACCGCATAGGACAAATGCGGAAATGGCTGTCCGATAATTTGCGCCAGGAGCAGAGAGAATATTCCTGCACACGAACCTTTGATGGCAACAATCATATATGGATCTTTAGCTGAGATATTCCGTGTAAAATTGTTATCCGCGCCCCACAAGCCGCAAGCGGCGAGTACCCCGACGGCACTAAGGGAGAAACCCCATTGCCCGGAAGTATTCCAGGACAGCGCGATGCTGGCAACGGCAATTAATAGAACTGCCCCCCAAATACGCTTCCCGATGTGTTCTTTAAACACAATCCCGGCAATAATGGTTGTCGCCACGCCTTCAAAATTTAACAAAAGGGCAGCTGTCGAAGCAGGTGCCTGTTTCAGTGAAACCATCAAGACAATGGGAGCGGCTATTCCGCCGGATGAGATGGCCCCGATCAACCATGGCCAATCCTGTTTAACAATTTTTGCTTCACGGCAACTGCCTTGATCAGCCTTAAACAAAACGCGCCAAAGCAACATCCCCATACCGCTGCCTATGTACAAGAATCCGGCCAGCGGTACAGGGGCAATATCCCCTAACAGCAGCTTTGCCAAAGGGACACTGGCCCCGAACAAAGCGGCGGCTGCGATAATCTGCAAAATAGGAAACCAAAACAATCTATTTTGTTGATTTTTCATTCTTCCAATCATTTAATGCCTTCCGCGCCTCAGATATGGTCATCGCCGATTCTGTCAAAGCAAAATCATCTTTCGCCCTCAGTATTTCCATTAGATGCCCAATTCGCGGCAGCCTTAAGTTAACACTTCGAATCGTTTCCTTTTCTGAAAAGACTTCTTTCGGCGTCCCTTCCAGAATGACTTTTCCTCGATCCAGGACATAAACAAAATCGCAGTAGAGCGGAACAATATCAATCTCATGGGTCGAGATAACAATGGAAAGCCCAAGTTCATTTTGGGTTTCCTTAAGAAGTTTCATGATCTCACTGACTCCCATCGGATCAAGCCCTGCTGTCGGTTCATCCAACACCAGTATATCCGGCTCCATAACAAGCACCCCGGCAATAGCCACCCTTTTTTTCTGACCGAAGCTGAGAGAATGGGTCGCTTTATTCTTCAGATGGGTTATTCCTGTTCGCTCCATCGCGATTTCCACTCTGCGGCGAATTTCCTTTTCCGGTAATTTCATATTAACGGCCCCAAAAGAAATATCTTGATAAACATTAGCGGAAAAAAGCTGGTTATCCGGATCCTGAAAAACAATACCAACCTTCCTGCGCAGTTCCTGCAGTCCTTTTTTTGTATAATCAAGCGGCGTCTCTCTGAAGAATACTTGCCCGGAGGACGGTTTCAAAATCCCGTTAAAGTTCAGAAACAACGTGGATTTTCCGGCGCCGTTACTTCCTAATACCGCGGTCGTTTCCCCTTTTCTGATGCCCAGAGTAACCTCATCCAAAGCGCTGGTCCCGTCGGCATACGTGTAAGATAACATTTGCGTTTCCAGTATGCAGTCCTTCATTAGAGCAAACCTCCCCAATACTGTCTGGCCAGCAATACCGCTGTAATCAAACCAACATTCATTATTATTGTTGCCAGGAAACGCCGCCAAGAGAAGGGCGCTATTTCTTCCAACACGGCGATTTTGCCGTCATATCCCCTGGCTTCCATCGCCGTATACATATCATCTGAACGTTTGTAGGCCCGGATAAAAAGCGTTGAGGCCAACATCCCTAACGAACGATACCCTGCTTTCAGGCTCGAATAACCCAAGCGGGAATTTTGAGCCGTATACATGGTCTCCGCAGTTTCCATCAGCACAAATATAAACCGGTAAATCAAGCTCATCATTTCCAGCATAAGCTGCGGACATTTCAGCTTGCGCAGTGCGGACAGCAGATCAACCATCGGCGTATTCAAAGACAAATAATACAAACAGGACACCGCTCCCAAAGCTTTGAAAAAAAGCTGTATCGCCGTCTCCATACCGGGTTTGGAGAATCCCAAATAAAAACCAAACACTGGAAAAGCCAGAATAAACTGATGCGGATCGTTTACAATTTGAAAAGCGATCATAAGGACACCCAGAATAAGGAAAGACATTGGTATGAGCATCAGTTTAAGAAAAAAAGGGAGGGGTATGCCTCCCTTTTTGACAGTCAACCAGCTCATAATCAATAATACGGTAACCGAAAGCAGGATAGAGTTTGCCCAAAGACAGACACATAACGTCAGCAAAGCAAGCGCCATTTTTTCCATGGGATTTGTTTTACTTAGTTTGGAAGCATAGGCATATTTATCGATATTGATCATCTTTTGATTTCCTTATATTAGTTTTTGTTTTTCTCTTCCCTTTTATAGCGTCCCTTCATATAGCCGAGTCCGTAAAAGAGTATACCGGAACCAAGTGCTGCTTGCAGAGAGAACAGTAAGCTTTCAATCTCTCCGCTGGGCGGCTCAAAAATAGAAGAAAACCACGGCGTGTATTCAGGATTAATTTCAGTAATCGCCGTTTCAGCTTGACCGTCTGCTCCGCCGAATTCAGCGTTTTTGTTCATAACCAGCGGAACAATGGCGAGCAAAATAACGATGGCAATCAGGACAAGATTGGTTGTCAGCCTGCTTTTATTATTCGGCATATTGTTGCTACTGCTCATCTTAAATCCCCCCCAGCAAATACTTTTAAGGAATGAAGTTCGTCGCTTTTCAGGTAAGTCTTGATCGCGTTAAAAATAATAACCGTTAATATGCCTTCACTGATGGCCAGAGGCACTTGGGTAAAGGCAAAAATCCCCATAAATTTGCCGGCTGAGACTGCAATACCCCCAGTTGCGGCAGGGAATGCCACCGCCAGCTGCAACGATGTGACAATGTAGGTAACCAAATCCCCCAAGGCCGCCGCCAGAAACACGCCCAGCCACTCCGGTCCTTTTAGTTTTTTCACCAGCAGAAAAACACCGTAGGCGATAAACGGACCGACAATCGCCATGGAAAAGGTATTGGCGCCAAGCGTCGTCAGCCCACCATGAGCTAGTAGAATCGACTGGAACAGAAGAACAATAATGCCAAGTACGCTCATAACGGCAGGGCCGAACAAGATAGCTCCCAAACCAGTTCCTGTAGGATGTGAACAACTCCCGGTAACGGAAGGTATTTTCAAAGAGGATAAGACAAAGACAAACGCACCGGCCATTGCCAGCAGCAACTTTAGTTTTGGAGACTCATTGGTTATTTTGCGCATGGCGTATAAGCCATACGCGACAAACGGGATGCACAGAACGCCCCAGGAGATACACCAGACCGGGGGAAGAAACCCTTCCATGATGTGCATGGCAAAAACATTTTGAGGCAATAAGATCAGCATCAGGGTGATGCTTGCGACCATTGTTATTCGTTTCGTATTCATTCGTGTCACCTTTCTTCTTGATCTAAACTAAAATCTTCTCATAAAATATTATTATCAAGCCATGTTATTACTTCATTGACACTCCTCATGGTCAAACCATAGTCCGTTTTGTTTTTTCGAATTACAATGATTTCCAGACCCGATTCTAACGCAGCCGAAATTTTCGTATCCGTCCCGCCGGCTTGACCGCTGTCCTTTGTCAACACGACGTCCGCTCCATAGAACTTAAAAAGCGCTTTGTTAATGTCTTTGGAAAAAGGACCTTGCATGGCGACGATGTCCCGGGGTTGAATACCTAAGTCCTGGCATTTCTGTACCAGTCGTCCTTCAGGGAGAACCCGGACAATAAAACGGGCCATGCCCGCAAAAGCGCTATGTACAATACTACCCAATTGGTGACTGCCGGTAGTAACAAAAACATTAACCTTTCGTCCTTTTTCCCGGTGTAATGCACCAACGCGCTCATTAAGACGATACAAAACTTCATCCCAATTATATGTCTGGAATATCAAGGAATTTTCTGGGATGTGGGTTTCAGGTCTTTCTAATCTGAGGTACGGAATATGGAATTGTTCACATAACTGTCTCAGTGAACAGAACTTATCACTCAAAGGATGGCTGACATCAAGAATAACTGAATCCGCCGGCAAACAGTCTTTAACCGTCCAAGCCGACTTCTTAATAAAATTGATCCCCCTGTTTTGGAGATGTTTACTTAATTCAAAAGCTGCCGATGTTTCTCCCAGAAGGACAATCATTTGAACCTCCTTAGCCTATAGATAAAACCGAGACAATGCCGCTCCTTGCCATCCGTGGCACCGCGGCAGTAATCCCTCCATGGATAGCGCCGCTCCTTGCCATCCGTGGCACCGCGGCAGTAATCCCTCCATGGATAGAAAAAAACCTCTACCATGAAAAGGTAAAGGATCTAACCTGTATCAGAAAGCGGTAAGAATTCCGAAAACATAAGGCATTCACCTCCCTAACATCCCGTAGGTAGTTACAGTACCCAGTATGAGCAGGTCTCCTGGCTTAAGATCTTTATCGAATCACGTCTTCCCAGGTTAATCCCAGTGACATTATGTGATTCGACTCCCTCGTACAGTGGCGGGAACCGCGTCAGCTCCAACTGACTTCCCTTTTCAATTCTTGCCCTCGGGCAGGAATAACTCATTACTGTATATTCAATTTGATATATTATAGCATGCTAGCTTAAAACTGTACAGTTTAATTCTAAGCTATTATTCTGCATTTTCGCTCATACCTTCATCCTTTATACCCTCATATTCTTACTGTTTCAAACAAGTCGTCGCCTTTAACGATCAGAATTTTATCCCCCCTACCAGGATTGTAAAAATATGCGAGCACACTATAATGATTTTGACAGCAGAATTAAGAGGAGTGATTATTATGCATATGGCTGACGCATTAATTTCACCGGTCGTTGGAGCGGTAATGTGGACTGCGACAGCAGGGGTTGCTGCCTATTCGATAAAGAAAGTCCAAGCTGAACTGGATGAAAAAAAGATCCCGATAATGGGGGCAATGGGCGCATTTGTTTTCGCTACACAGATGATTAATTTTTCGATCCCGGGTACAGGATCCAGCGGACACCTTGGGGGAGGACTTTTGCTTGCCATTTTGCTCGGCCCCTATGCCGGCTTTATCACGATGGCTGCCATTTTATTGATTCAGGCCTTATTTTTTGGTGACGGCGGGTTGTTAGCTTATGGCTGCAATGTATTTAATCTTGGTTTCTATACGTGTTTTCTTGCTTATCCACTGATTTACAAAACCATAACAAAGAAAGGAATCTCGCCCAAACGCATTCTTGCCGGTTCAATGATCGCAGCGATTGCGGGTCTTCAGCTGGGGGCTTTGAGTGTGGTATTTGAGACATTCTTGTCTGGAAAAACGGAACTTCCTTTCAATGCTTTTCTACTCATGATGCAGCCGATCCATCTGGCAATTGGCATTGTTGAAGGGCTTGTAACCGCTGCCGTAATTTCCTTCGTTTGGAAAGCCCGGCCTGACTTGTTGGAAAAATCGGCAGTAACTAATACTTCCGGTACCAAAGCAATTAAACGTGTTGTCATCGGCTTCTTGATCGCTGCCCTGGTGATCGGCGGCGGTGTTTCCTGGTTTGCATCTGCTAATCCCGACGGACTGGAATGGTCAATGGAGAAAACCGCAGGCGTCACGGAACTGGAAGCAACGGACGGGATTCATGGTTTTTTAGCCGGAATTCAAAGTAAAACGGCTTTTTTGCCGGATTATGGTTTTAAAACAACAAATACCGAAGCTCACACTGAACCGGCAGCAGAAACCGGAGATACTTGGCCTGCTGTAAGTGCTGGAACATCCGTTTCCGGTTTCGTTGGCGGCGCGCTTACACTCGCATTGCTTATAATGGTAGGATTTGTCCTGCATTTTTTAAAAAGACGGAAACCTAAAGCAGCTGCCTAGTACAACGTTCTCTAAATAACTGGACATTCAAACCCCATTAGCTCGGTCTGCGTACCACATTTCCGGCGTCAAGCGGAGTAGGATTGCGAAGCGCAACGGTCCATGGATGGACCTAAGTTAAAATTCGCCAAGGAGGGCATAAGAATTTTAACTTCCTCAATGTAAATTCACGGATGGCGCAAGAGCCGAAAGCGGAATGTGGTGCGCGGACCGGACCCAAGAGAATATAGTTGTCTAATTATTGAAAGATCATAATACGAGATATGCCGCCGAAGACAACGATACACCGATGAAATAATAGATACTTATAAAGCACTTGCCTTTTCCATTATTTATAGTATAATCATAAGTAATTGAATATTTATCTGTAAGTGACCGGCTGTTGCCGGTAGAATAGGGAAACGGGTGAGAGTCCCGTGCGGTCCCGCCGCTGTAAAAGGTGAGGAGTCCTTGAATAACCACCGGATTCGGGAAGGTAAGGATAACGATGAACCTTAAGCCAGAAGACCTGCTTGCAGTTAATTCATTGGACGCCTACGGTTGATAGGAGGATGGATTATATTTCTGCATAAATCATGCAGATACACTGTGATCTAACCTTTTATCCATAGGATAAGAGGTTTTTTTATTCAACCTTGGTTTACTCATTCGCGGATACCCTCAGGCAAGCTTTTGCCGGCGTGCTTGAGGTTGATATTAAGTCCTCCTAAAATATCTCTCCCCCAAAAGGAGAGAAAGCATGCTTGTTATCGGACTGATAAACAAACATGCTTTTTTTTTATTCAATGATAGACTCTTGCAAAATTGGGGAAGTTCTGTAATGTCGGTATAATGCCGTACAAGACTAAAATTAATCCGCCGATGATGCCATACCAATACGGCTTTGATTCTCTAAATTGCTTTAATCATTATTACTTTTCAATCTCCTTGATCGCCTTACGAGTTTGATTGCCGAATAGATCGTAATGGGAACCGCCAATATCAACCCGATAGATCCTGAAAGCATCCTGATAACTTCACTTACGAACAGATCCGAGTTTAAGAACTTTATCGGATCAGACATAAATATGTTAAGAAGAAGCAGAAGAGCTATAGCACCGCCAGTGTAAGCCAGGATCAGCGTGCTGGACATCATGCTCATCACATCTCTCCCGACATTCATTCCCGTCTTCCATAATTTGCTCGGTTTAATATCGGGATGGATTTCATAAAATTCCTGTATCGCCGATGCAACAGAAATGCTGGTATCCATTACAGCCCCTAAGGAACCAATAAGAACTCCTGCGAGAAAAATGCCTCTAAAATCATAAGTTATTCCATTGGGTACGGTACTTAGAATATTCATGTATTCAAATTCAATCCCTTGAATTCTCCCAAAAATAGCCGACGCATAACCTGCCATGCCAGCAATGACAACTCCGAAAACGGTGCCAATGATGGCTGCAAAGGATTTTATGTTAAATCCATGAACAAGCGGAATCGTGATTATGGTAACGGCAGAGCATACGGCCACAGCTCCCACTAACGGATTACCACCGTTTTTGATATACGGAATAAACCAAAACCAAATGAGCATCCCGATAAATGTGAGACTCACAAGGGATGCCAGGCCTCTTCTTCTTCCTAGCAATATGAGAGCTAAAGCGAAAAAGAATAACAAACCATACAGTGTATACTCCCTTGATATATCCTGAATATGCGCATTGACTATTTTCCCTTCGTTATCCGTATCGAGATAAACTACAACACGATCTCCCGCCTTCAGATCATATGTCCCCATGGTATTCGACCCCTTGTGAACAAGGTTTTCAATCATTACCGTCTGATTAGCATACTCCTTATGCGTGAGCTTTACTTCCAACTGTTGTGTAATTACTTCATCCGACATATTCAGAAAATCCTGTGTCTTTGTCTCACCGATTACTCTAACAACAATTCCCTTTGAAAACTTTTCAACCGGTGTTGATTCATTTTCAGTTGAATTTTCTGTAACAAAACCATCGTCTGTCTCTGCCAGTACCCTCCCCTTGGTAATTCCAGCATTTAGAAGGCATAATACCAGGAATAATATAGCAATAACCAATACATATTTTTTCACAATAGCCTCCATTTTAAATCTTTCTCTTTTCCCTAACATAAAAAGGTATCAAATCCAACGCAAAAATCAGCTTATTGGCTTCTGATCTATTATTTGACAGATAAAACTAATTTTACCATACACTTTCTTTCACTCCAAATATGATAGTGACAAACCCTCCTTCTTGTTTGCCCATTGGCGTTTTGACTTAGGAAGTAGAAAATTTATTCTGATTTCGGGTATAATGAGGTATCGGGAGGAAAAAGAATGCAGGAATTGAGTTATAAAATGGAAAACTATCTGGAAGCCATCTATGAGTTGTCCCGTGATGGCAATAGCGCCAGAGTATCCGATATCGCCAGAAAATTGGGCGTTTCCAAGGCGAGTACCACCAGTGCCATGGCCTCACTTTCAGAAAAAGGCCTTATTGTCGCTGAAAAATACAGGGAAATATACCTTACCCCCAGCGGACTGAAACTGGCACAGTCGACATCCTGCAAACATCAGGTTATCCATCAGTATTTGACGGAAATATTACATGTGGATCCTGCTATTGCCGATTCGGATGCCTGTGCGATAGAACATGTAATCAGCAACGATTCGATTAAAGCCATGCAAAAGCATCTCTCGACTCGTACCGTTCTCCCGGAAAAATAACCTCTTGCATTGCGTCATCGCCCTGAAAGAGGTTATTGCGTTATATGGATCATATATCCGTATATTTCGGGCTTTCTGTTCATTTGGGACAATCGGTGTATTCTAAGCTTTTGGCGCGGGTGCATTGCGGCGATCCTGAGCAGCTGCAGCCGGTGCATTTGGTGCCTCTTTTTTTGTCCTGTCGGATTTTATATATAGCCAGGGTTACGATTGCGATAATTACCACGCTGACAATGATATCGATCAGATTTATCTCCATACTCATAAATTCACCGCCTTTATTCCGTCATAGCCTTGGTTAATTTTTCCGCCTTTCAGCATAAAGTAACCAATGATTCCTACGATAATCCCTACAGCGATTAACCCTCCCACAAAACCGTGACCAAAGCTTCCGGTTAAAATGAGCGTTCCAACCTGATATACAAGAAAACTCAAGACGTACCCCATACTGAATTGGAAGCCAATGGCGCCCCACAGCCATTTGTGGGATTCCAGTTCCGTATTCATCGCACCGATGGCCGCAAAGCATGGCGGTGTAAAAAGGTTGAATACCAAATAGGCAAGGGCAGCCGTCGCACTAATCCCGAAGACGGCATTGACTTCAGCGCTGCCGCCAACCAGTGTCAAATCTTCAACGTTGATAAAATTCGTCACGCTAAAACAAACGGCCAGGGTTCCCACAACATTCTCTTTAGCAATAAAGCCTGTCACTGCTGCTGCCGCAAATTGCCACAAACCAAATCCCAGGGGAATAAAGAGGATCGCTAACGGCGTGGCGATACTGGCTAAGATGCTCGTCTCCGGCGAGTTTGCGCCCACTGCCCGGAAGTGCCAGTCAAAAGTCTGCAGGATTTGAACCACCGCATTGCAGACAAGGATAATGGTACCCGCTTTGACGATGAAATCCTTTGCCCGCCGCAGCATGGAAAATGCTGCGCGTTTCAGGCTGGGCACCTTGTATTCCGGCAGTTCCATAATGAAATAGGACTTGGAATAATCTCCGGTGATTTGACGGATGATCAACGCCCCGATAATAATCACCAGGATACCGAGAAAATACATCGAAGTCCCGATCCAGGCATTCTCGCTGAAAAATACTCCGGAAAAAAGAGCAATGATCGGCAGTTTTGCCCCGCAGGGCATAAAGGGCGCCAGCATTGCCGTGGTACGCCGCTGTCGTTCATTCTTAATGGTTCGAGTCGCCATGATACCGGGTATCCCGCAGCCTGTACCAATAATCATCGGGATGATGGATCTGCCGGATAAACCGACTTTCTTGAAGAATCTATCAAAAACGATGGCTACCCGGGCCATATAGCCACTGTCCTCCAATAAGGCCAGACAGAAAAACAACATCATGATCAGTGGCAAGAATCCCAGGACTGCTCCCACGCCGCCAATGATACCGTCGAGCAGTAACGCGCTTAACACCGGGTTCACATTGTCACCCAGCAAAGCGGCAACGCCGCCGTATAATAAATCGATCCATCCGACAAATATATCCGCCACCCATGGTCCGACCCACGTCTGCGAAATAGAGAAAACAAGATAGATGACTGCCGCAAAGATCGGGATTCCCAGCCATTTGTGCGCAACGATCCGGTCAACCTGATCCTGTAGGGTTTGTTTTTCGGAGCTGATCATTTTTCTTTCCACTTCGGCGACGATCGCATTAACAAAGGCGTACCGTTTTAGATTTGTCTGTTGGTATTCTTCCTTACTGGTAACTGTCACAGATCCCCTTATATTCGGCGGGTTTTGTTTTATTTTAGCTTTGTCCGCAGCGAAGACCTCCGCCAGCAATTCCTTCAGACCATTCTTGTCGGATTTGGTTAATATCGTTTCTACCACCGGGCATTTCAATGCCTCACTCAACGCTTGCACATTAATCATTGTGCCCTTCTTCTGGGTTAAGTCACTTTTATTCAGAGCGATGACGATCGGTATGCCCAAATCCAGTAATTCGGTTGTAAAAAATAAACTCCGGCTTATGTTTGTAGCATCGACGATGTTGATGATCACATCCAGTTTTTCATTCAGTACAAACTCTTTGGTAATGGACTCTTCCTGTGTATAAGGCGACATCGAGTAAGCGCCGGGCAAATCAACCACGATCGTATTTTCTTTACTCTGATCTAAGCTCTGGTTTAAGCTGCTCTGGTATAAGCTCTGCTTAATAATGCCTTCTTTTTTTTCCACGGTGACGCCGACCCAGTTACCCACTTGCTCACTTTTACCCGTCAGCGCATTAAATAATGTTGTTTTTCCGCTATTTGGGTTTCCTGCTAATGCAATTCGCATCGGTTCCTCCTCAAAACTATGTTAGATTGCTCTAACTTTTTTGTTAAAAAATGACGCCCTCTGGGTACTCATACATTGTCTATTAATGTTCAGACGATAATCGCATTTGCTAAATCTTCATCAATACTATATCGGGCATCTTTAATATTGACGATGTAATTAGACGCTAATTTAGAAATAATGGTTATTTTCTCCCCGGGATAACACCCCAGCGAGAACAGGAATTGCCGTATATCTTCGTAATTGGTTTTCACGCTGCTAACCGTATAAGGTGTATTCAGCTTGCCTTTTGTTAAAGACATTGTTGCTCCCCCTCTTCGAGTTAGATTATTCTAACTTATAGTCAATTAAATAATCACGTGGTATTTAGTTATATTTTATCGTTATTGATAATGATTGTCAATATCTATTTTTCCGATATCATGCATCAGTCCGGCTAAGCGAATCTGCTTCACATCGTCCTCATCAAAACCCATTGTCACGGCAATATCACCGCATATGGCACTGACCCGTTTGGAATGCAGCATCTCTCTGTCACTTTTTTCAAATAATGTATTCATGATCAGGTCGATGGTCTTACGATCCTGCGTTAATACACTCGTAAAACTCCGCTTTCATTTAGGCTGACCTCCGGTTAACTCTCATTACAAATGTTCATTCACTTCATCGAAATTAACCGCAATAACTATACCATATATCGGAATTGTTTGGTATTTTCTTCACAGATCTCAGCCACAATTATTATCAGAGAAGTTTGGTATTGGATATTTTTTGATTACATGTTATCCCATTAGAGAAAGCTGATTCGAAAATTGTTGTGCCGACTAATTATTATTGTTTTTTTGTCATATCAATAATATCGGAGATAAAAATACGACAGCAGAGGCAATATACCTGCTGTCGTATTGTTCATTTCTTTTTCCTTTCACCGGAGATATCACTCTTTATTGATCTGCATCCTGATAAGCCATCCGGCTGTAAGCGTATACCTCGTCCTTAAAGATTGGGTATTTCGTAGGATCAGACTTTTCCGGGAAGTAGATATTCTGTGTTAAAAGAGCTCTTTTTCCCTTATATTTGTCGACCCATTCCCGGGCCAGCTTACGGACTTCCTCCTCCGACATCTCGGACGTCAACACCGGGTTCACAACGGCAAAGGCAATAGACGCACCGTTATACTTTTCCAGCATGCCGTCAACGTCATTGAGCGTTGGCTGGGGAAACCAGAGGTCGTCACCTTCTTCAATCATTGCCGGCACCAGGGCCTCGGCTTTGCCGCAGCTGTGATGTTCGAATACCAGTCCCAGGTCATGACAGACATCGATCACCCGCTTCATATAGGGTACAATCATTTCCCGACAAACGGCCAGCGAGAAAAACGGTCCGGTCTGGTGCCCCCAGTCATCATGCATGAAAACACTGTCTATGGGGCAACAGGCGCAAATTCTGCGGATATAGTCACTATAAAGATCGGCCAACCGGTCAAAAAAGCGGTGAACCCCGTCCTTTTGGTCCTCGTCAATCAGTGCAATGGCAGCCTCAGCTACCCCCATAATATTCATGAGCCTTTCCCAGAAACCGAACTGGATGCCCAATTGATTGACTTTATCGGTGCCCAAAAAGACTGTATTATCTTTGGCGATCGCCTTCCAGTCCATGGCGTCAAGATCAGGCATGGTAATATAATCTTCCCACTTTGTAATATCCGGAACTTTAATCAGGCCCGGTCTTACCGTCGCTCCACCAGACAAGCTTTCCCATTGATATTCCAAGTCAAACCACCCTGTAATCACGTTGCCGATTTGTTTAAAATCAACTTCTTCCCCGCCGTCAAGCAATTGGTGGTTAGCCAGGTTATCCGGATGCTGCCTCGGCCTGAATTCCTGGACATCACAGAGTATCCATCCGCACTCCGGAATCCAGTAAGGGGTTTCACCCCGGAACAACATTTTAAAATTCTCGCGCGTTTCGATTGGGCGATAAAATCGTGGACTTTCCGGTACGCCACCCTGAGCAAATCCAATTGAGAACCCTTTGATTCCCGGATACACACCGATGACCTCATGTTCTTTCACAGGATCGTATTTCGCTCTGCTCATCTTGTTACTCCCCTTCTATAACTATATGTAATTTCAGTATAGCCTGAATAATCAAACTCAGTAATACGTCAATTTATTTGAAATTTAGCGAGGGGGAGTGTACAATATGTAGTGCGATAAAGCAGAACCGGAACGAGGGTGTCATGTTATTAGACGGGCTCATCATTAAGTATCACCTATCCAAAGATTTTAGCTGTGATTACAGGATATTCACGCATGATATCAAAGTGGACATGCCTCTTTTTTATGATGAAAAGATCGACATATCCGGTCATATCGTTGTACTCGATAAATCCTGTAATCTACAAATTGTCCGGAGATATGAGGATGTTGTTTTTGTCTGTCATAAAGACCAGTCTAAAACCTTTTTGAATTCAGGCAATAATATTCTCATTATCAATGATTTCGTTCCAATCACACGCGTTTTCAATGCTCTATTAAAGATTTTTGCCGTATTTGATTCGTGGGAAAATCAGATTAACATGGTGATCAATCAATTTGCTGCGGTATCGGAGTTGATTAACTGCTGCGACTGTATCCTGGAGGATCCTCTGTTCCTGATGAATACGCAGTTCCGTTTTTTGGGGTATTCTAAAAATCTTGCCGCCGGAGGCAAATATGAAGATACTCTGAATGCAGCGAATGGAGTGATCCCCCTTGAAGGTGCCCAGAATCTGATGGCCATGCCCGATTTCAAAAAACTGGAATCAACGAAAGATGTCTTTCAATATTCCGGTGAAGCACATTTTCTGCACAAAAATATTTACTTCAAGGAGAAATATATCGGGCGTCTTGGCATTCCCTATTCGTCCGATGAGGAAAAGAATGCTTATTACCGTTGCCTTCTTGCCACGATTGCCGAATACGCGGAATTACTGTATTCGCGATGCGGCTCTTTTATTAAGGATGAATATTCTTTAAAGCTGCTTAAAAAAACGATTTCTGGGATTATCTACGACAATGATGCGCAATTTAATAAATTAAAAGAATTATTAGCTGCGAATGATCACCAAAACGATGACACCTATTATTTAATTCAATTCCGTACAAATTTTAACGCAGATAACACGATCTATGCCGATTATATTAGTCCGCAGCTGGAGCATCGATGGCCGGGAACCTGTTGTTTAGAGAATAATTCTTATATCCTGATGCTCTTGAATATTTCCAAATACACCCGGATCATGAGGAAAGATTTTTTTCAGGAAATGGTGGTTTTTTTGAGAGATAGCCTATTGATTGCGGGAATCAGCAGAAAATTTACTGATTTTCTGGACCTCCGGGCGGCTTACCACCAAACAAATATTGCGTTTGAATTAGGCAGAATCAAAAACCCCACCTATTGGTATTTTAAATTTAACGATGTTGCCTTGGATTATTTGCTTAAAAACGGTCTGGGCCGGTTTGATCCCGATCAGGTATGCAGTCAGGTTTTAGTCGTATTACGGCAATATGACCGATCTTATAACACCCGCTACTATCAGACCTTATATGAATATATGGACAAACACTACAATGCAACAGCAGCCGCAAAATCCCTTTATATTGCCCGCAGTTCGTTTCTCAAGAGAATGGAACGAATCGCCGAGCTCACCGGCGTCGACCTGGATAACTGGGCGGAACAACTTTATATCGCCATCTCATTTCAGTTATATGCCATGGTTGATGTCGCCAAGAATGGAGGTTCTCAGATTGGCAACAAATCATAACGTCATTATGAATTACGATTATAACCCAGACACGTGGAAGAGAATTTCACAGGCAAAACGGCGTTTTATTGAAGAAAACGTAGATCCTCGCAGTAATCCGGATATTATCCCTGAAGTGGCCGAATCATGGATCCGATCAAAGAACTACGGTGTCAGCCCCTATGAAATAAAGAAGCAGGAGGTCCCGGACCAAAAAGAGATCACACACATATTGGAAAGTAATGCGCTTTTGATCCAATGTTCCGTGCCATTTATCCAGAAATTCATGCCCTTTCTCACTATATCCAATTATGTTTTATCCTTAACTGATAATTCCGGATTTTTGTTATACAGTGCAGGCGATGAAAATGACCTTGAGTCCCTCACCCAATTTCAAAAAAAGATGCCGTATACCTCCGCCGGTGAAGAATATATCGGTACCAACGGCCATTGTCTGGCACTCATCCATAAGATTCCCGTCCAAGTAATCGGCCCCAACAACTATCTGGCGATAGCCGAAAACTTTATCGCCTCGGCCGCGCCTATTTTTAACCAGGAAGGCGAAGTCATCGGTACCCTGGGGATCATTCAGAGCTACGCAGACATCAGTAAGTCTCAGAAAATCTTTGCCCACACGCTGGGATGGGTCACTTCGCTGGCTGAAGCGATCACCAGCCAGCTTGAACTGAAAATCAAAAGCGTGCAGCTCGAAGCGGCTTACAAAACCCTCGAAAATTCGTTATCCGTTGCCGAACAGGGCTTTGTCACTCTGGACAGAAGCGGCCTCATCACCCATATGAGTAAAAAAGCGATGGATATGCTGGGCTTAAGTGAAGGCCCCCATATGGGACAGGATTATGCCCGGTATTTTGGACCGGATCCCAACCTCAGAGATGCCTTATTGAATGATACGAATGTTCACGATTTGGAATTAGCAATTGGTCCGGAATCTCAGGAGAAAAAGTATATTATCAGCATTGATAAAATATGGAATGACACAAAGACAGAAAAGCAAGGTTCCGTTATTTATATGACCCAATCGTCGCGCTTGGATAAACTGATCGGTAAGCGCGGTGGCATGAAGGCTTACTATACATTCAGCGATATTCGGGGCGAAAGCAGGAAACTGCAGCAAACAAAAAACTTTGCGCAACAGATTGCAGCCACCAATTCCAATGTCTTGCTGATCGGGGAAAGCGGTACGGGTAAAGAATTGTTCGCCCAGGCCATCCACAACGTTTATTGTCCCGACGGTCCCTTTATGGCGATTAACTGTGCCTCAATGCCCCGTAATTTGATTGAGAGCGAACTATTCGGCTATGAAGCCGGTGCTTTTACCGGCGCAGATAAAAAAGGCCGCCCCGGCAAATTTGAGCTGGCTAACGGCGGCACGCTTTTTTTAGATGAAATCGGGGATATGCCGCTGGAGATCCAACCTGTCCTGCTGCGTGTTTTGGAAGAAAGACAAATGATGCGGATCGGGGGGACCAAATTTATTCCTGTCAATGCCCGGATCATCGCCGCGACGAATAAGGATCTCTCCGAATCAATCAAGAATCGCCTGTTCAGAGAAGACTTATACTTCCGTTTAGCTGTTTTTAAAATTACTATCCCGCCACTTCGGGAAAGAGATAATGACGCGTTCCTGCTGGCGCAGTATTTTGTGGAAATGACCTGTCGCAGAATCGGAAAAAAACCGCCTGCAATCGCTGCTGACGCCCGCGAGGTGATCAGCGCCTATCCATGGCCCGGGAACGCCAGACAACTGGAAAATGCAGTTGTTCATGCTGTTTATATGTGTAATGCGGAAAACATCACCGTTAACGATCTGCCATTGGAAATTACCCAGACCGATCACCACCAGGAAAAAACCAGTGAGATACTGTCCCTCACCCAATTGGAAAAAGAAGCGATTATCCGAGCCATGAACATTGCAAAAAATGACACGGCACACGCTGCCAAACTACTGGGCATCGGACGCACGACCCTGTACAAGCGATTTAAAGAATATGGGATAGAGTACTAAAAGTTACTTTCGTACTTCTGGGTGAGTCTGATGTAGAGGGCGGCAAACGCAGCAAACACCAGGAATAGGATTCCCTCAACCAAAAATAACTGCCGATGTGATCCGGCCAGTCCACTGATCCAGGCAGCAAAATACCCAGACAAAAATTGGCCTAAATAGATCGCCATGCTCAGCAGGGTAACCGCCATCGTCTTCTCCGCTTTGGGAGCAACCTGGGAAGCCCGTGTTAACAGATATGGGAAAATACAGCCTAGAGAAGCTCCGGTCAAGAGACTGGCGGCGTAGATCAGGGTCATCGTATTGGCTATGCTGAAGGTAAAATAGGAACAAGCAAATAAGATAAGTCCGAGAACCGTATGGTATCTTTTTAAAAATTTTAAAATATAGCCAAAGAAAAAACTGAATATGATCGAGGCAAATGTGTTAAATGACGTGGCCAGTCCGATTTGAGCTGAATTGCCCAGACCTTCCGTAGTGACAAATACCGCTAGGTTGTAAAGGATGACCATACCCACCGTACAATAAATCAGCATGGCACTGGCGGTCAGATAGACCGGCAGTCCCATCCGGGCTTTTATGTCGAATAAACCGGAGTCACCTATGATTTCTTTATCCTTTTTCTCAGGCTGGAAAGCAGGAAGTAAAAACCCTTGCATGATGATCACGATAACAAAGATAAGGTAGAAATAAAACGCATACCGCCAATTCACCAGAGCGATGTACCCGGCCGTGATGCTGAGAAAAAAGGAAAAGATGCCGCCGACGGCATTTGTCCAGCCAATGAGTTTTGCCCTTTCTTCACCGAAAAACAGATGGGCTATGATGGCCGGCGCCAGAGGATAAACGATCCCCATCCCGATTCCCTCACACGCCCTGAAAACGACCAGCGCTTCAACGCTGGGAGAATACATGCTCCCGAATCCGGAGGCAATAAAGACAGCACTGCCAAACATCAATAAATACTTCTTGCTTATAAATTTGGATAAATAACCGGTAAGCAGAATCGTCGGTATCATCACTAGTGCAGGCAGCGATATGGTTTGATTTAACAGTTCTGGAGAAGTATCGGGATATTCCGTCAAGATACTTCCCAACAGCGGCACCATAAGTGCGCTGGCAACCATACCGTCAACACTGCTGAACAATAGTGATAGCTTCAACAAAATACGCTTCGTACCCGCTTGAGCAGGTTCACTCATAAGAAGAATCATTCCTTTCGACAAACCCCCGCAGCCCTTAACGCTGTCGGGGGTTTTATGATGGTGATTATTTTGTTAAAACGTACGTTTTATTAACTGTTCACAGAATCATCAGCAACATACAACGTGCTGAATTGTTTTTTTGTGGCCAGGATAAAAACAACGGAGATGACCGCAATGATGACGAGGATAACTCCCGAGACAGTGAATGACGTTCTGGTGGAGCCTGTCATACTTTCCAGGAAAGCTACAAAATAAGCAGCTAAGAACTGGCCGATATACATGGACGTACTGATAAACGACACACCGGTTGTGCGGGCTGCTTTGGGCAGGATCTTGGTAATGTTGGTCATCAAATAAGGCAGTACCAGCCCTAAAGAGATTCCCATGAAAACAGAAGCGATTGCAATCGTGGAAAACGTTTTAGAAATGCCTAAAAGGATAAAACACAGCGCGGTGGCAGCAAACCCAATAATAAAGGTATACCGTTGAAAAGCCTTATATATCTGGGCAAAAATCAGTGTGATAATCAGAGCTGATACAGAAACAACCGAAGAGGCCATCCCGGCTTGCGCAGAATTACCAATGTTCTCCTGGGCGATAAACACAGAGACCCTGACGATATACACCATGGAAATCACCATATAAACAAAGGTTGCCAGCACATAGATATAAGCAAGCCAGTTCAATTTCGATTTTTCTTTAGCTTGGAGCACATTAACATCCTGTTTTTCAGGCGGTACTTTCGGCAGTATGATGATCTGTGCGATGAGCAAAAGAATGTAAATCGCATAAAGATAAAAAGCATTATGCCAGTTTAAGACAGCAAGGTAGCCGGTGACCGTAGCAAATATCATGGAGCAAATACTGCCGGTGGCATTCCCCCAGCCAATCATTTGTGGAACCTGGTTGCCATGATAGAGTTGGGCTATCAAAGCTGGAACAAGCGGAAAGACGAGGCCGGTTCCCAAGCCCCCGATGGCACGCATCACCAGGATAAAATCAATATTATCGTAGAAGCCGCCGCCAAGCCCGCCAATGATATAAAGGACAGACCCGATAATCAAAATAGTTTTTTTGCTGATGTATTTGCTTAAATAACCGGACAAAAGAATGGCGGGAATCATAATCAAGGAAGGGAGGGAAATCAACATACTGATTTTGGTCCCGGCATCGGGAAATACTTGGACTAAATTTCCCATGATCGGGATGATAAACGTTGTCGCCATCATGGTATAGGTATAGCTTAATAAGATGACCGCCTTTAAGGCCAAGCCCTTATTATTCATAGTTAACACTTCCTCATCTATTGTCGTTTTGTCTTACTGTAATGTCTCGAATCACTCATATTTAATTAGTGCGCCGGCTTTAAAATAACACTTTGCTTATTTTGTTAATCTCATTAGTCACAGCGTCGTACACGCCGGGAAACGCGTTCAGCGGTAGACCCGCCGTCAGACAGGGAATAAAGTAGTACTTGCCATACGTTCTGCAAGCCTCTTCCACATGTTTGGCACAGTTTTCCGGAGTCCAGTCCGGGAAGTCGATTTCACCGCTGTGAAGCCCTCCCATAAAGGATATTTTTCCGCCGTATTGCTTGATAAGTTCAGGAATATTGTTCGTCTTCATCACACCTTGCCAGATATCCATGCCCATTTCAATCATCATTGGCACGAGATTGGCGGCGTAAGAATCGCTATGGTGGACAATCAGTTCAACCCCGTTATCTTTATAAAAACCGTAGATTTTTTTATAGGCCGGCAAGAAAAATTCTTCAAACATAGCAGGAGAAAGAAAAGAATTGATCTGACTGCCCCAATCATCGTGATGGAGAAGCGCATCCGGCTGCAGTCTGTCCACCAGCATTCTGGCGCATTTCAACTCGTGTTCCGTAATATAATCGATCAACTCATGCATAGCCTCAGGTTCTTCATATAAAGCCATGAGTGCATCTTCCATGCCCATCAGCATGTGGGTCATATCCAGCACACCGGGGCCGTAGAAGGCGGCAACAAATTCCTCGTTGCGATTGATTGACCTGGCATGGGCCACCGACGGGGCCCATGCCTCATCTGAGGTGGGAACAACAGGTGCTTTGACATATTTCTTCCACTCGGTAACATCCTTTAATACTTTATGCTCCGGATCATGCAGCGGGAAAGCGCCGATCTGGTCTTTCGGCCAGGACCAGGTTACTCCCCAGCCGTCTTTGGTCAGTTTGTCTATTTCCGGCATGAAGGTGAATGTCGGGGCTTCCAGAATGAGATTCAGGTACTCATACTGATTGACAAAACGATCCGGATTTCCGCCTCTAATCGTTTCCCATAGGTTTTGTCTTTTCGTTAACATACTTCTCCGCCTTTCATATAATTAAGGAATAAAGATGGATGCCATTTTCCCTTTGGCTTCCATTTTGGCCGCCAGCTCTTCCAGCGTACCGTATTCGATGGCGCTGGCCAGACAGTGCAGTGCACAGTTTGGTTTCCCACCCTCGGCTACCCTGTCTTTACACAGATCGCAATAAGAGGTCGGAACCGGAACATAACGGTATTCCCAGTGTTTGCCGTCCATCAGTTTCCAAGGCCCCAGCTCAAGGACCTTGATCCCCCACTGTCCCAGCGGCAGGTTGTGTTCGTTTTTGCAGGCCACTTCGCAGCTGTGGCAGCCGGTGCAGTATTCGTTGTCGATCATCAGACCATATTGTGCCATTCTTGTATCCTCCCTTCCTTATTCCGCTCTGTAAATGTTACAGGGCAGGCTTTTGTAATGGGTACCAAAACCCAGTTTTCCGACTTCTTTGTGCGGGACCATATTGTTTAGATTCGAATCCCAAATACCGAACATGTCATCGCCGCCTTTTTCCGGAAACCACCAGCCGTGATCCACGCTGATAACATCTTCCTTGACGATTGGTGTCAGATGGGCCACCGCTTTCGCTTTGCCCCAGGGGTTTTCGATAGTTACCCAAGAGCCTTCTGTAATGCCTTTTTCCGCAGCCGTCTGTGGATTGATTTCCATGGTCGGCCAGGGATGGATTTCTCTTAAGGTCTTGATCTGACGGTGTTCAGAATGGAAAGATGTGAATTGTCTAGCTCCGGTGGTCATGATCAGCGGATAATCCTTGGCCATATCCGGTCGGGATATCCCACTAAACTTTGGTTCCTGATAATACGGCAGCGGATCTTCACCTACGGAAGCGAGCATCGTGCTGCTTAATTCAATTTTTCCGGTAGGCGTATTGAAGCCCGGTTCCCCATCATCTCGCAGCAAGCCTTTTTCATATTTCAGATAATCCAGCTCATATTGGCAGATGACATGTTCTTTCAATTGGGGGAAGGTCATGTCGACCCCGTCAATGGGCGCCATATCCGCCGTCAGATAGCTGTCGGTATCTTTCCATTTGGGGTTGGTACTTTCCGGATGCAGGCGATGGTACAAATCCAGCATGATTTCCAGGTCGCTTTTGGTCTCGCCATGATTGTCGATCACTTTCACCAGCGCTCCGAACTGCCCGGGCTGGGATGCCATGTTATTGATAACGATTCCTTCCCGCTCCAGCGAAGTGGAAACCGGCAGGACGAGGTCGGCTAAGCCCATAATCGTCGGTGTCATAAACAGATCGCTGATCACAATGAATTCCATCTTGCGCATGGCTTCGTACCAACGTTTGGGTTGGGCCGTCATGCAAGAGAGAAGATTATGGGTGATGAAATAAGCACCTTTAATGGGGTAAGGCTCGCCTGTTTCGATGGCTTCCAACATGACATCCGGATGGGGTGTATTAACGACCATCGGCAGAGCCGGAAATTCCTTATGGCCGATGCCTTCAGCCGGTTCCAGGACCGGTGCGTAGGGATTCGTGTTTTCTTCTCCTTGCAGCCCTTCAAAAGCACGCAAAGGCTGTCCTAAGAATAATCCACCCGGAATATCCAAGTTACCGGTGATAGCAAAGATAGACAAAAGCGTATGCCCGATTTGAATGCTGTTGGGGTTCTGGTCAACAGCAAGACCCATACTAAGAGTCGCCGGTTTTTGGATCAGGCATTCGGCAGCGGCATAGACATCTGCGGCCGGCACGCCGGTGATAGCTTCCACCGCTTCCGGTGTGTACTGGGCGGCTCTCTCCGCCAGCTCGTCAAAGCCGATACACCATTTGTCGACAAATGCCTTGTCATATTTTCCGGTTCTGACGACCGCATGCAGCAAGGCCAAGGCTAAAGCGCCATCGGTACCAGGTCTCAGCTGCAGATGGTGCTCCGAACGTGTGGCCAGCCAATTGGCCCGCGGATCCACGGTGATCAGCTTCATACCGCGTTTCATCATTTCGATCAGGGAGTGTCCCCATAAACCGTCCGGATTGGAGCGGAGCGGATCCCGTCCCCACATCAGCATATATTTCGGGCATTCCCAGTTGGGGTCATCGTAGCGCAAGGGCAAACCGATGGCATTATCAAACTCGATATAGGCACTGCCGATAAACCAGGACATGGCGGCCATCCGCGGAATGATACAGGACCAACCGCTGATGTCCTGGACAACTGTATTGGTGTTAAACACTTCGATGGCGAAGGCATAATGGTAGCGTCCGCCTTCCCGGCCGGTCCCGTTAAAGACGGCCCAGGAATTCTTTCCCCAGTTATCTTTGCAATAATTGTACTTTTCCACGATCATGTCATAGGCTTCATCCCAGGTGATGCGTTCCCATTTGTTTTCGCCGCGCTGCCCGACACGCTTCATCGGATAACGGATCCGGTCGGGATGGTAGAAGTATTCTTTCATGGTTAGACAGCGCACGCAGAGACGACCTTTAGTAATGGGATGATCCGGATCGCCTTCGATTTTGTCAATTTCGCCGTCTTTAACAAAAACACGCAGACCGCAGCCGACACCGTGGCAGCCTGGAGGCGACCAAGCGCAGGTGCGATAGATTTTTGTACCGTCTGCCAGTTCGGTAACAGCAGGAGCAGCATTTTCATTCCAATGCAATTGTGGCATTGCATTCCCTCCAATTCATTTTCTGCAATTTATTATTCGAGGAATAATCCTCGCCAATGATATTTGCAAATTCTATGCCAAGGCGTGATTAAATAAAATAAAGCCTGAATCCAGTGTTTTTGCTGATAGCACAGACACTCTTCAGGCTTTATCCATTTCACAGTACGAAATCCATTTCCTGTTGCGAAATCCAAAAACAAAAAACTACAAATAAACTATTTTGCGTCTATAATTTATAAACAAAGAGGCCGGTTGCACATGGTTTCTAATACCAGGTGCAACCGGCCTCTTTGTTTTCCATTTAAAGATAGCCAATGAGCTATGACAGGCGAACTCTGTTACAGCATATAATGTATAATGCTCAAAGTTGTTAAGCCGGAGCGCCGATTAGTTCTTTGTAAGCCTCCTGCAAGCGAAGGGCGTCTTCTTCCAAATTGGGGCTCTCACAAATAACCGTCCCTTTAATGCCAAAAGAAAGCAGCGCCTGCATGAGTTCCTTATACCGGAGATCGGCCTCCAGTAAGACAAGATGTTTCTTTTCGCCCTTGGGACCGTAATCGATGCCGGAGATATGAAAATGGGCGTTGGCTACCCAACGGTCACCGAGTCCCTCCGCCGTCTGCTCCAGGATTCGGCAGAATTCATCGTAGCTGTTGTATTCCCCATTGGATCGGGCATGGAGGTGGCTGAAGTCGATACACGGTAGCACTCCCGGAATTTCCTGGGCAATTTTAATGGTTTCGGCCAAATCACCAAATTGAGACGGCTTCCCGGTCGTTTCCGGCCGCAAAATCACGTCGTTATTTTCCTGATCCAGTTCTCTTCTGACAGCCTGCAATTCATCAACCACTTTAGCCAGTACCCTGTCCGATGTCTCTCCGCCATAAAAGGCCGGATGAAAAATAATTCCCGTTGCTCCCAGGATCTTGCCAATCCTTGCGGTTTGGATAATCCGCGATTTGCTCGCCGTCACTTTCTCCGCTTCGCTTGAGTTCAGATTGATGAAATAGGGTGCATGACAAGAGAGTGCGATCTGTTCTCTCTCTGCGGTTTTCCCTGTACGTTCAGCCTTCTCTTCTTTCATACGGACTCCCTGAACGAATTCGACCTCCATGGCATCCATGCCTAACTCCCGCACGCGGATGATTCCGGCCTCTGTCGAGCTGTCCTTGGCGGAAAAGGGTACTCCCGCGGTTCCAAATTTTATATCCACTTGCGTCTCTCCTCTACTAGTAGACAATATAGAATCAGATACTCCAATTACCCCAGAGTAAGGTCGCCTGCACAATGCCAGCGTCAAGCGGAGCACGGATTGCGGAGCGTTTTTATTCTACTTCAAATACGATCATATCGACGGTTTGCACCCCTTTGATCTCTTTTAAACGGTTAATCACTGGGGCATCCGCTTCACTATCAATCCCGACAATCATGACGCCTCGGCTCGATGTATTAATTTTTCCGACCTGCATACTCGTGATATTGATGTTGCTCTCGCCGAGAATAGTTCCAACTTTACCGATCAACCCCGGGAAATCATCATGCGATATCAGCAGAAAACATCCGGTTGGATCGATTTCCACCCGGAAGTCATCGATTTCAACGACGCGTTGATCGCTCTTTCCAAAGAGGGTGCCAGCCACCTTATGTTCCGTTATATCTGTCTTAACGGTTAAACTGATCAGATCAACGAAATTTTGTGATTCTTTATTCTTGATTTCGCGGAAGGTAATCCCACGCTCTTTGGCCACTTCAGGTGCGTTGACGATATTGACGTCTTCCTGCAGTATCGGATTCAAGACCCCTTGAATGGCAGTCAGCGTTAATAATTTGGTATCGGCTGTGGTGATATTGCCGTTGTAGCGCACATCAATATTTATTATTCTTCCCTCCGCTAAAGCCACAGCCAAGGCACACATCTTACGCATGAGGTTAAAATAAGGCATGATCGTGTTCATCACATCGCGAGTGACGGGGGGCATGTTCAGGGATGTGGCTACCGGTTCTAAGCGCAATGCAGCTAAAATACCCCGAGCAGCTCCTACGGCGACTTCATTTTCAGCTTCTTGCGTACGAGAAGCGATTCTTGGCGTGCATATCACATTCTCCATTCGAAGCAATGGGTTGCTTGGATCAATCGGACCTTCAGCAAAGGCATCCAATGCGGCGCCGGCGACTATACCTTGCTGCAGCGCCCAAATCAACGCTTTTTCATCAATAATGCCTCCCCGGGCGCAATTGATGAGACGGAGGCCTGTTTTCATTTTGGAAAAAGCATCCTGATTCAACATATCCCGGGTGTCAACGGTTAGCGGTATATGCAGGGTCAGATAATCCGATTTACGAAGAATCCCATCGAGTTCAATCAGTTCAATGCCCAATTCTCTGCCTTTCTCTTCACTTAAAAACGGGTCGTGGGCAATGACGCGCATGTCAAACGCTTTCGCTCTTTTCGCTACCCCCATGCCGATTCGTCCCAGTCCGATGATGCCAAGCACCTTGTCTTTGAGCTCTCTGCCGAGAAAACGTTGTCTTTCCCAGGCGCCGTTTTGAATGGATGCATAGGCTTGTGGGATATGCCGGGATAAGGCTAAGATCATCCCCAGTGTATATTCGATCGTGGAGGCACTATTGCCCTGAGGCGCATTCAACACGACAATGCCCTGTTTCGTGGCGGCTTGAATATCGATATGTTCGACTTCCAGTCCCGCTCTTCCTATAACTTTCAAGTTTCTGCCCGCTTCGATGACCTCACTGCTGACAATCGTATCGCCTCTGACCAACAGGGCGTCATATTGCGGAATGATTTCAATGAGTTCCTGTTGCGATAATGAACAATATGTATCGACGTCGTGTTCCTCACGCAATAATTTTATACCGGCTTCAGCTACTTTGTTATTTACCAGGATCCGCATCCCATCTACCTCCGTGTGAAAAATGTAAATAAACTAAACCTCTCATCTCCATTTGAGACGAGAGGCAGTACCTTTATCTAGATATTTATAGCCCTAACGCAAAATTCGGTCATTTCGATTATAGTAATTATTCCGTATTATGTCAAGGATACCCGCTCCAAACTAGGCAATCACGCGTCTGCTTCCCCGATAATGTTTCGCCCAATACGGCTCATCCAGAGAGGAAATTTGAACACTATGCTTGGAAGCGGAAATGAATTGTTTATCTCCGATATAGATGCCCACATGGCTGGCACCGGCTCCGTTGGTATGAAAAAAGACTAGATCACCGGGCTCTAATCTTGATTGAGGAATTCCCAAACCCATCCGAAATTGCTCGTAGGACGTTCTGGGCAGCTGAATTCCGTTTTCCTTAAATACATTTTGCACTAAAGCGGAACAATCCACGCCTGATCGTGTCCGACCACCCCATTGATAGGCAGTCCCTTCCCAGGTCATGACAGAATTGATGATATTATATTGCATTTCGGCGGTATTCTTTCTGGACTCGATTTGAGAGAGTGTTCTTAGATTGGTACAAGAAAAGCTGCCCGCGGCCGCTTTTTGTTCCAGCATTCGGATGTTTTCGGTTTGCTGAGGCAGCGGTACCGTTTGGTTCATATCCTCATCGATGATCCTCACCTGACCTGGGATATCAAATGGCAAAGCAACGACTTCTTGAATTGGATAATGAGCCATTGGGATCGTTGCTGTGCCGGCTAAAATACAGGCTGTCAGACCAATAACCTGCCTTGGCAGTATCACCCCTTGGTTAGATTCTTCCAAAGGAAGCGCAGCATTCATCAAACAATAACTCCTTTCTTACTATCTAAGTTGTCTCTTATTTTTTTATGCTAATCGGACAAAGAATATGTTATTTCTACCGCGCCGAAATTGATCGAAAGGGGTTATTTTATACTTTGCAGTCCTGATTTCATTGCTAATTGCCTGAGAAAGCGATTATACATGGCGGGGGATTTTAGATTTTTCATGCTCAAATTTAACCGGATATCCCGCATTCTCTGATTATATCTACCTAAAAAACCATCGATCCCTTCTTCAAGACTTCTAGCCAAATATAAAGAACTTTTTAATGCATAGCTGATTCCTTCAGCAGAGCTGGGGCTAATCGCTCCTGCGGCTTCTCCGACCAGGGCGATATCATCTTTTCCAACCCAGAGCTGCGACGCTTTCCTGGGCCTATTGATATAAGCCCCTTCCTTTTTGAGGGGGTGATCAAAATGAAAGCCCTGCCTGTTTAGTTTTGATTTTAATATCGCGTACTTCTCCCGCGGTTTGTTACCCTGCCGAAGTGCTGCCCCCACAAATATATGAGCGCCTTTGGGTATTATCCAGGCGTAGAAATCAGTGATTTCTTCATCAAAAATTGCTGTGAAATAGGGCATCTGATCCTTGCTTTCATAGCATTCCTGAATGGCAATGTACTTTTCAGGGATACTGACATCAGCAGAGGTAGCAGTATCGTGGCCAATCGTCCTTCTTATCCTGGAAAAAGCACCGTCAGCACCAACGATGACTCTTGTTTTTACCGATCTCTCTTGTCCGTTAGCGCGATAGTGAATTTCATATCCACCCCTTATATCTGTGTAGTTCTTGAAAATGGCGTTAAACTTTTTATCAACTTCGGCAGGAAGTATTGAAACCAGCCATCTGTCGATTTTTTCCCTGTCCATATTAAAATAAAATCGCTGGTACAGTCTTTCCAAATGATTGGTCAGATCAATGGTTCTTACAGCAAAAAGCTGCGGATCAACTAAAATGTCTTTTGGGATGCCTAAGCCCAGCGTGGCAATCATTTTCTGAGCATCCGGGGCCAACAGTCCTCCGCAGCATTTTTGAGCCATGTTTTTGGGATTCTCATTTTCCAGATCCCGTTTATCTAACAACAGTACCTTATATTTGCTGCCAATTAATCGGGCAAGAGTAGATCCGGCAGGACCTGCCCCTACGATGACAATATCATACATCATACGCTTACCTCATACGTAATTTCGCTTCAATCCAAGTTATTCCCAGGATTTCCAGAATGCCTGCTCATTCATTGTAACAGCATATTTATCGTTTATCAATAAATAATTATTGATAAACGCGCGGTCTATTACGAATCACATCAAGGTTATAATAGTCAATACGTAATTGAAAGGCGAAATGCTATTTTGTAACGCGGCAGGAAAAACGTCAAAAATGAATTCATGTTGCTGTGTATTGGATATAACGTGAACAAGTTTAATGCGAAGATACAGAATGAACGCATCGGGAAACCGCTTCATCCGCTAAGAACGGCTTGAAACACAGACTAATCTTCAAAAATAAACGATTACATAAAACCAGAGACTAGGCTATGCAATGTACATCCAGCGACAAGCGGAGCACGGATTGCGCAGCGCGGCAGTTTGCGCCATGGAGGGCGCAACTGCCGAAAGCGGTTGTACATTGCATAGCCCTACCTTCTTTGGTTTTTTGTCTTTCATAAAACTTATATTTTTTAGATCCTGGATTAAATAATAGATATTAAAAGGGCGATGTCGCGAACTACTTTAGTAGTTTTGCAACACCGCCTTGATCTTATGCTACAGGGATATGGATGACAAGGAGCGGCGATTATTCCACAAATGTATTATTATAATCTTTTGTTAGTGACGTCATAAGGTCTTTCACTGTCGTAATTTTATCGATGCGATAGGCATTTTCGCCGGCGAACGCAAAGCCGTTTCTCATATTTCCCTTCTGGGCACTGATTAAGGCCAGCGCAATGCAGTAGGGACTCGACTTATAGTCGCACTGGGTGATGCAATGGACGGGGCACCTGAATGGCACTTTTTCTCCGGCCTCCACTGCGCTGATAAAATCGTTTCGAATTGCACGGCCCGGCATGCCCACAGGACTCTTAATGATGGTAATTTGTTCCTTCGTGCTATTTAGATAGAGTTGCTTGAATTCATCGGAGGCGTCACATTCTTTCGTCGCCACAAACCGGGTTGCCATTTGTACACTGGCTGCACCCAGGTCTATTATCCTGCGGATATCTTTGCCGTCGTATACTCCGCCGCCGGCAATGACAGGAATGGTTTTGCCGTATTTTTCTTCTAACAGTTTCGCTTCCTCCACAACATCTACCAGAATATTCTCCAGAGAATACGCCGGATCGGAAAGTTGCTCATAGCTAAAGCCCAGGTGTCCACCGGCTTTTGGCCCCTCAACGACGACTGCGTCCGGAATATAGTTGTAATTTCTATACCATTTCTTTGCTATTATATTCAGTGCTCTACGGGAGGACACAATAGGTACCAGTTTTGTCTTATCTCCTTCCTGGAGAAAGGATGGTAGATTTAATGGTAAGCCTGCTCCTGCAAAGATGATGTCGATTTTTTCTTTAATTGCCGTTTTAGCCATATCGGCAAAGTTTGATAGCGCCACCATGATGTTGAGTCCGATGATCCCCTTCGACCGTTCCTTTGCACTCTGTATATCTTTAATCAGAGCTCGGATATTTGCCTCCGTGTTGTTTGTAACAAAATCTTTCTCCTTAAAGCCGACAGCAGCTGCCGAAAGCACACCGATGCCACCCTCGTTTGCCACTGCGGTAGCCAGGCCTACACCGGAAACTCCGACGCCCATACCGCCTTGAACGATTGGAATCTTCGCAATGAGATCTCCAATTACCAAAGGTTTAAAATATAACTTCATCATATACTCCTTACGAAAGGTTCCTAATAGTAGCCGGACAGATAAAAAATGTCATCGTCGACGCTGACAATCATGTTATTTTTTTGAATCGTGTATAAAAATAAATCGTAATGTCCTATTCCTAGTTTAACATATTTTTATCCATTCAATCACTTTAAATCACTATAAATCACTATAAATTACTTCAAATGACTATAAATTACCCATTTTGATTTAATTTCAAGTCATTCTTTTTCATTTGCTGCGCAAACTAAGTAAAGAAATATAAAAAATGAGGTGAGAAAAGATGGGGAAAAGAAACAATTCCAATCCCGCTCTTGACCAGTTGAAGTATGAAGTATCCAAAGAATTAGGCTATATTAACAGCGGAGCTCACGATTATGAACAATTTTTGGATGAAACCAAATATGAAGTAGCTAATGAATTGGGAATTCAGCTGAATCATGGTTACAACGGCGACATCACCTCACGCGATGCCGGACGAATCGGCGGCCATATCGGCGGTAAAATCGGCGGGAATATGGTCCGGAAAATGATTGAATTTGCAGAAAACAGTATGGTTGAAAACGGTGGAAAGTTATAATGCTGGCGTTATAACCCTCAAATTATTCGGCATTCTGCAGATTAGTTTTGCATTAAAATGACAGAAGGCATCCCGATCTTACTTTGGGTGCCTTCTTCTTTCTTTTTTTCTATCAATATCGGATACATATTCAGATTGAAATCCAAGTCATAGAAGAACGTTATCTTTTGAACTTTAAAAAGTTCGGTATATCGACATTGTCTTTGAATGGATTGTAATCGTCCATTTTGGTATTATCCTGCTGAGAATTTTTCGGTTTCTTCACGAAGGCCGTCCGTTGGTCGAAGCCGGTTGCGATTACGGTTACCCGGATATCGTCCTTGAGATTCTCATCAATAACGGCACCGAAAATAATATTCGCCTCCTGATCCGCTGCTTCGGCGACAATTTCCGAAGCCTCATTCACTTCAAGCAAGGTCAGGTTTGGCCCGCCGGTAATATTTAAGAGAACACCCTTAGCACCGTCTATGGATGTCTCCAATAACGGACTGGAAATAGCACGGCGTGCAGCATCCACGGCTCTATTTTCCCCGGAAGCCTGTCCAATTCCCATCAATGCCGACCCGGTATCGGACATAATGGTTTTAACGTCAGCAAAGTCAAGGTTAATCAGGCCGGGGATGGTGATCAAGTCGGAGATACCTTGCACCCCTTGCAAAAGGACATCATCGGCAATACTAAAGGCCTCTTGGATTGTCGTATGCTTATCAACGATCTGCAGCAGTCTGTCGTTCGGGATCGTAATGAGTGTATCTACTTTGTCCCTGAGCTCGATGATCCCTCTTTCTGCCTGCATCGCTCTTTTTCTTCCTTCAAAAGAAAAAGGCCTGGTAACCACACCGACTGTCAGTGCACCGAGAGATCGGGCTATATCGGCAACAACAGGCGCTCCGCCCGTCCCTGTACCGCCGCCCATACCCGCTGCGACAAAAACCATATCGGCACCCACTAAAGCCTTGGCAATCTCATCACGGCTTTCTTCAGCTGCGCTATGGCCTATATCCGGATTCGCCCCGGCACCAAGGCCTTTCGTCAGCTTAACACCGATTTGAATTTTTTCAGCTGCTCTGGACATCTGCAGAGCCTGTGCATCTGTATTTATGCCGATGAACTCAACACCCTTGAGACCAACGGATATCATCCTGTTCACAGCGTTATTTCCACCGCCGCCGACCCCGATCACTTTAATACGGGCATACTGCATTTCGTTATTATCAAATTCAAGCATTTTTTCCCCTGCCTCTCCTTATAATCCTGACCACTCATTTATCCGCTTATATCCCAAAGGATAATAAGAACAATACCAGCTATATGATTTCGAGATAAAGGACTATTACTCCTCTTTTTACGCCTAATATTTTATTTTTTATTGCGATTTACGGTCGCGGCTAATAATATGCCGTCGGATAATACTGATATTCTGGAACAGCCTGGTCCCAAAGGCAACAACCGCCGCCAAATAAAGATCGACACCAATGATATCCCCGGTAAATGCCAATAGACTCGCCAGAATAATATTGACAAAAAAGCCGCTGATAAAGATCTTACTGTCAAAATGTTCTTCCTGATACGACCGGATACCGCCTAAAACGGAGTCCAGTGCGCCCAGTATGGCAACAGAAAAATACTTCGCATAAGCAATCGGTATATCGATCGGGCTGATATACCCTATGAATAGTCCAATAATTAATCCAAAAATCGAAAGCCAAATCATTTAAGGTTCCTCCGCTATCTGCCCAGAACGGGCTTTCCGCTGGTAAGATCAATGTATTTGATCTTATTCTGGACACTATCATAATCCTTACTGTCCAGCAGTTTTTTCAGTAATGTCAATTTCTCTGTGTAGTCGTCGTCAAATCCCAACTTAACTTCGGTGCCTGATGACAAGTAGATATTGAATTGTCCATCGGATATATAATGCAGTTCTCCAATCAGCGGCAGCAGATCCTTTGGTGCTTGTCCAAGTAATTGAAGTGCCTTTGTCAAATTGGCATCATTGATCTTTTGACCTGGGCCAATGGTTTCTGGTACAGCAATACCGGTAAGTACCGGTGTATCCGTCGTAGGCCAGGAATCATAAAATTTGAGGATCACTGCCTGTGAGTCGACTTCAACAACCCCTTCACCGTTTAAAATCAACGCTGCAGGCAGTCTTTCCTGAATCTGGACAATTATCGTCGCAGGTAATTTCTTAGTTACTGTCGCATTGTCGACGAGGGGATGGAGTTCAATTTTCATCGCCAACGCCTTTTTGTCAGTCAAGAATATATTTTCACCCTTAACGGTTCCTAGCAACTGCAATACTTCATCATGTGTTATCTTTTCAGATCCATTAATTTTTACTTCTTTTACTGAAAAAAAATCGGATTTAGAAAAAAGATAAAGTCCGGCTGCTATCAAGCAGAGCAGCGCAGCCAGATAAATCGTCACTGTATTGGACCGTGCTTTTGACAATGTTCTTCTCCTTCACCGGGGATAAAACCGGCAGTGTCCACGTAAAACAGACTTGTTTTGTCTATTTTACAATATCTTGTCAATGCTCTGCAATACTATTGTTTCACAACTCTTTGTAATTTTGCGCCGATTTCCCTGTATTTTCTTTCCAAATCTTCATATCCCCTGTCGATATGATCAATCCGCTCAAGCACCGTGCCGTCTTCTGCGGCCAAAGCGGCTAAAAATAAGGCTGCGCCGGCGCGAAGATCGGTTGCTTCAACAAAAGCGCCTTCAAGATTCGGTCTGCCGTGAATAACCGCCGTTCTGCCTTCGATTGTGATTTTTGCACCCATTCGTCTTAACTCAGCGACATGCTGGAACCGGTTCTCAAAAATCGTCTCGGTCACGATACTTGTTCCATCAGCAATGGTCAGCAACGCCAGGAATTGTGGCTGCAAATCGGTGGGGAAACCGGGATATACCAATGTTTTTATATCCACCGCTTTAAATTTCCCATTATGTCTGACACGGACACTGTCCCCATTTTGGGTAACCTCCGCACCGCCCTGATGCAGTTTGGCGATGATGGGGCTCACATGTTCCGGAATGATATTTTCAACGGTAATATCGCCCCCCGTCATGACGGCGGCAACCATATGTGTGCCCGCTTCGATCCGGTCCGGGATGACCGTATGCTCCGTACTGGTGAGCTTGTGAACACCGTCAATGCGTATAACATGCGTTCCCGCTCCCCGGATCTTCGCTCCCATTTTATTGAGCAGATTCTGCAGGTCGACAATTTCGGGTTCTCGCGCCGCATTTCGAATCAGCGTCGTTCCCTCCGTCAGTACGGCGGCCATCATCAGATTTTCAGTTGCCCCGACACTGGGGATATCGAAATAGATTTCTCCTCCCCGCATTTTATCCGCCCGGGCTTCTATGTATCCGTGTCTTTCTTCAATAGTCACGCCGAGTTCCTGTAACCCCTTGATATGTTGATCCATTGGTCTGGTTCCTATAGCACAGCCGCCGGGTCTGGAAATTTTCACTCTGCCGTTTCTTGCCAGCATCGGCCCTAAGATCAGATTCGAGGCGCGCATTTTACGCATCAGAGTTTCATCTACAATACAATCGTTTAAAGCCGATGTATCGATAGAGCATTCATTGTGGTCGAGTGTCACTTTACAGCCAAGACTTACCAGCACATCCGCCATACTGGTGATATCCGTGAGATGGGGAATCTCTTGTAGAACCGTTGTGCCCTCAGCAAGTATAGCTGCAGCCATTAACGGAAGAGAGGCATTCTTGGCGCCGCTCGTTCGGATCGTACCCTCGAGTCTCTGTTTTCCGGTTATGACATAACGATCCATCGTCATGTCTCCTCCCCCTTTTTAACACCATCTATACTCTGTTGATTTTTTTACCGAATAATCCGGACCTCCGTCTCCAGACAGATACCGAATTTCTCGAATACATCCTCCTGAATACCAGAATCAAACGCAGGATATCCCGGAAAGATGCATCCCCCTTGTTCACAATAAAATTAAAGTGGAAAAATCCATTATGTTCCTCCGGGTCGTTCAGGTGTCATGTCACACCCACGGTAACATGGTTTAGAAATTTATGTCTTATCGACCCTTATCCCCAGCCATGATCCCTCCCTCCTTCGCATTATCTTATGCCGGTAAGGGGGATGATGTGAAGGATTATCGCCAAGCTGTTTCTAAACACAACGTAACAATCCTGTCAAGTGCCCCCGGTTTGAATATTTCCTTCGCTCTGGCCTCCATGCTTTCTGTCTTGATGGGGTCAAAAATAATATTTTGGATCGTATTCCATAAGACAGGGCCGCTTAATTCTTTATCCAGAATTACATAAGATGCCTGATGATTTTCAAATGCTCTGGCATTATATTCCTGGTGGTTTTCCGCTGCATAGGGATAGGGAATTAAAATACTTGCTCTCCCGGCTGCCGACAGTTCGGCCAGCGTCGATGCTCCCGACCGGCAAACACAAAGATCCGCACCGGCCAGTGCGTGCGGTATCGTGTTAATATAGGGCATAATCCGCCAGGATTCGGTCTGCCGGTTCAGTCCTCTATCTTCCATCACGGTGACAACAGACTCATAATTACCTGCTCCTGTCGCCCAAATAAGCTGTATCTCGGGATGCTCGGCCAGAACAGGCAAAATATCGAGCATGGCATTATTCAAGCTTAACGCACCCCTGCTTCCTCCGGTCACAAGGATCGTTCGTTTGGCGGAATCAAGACCGAAGGCGTGTGCTCCTTCTTTGCGGGTGATTGTGCCGATTTCTTCCCGCACCGGCAGTCCGACAACGGTCAATTTTTCTTTCACCCCAAAGTATTTTTCGCTCTCCGGGAATGTCACTAACACCCGCTTGACCATTTTTGAAAGTAGTTTATTGGTGATGCCCGGAAGGGCATTTTGTTCATGCAAAAGGGTTGGAACACCAAAAAAAGCCGCCGTAAAGACAACTGGACCTGAGACGTAACCGCCAGTCCCCACAACAAGATCGGGTTTAAATTGTTTCATGATATTCTTAGTCTCTCCAAAAGCGCGCAGCGTTGTTCCTGCGGCCTTAAAGGTTTCTATGCTTACTTTTCGGGGCAAGCCTCGACCGGATATCCCTCTGAAGTCGAGTCCGTTTTCGGGAACAATTTTTGCTTCCATTCCGTTTCGGGTCCCAATATACAGAACCTGCATATTATTGACCTTGTCCAAAAGGCCTTTAGCAATTGCCATGGCCGGATAAATATGTCCACCCGTTCCACCACCAGTCACGATGACCCGCAATTAAAAAACCTCCTCCGATCGATTTGACACCGCTGATATATTTAACAAAAGACCCGTACCTATCATTGTAAACAACAAGGATGTCCCGCCGTAGCTGATAAAAGGCAAGGTGATTCCGGTTACGGGAAGAACTCCGGACACGACACCCATGTTAATCATTGCCTGGATTCCGATCAAAGAGGTCAGCCCCACAGCCATGAGTCCCATGAAGGCATTCGGCGCCAGCATTGCCGTTCGAAACCCTCGCCAGATGAACAGAAAGAACAGCAGGACGACCAAGGATGCCCCGATAAAGCCAAGCTCTTCGCCAATCATCGCAAAAATAAAATCCGTGTGATTCTCCGGCAGATAGAGAAATTTTTGTCTGCTTTGGCCTAAGCCCAGTCCGAATAATCCTCCCGGTCCCAATGCTAAAAGTGCTTGGATGGTCTGATATCCTTTTCCCGACGGGTCTGCCCACGGATCAAGAAAAGCGAAGATACGCCGCATGCGATAGGGCGCCGCGGCAATCGCCGCTGCAACCATCGCGATCCCAGCCAGCCCAAGCCCGGCCATATGTCCAAGTCTCGCGCCTACAGCCAGAAGCATAAAGAAGACGGTAGCCGCGATCACTAACGTTGTTCCTAAATCTGGCTGCAGCATAATCAAAGCACAGACAACGCCCAGCAGTCCCAATGAAGGGATAATTCCTTGACGAAAAGACAGGATCCTGTTCGGATTCAATGAGAGAAATCGGGACATTGTCAAAACCATGGCCAGCTTAATAACCTCCGATGGCTGAATGGACATCGGGCCCACCCCGATCCAACGCGTTGCGCCGTTAACGGTACGGCCAATTCCAGGTATTTTAACCAAAATGAGTAAAATCAAAGCGGCTATAAGGATCGGTTTTGCCCATGTATAGAGGAGCTGCATATCGATGGCCAGAGCAAAAGCCATCGCGGCTAGCCCCAAAGCGACCCACATCAATTCCGCTTTAAAATAATGATACGGATCCTCATAATACAGATACCCTTTAACCGCACTTGAACTATACGTCATGACGATCCCGATCAAGAGCAGTATAAGAATGACTCCCAATAAGACAGGATCAACTTTCAGAATTTTTCGGATCACATAGCTCCCTCCTCCATAATCAATCGGGGTTCAGAATATAACTATGTGATTCTCGCATCTTTTAGTAGTACAGAAATTTCTAAATATCCTTAATGAGATACGTCACAATCTGGGGTTGGTCTGCATGCCACATTCCGCTTTCGGCAGATAGCGCCTTCCTGAATTTGCATGTTTTGTCATCCGTGCTCCGCTTGTCGCCGGAACTGTGGCACGCAGACCTGATTTGATGAGTATAAGGAATTCAAGGAAGATTTAGTAAGACTTAGTAGTATTGAATGCGTTCTGTCGATCAATCAGTTATAAACGGAATAATGGTCGGTCACTAAGCGTTTGAACAGTTCTCCTCTTTCTTCAAAGTTTTTAAACATGTCCCAACTGGTACACGCCGGTGACAGTAAGACCACATCGCCGGGTACGGCTTCCTTAATAGCCTTATCTACAGCATCCTCAAAGCCTGTGCTGATCAGGATTCTCTCGATTCCCAAGCGGCGGGCGATCTCAGCCATTTCCGGTGCGGCCATACCGACCAGAACAAGGCTTTTGATCCTTTTCTTGGCTTCTTCCAGGAATTCGGTCATATCCAGCCCTTTATTTTTCCCCCCGGCTATCAAAACGACGGGTTCCTCATACGATTGCAGTGCTTTTATCGAAGAATCCGGATTTGTACCTTTGGAATCATTAATATAAAGGATGCCATTGAATGTGCCGACAATTTCCTGCCGATGGGCCACTGGCTGAAAACGGCGTAGGACATGGTTAATATCCGGTAACGAAAGACCCAGTTCAAGAGCGGCACCGATGGCAGCCATCACATTTTCAATGTTGTGGTTACCGCGTAATAGCAGCTCACGCGTATCCATGACCTTGACGGCAATCCCGTTTTTTTTCCAGAGAATATCCTTGCCTTGTAAACATATCCCTTCGGCCAGATCTTCTTTGAGACTGATAAAGGTTATGCGGCCATTAGCTTGTTTCGCATACTCTCTGACAATAGGGTCATCCCAGTTTAAGACAGCAAGGTCATTTTCCGTTTGGTTTTCCAGGATCCGGGCTTTTGCCGCAGCATAGCCTTCAATCGTACCATGCCGGTCCAGGTGATCCGGTGTCAGATTCAAGAATACGGCAATATTGACCCGGATCTTATCGATCAACTCCAGCTGAAAGCTGGATAATTCGGCGACAATAATACTATGCTGATCCAAATGTTCCACTTGCCCGCATAAAGCCAATCCGATATTGCCGGCGACAACCGTCCGTCGCCCTGTCTTTCTGGCCAGCTCACCGATGAGTGTCGTTGTTGTCGTTTTACCGTTACTGCCTGTAATACCGATAATCGTTGCCTGAGAATCCCTTAAGGCCAATTCAACTTCGCTCCATATCGGGATTTTCATTGTCGATGCCCGCCGGATGAATGGGAGCAATGGGGATACTCCCGGCGATAGAACCAGCAGATCAGGTTGAATCACATCCAAATCAGGCTCTTGTTCCAAGATGAGCTTTTGCTTATCCAGTCCTAATCCTTCAACCCCCGTTAATTTAGACAAAGGCTGCATATCCGTCAGATAGACATCAGCATTTTTTTGCATCAGCTTTTGAGCTGCCGCCAATCCGCTTCTGCCGCCGCCGACCACAAGCACGCGTTTTCCGTGTAATTCCATACTGTTCAATCCTCCACAACGGTTAGTACCTACTAGTACCTCAGGTGATCATCATCCAAAATGAGCCGATGCCAATGACCATACACAGTGCTGCGGCTGTCCAAAAGAATCTGACGACCTTCTTTTCGCTCCACCCGCCCAGCTCGAAATGATGGTGAAGCGGAGCCATTCTAAAGATGCGTTTCCCTCTGGTTTTGAATGAGACAACCTGGAGCATAACCGACAGTCCTTCCACGACATAGACCGCACCGATGATCAGAAGGACGAACTCACTTTTGCTGAGCACCGCCAAAGCGGACAGTCCGCCGCCCAAAGCCAGTGAGCCGCAGTCTCCCATAAACACACGCGCCGGGTGCATATTGAAACGCAGGAAACCAACACATCCGCCAACAATAGCCGCTGCAAAAACAGCCAGATCACTGGAGGATACCAGGATATCTCCTAAGAATCCGGTTCGGGCGGCAAGATAGGCAATAACCACATAACCGACCGCAGAAAATACCGTGCAGCCTGCGGCCAAACCATCCAGCCCATCGGTCAGATTGACTGTATTCGTAAAATAAACGATGACAATGACTATGACAGGATAATAGAATATGCCAAGATCCAAGGTATATGTCGTAAACGGGATACCTAAGGCTGTCCCTCTGTTCAGAAGGAGCGTTGCGATCCCGACTAATATCACAGCAAGGAAAATCTGTCCAACAAGCTTTTGCCATGCCCGTAACCCCAGGTTCTGTCTGCGTAAAACTTTTAAGAAATCATCAAGAAAACCAATCAGTCCAAATCCAAGCAACATGCCGAGCATGGTTAAGAGCCCCGGTGAGTAGGGCTTTTCCGCTATGATCAGAACGCCTGCTGCAATTCCAATAAGAAATATAAGTCCGCCAATTGTCGGTGTCCCGGCTTTCGCCAAGTGCCGCTTCGGCCCATCTTCCCGAATACTCTGTCCAAATTTTAACGTACGCAGGACCGGAATAAGAAAAGGTCCGGCGATAAGGCTAACCAGCAGGGCGATGCCCGCTGCCAGATAGATTTTTTCAGTCACTTTCCGATGATCCTTTCCTAAATATAATAATTTTACTGACGCGTATCAAACGGCTCTTGGATTGCGCTCATTGTTAGCGCCTCGCTTACCTTCTCCATGTGCATGCCGCGTGATCCTTTCACCAGGACCCACGCGCCATCCCCCATATCAGCCAGTATCTCTTTAGCGCATTCCGCTGCTTCACGGCAATCACAGCAGACACGGATGGCCGTTTTGGGGAAGCCGGCATCGACTGCCCCTTGAGCGATATCTTCCGCCATTTTCCCTGCTGTGACCAGCGCATTGATTCCCAGTTCGGCTGCTGCACGGCCAGCCGAGCGGTGGCCGGCTACGGATTCATCCCCCAGTTCATACATTTCACCAAGGATGGCGACTGTTCTAGCTCCACCGCGTTCGGCAAGTACTTTGAGAGATGCTTTCATGGAATCCGGGTTGGCGTTATAAACATCGTTCAGAATCGTACTGCGATGAACTCCATGTAAGATTTCCAGTCTCATCTTGGATAAGGTGAAGTCAGCCAGGGCTTTAGCCCCTTCCTCAAGGGATATGCCCTTGAGGATACCCACTGCTAGTGCAGCCAGTGCATCCAGGACGTGATGTTCACCTGGCAGAGGCAATGTTACCTCTGTTCTTTCCGAACCGGCTATCGCCTCAAATCGGGTCGAAAGCGGCCCCATGCTGCAAATATGGGTTCCGAGTATATCAGCATGGGCATAGTGTTCGTTGATTCCATAGAGAACTTTCCTAACTGAAGCCCCAGTGGCTTGGATCATGCTGAATTGATCATCGGCATTGAGCACCGCAATACCCTCTGTGGGCAGACTGTTGATCAATTCCCATTTTGCTTGGGCAATATTTTCTTGAGAGCCTAAAAACTCCAAATGCGTTGTTCCAATATTGGTGATCACACCGATTGACGGGCAGCAAATCTCACAAAGCGCTTCAATTTGCCCTAACTGACGCATCCCCATCTCCAGGACCATTATTTCCGTATCTTCCGGTGCGTTTAATATCGTCATCGGCATACCGATCTCGTTATTCTGGTTTTCCAAATTCTTGTGGACTCTGAATTTTTTCGCAAGTACCGCGGCTGCCATGTCTTTTGTCGTTGTTTTACCGCAGCTGCCGGTGATTCCGACAACGAAGGAACCGATTTCCTGCCGCCAGGCTTTAGCCAACTCCTGCAATGCCTGAAGTGAATCCGGAACGACGATCAGGGCTTTGTCCGGAGGTACGTCTGGAAAGCCGACAGCCTCCAGTCTGTCCGTCTGGGCAAGCGCGATTGCAGCTCCTGCTTCAAAAGCTCTGCTGATAAACCGATGGCCGTCGGTATTCTCGCCCTGAATGGCGATAAATATTTCTCCATTCTGCGCTTTTCTGCTATCGATCACGCATCCCCTGAAGGTTGCCGTCTCCGAACCGTGAAGTTCTCCTTCGACAATCCGGGAAATCGTCATACTAGTCCACATATCCCAATCTCCTTAATGCTGCTTCAACCTCTTCACGGTCATCAAAATGGATCTTTTCCGTTCCGATGATCTGATAATCCTCATGTCCTTTACCTGCAATCAGAACGGTATCACCCGGCTCAGCCATCGCACTGGCTTCACCGATTGCGCTTCGACGGTCCTGAATCACAATATAATCCACACCGCTTATTCCCGGCAAGATATCTTCTATCACTTTCGCTGGATCCTCCGTCCTCGGATTATCCGAAGTAACAACAAGATGATCACTGTAGCGGCTGGCTGCTTCACCCATAAGCGGTCGTTTCTTGCGGTCACGATCTCCGCCGCAGCCAAAGACGGTGATCAGTTTACCTGATGTAATTTCCCGTGCCGTGCGCAGAACATTTTCCAAGCCGTCCGGTGTGTGGGCGTAGTCGACAATAACCAAAAAAGGCTGTCCTTGGCGGATACTTTCGAAACGCCCCGGCACCCCATGGATACCGGCTAAAGCTTTGATCACGTTATCCGGATCATACCCTGATTCCAGGGCCCAGGCTGCTGCCGCCAGTACGTTGTAAACGCTGAATTTGCCCGGAGTGCTGTAAAACAACTCCGCCTCTTTCCGCCGATAATGCATCGTAAATTCGACCCCGCGATCGGAGAGACGGATATTCCCTGCTTTATAATCGGCATTGTGTTCTATGCCATACGTGACAATACGACAGCCTGCTTTCTTCGACTGTTCTTTCAGAAAGCCGCAAGCAGTGTCATCTGCGTTGAGTACGGCCAGCTGATTTTTTTTACCGCCATTCATACCCGAAAATAAAAGGGACTTCGCCTTTAAATACTCTTCCATATCTTTATGATAATCCAAGTGGTCTTGGGTCAGATTCGTAAATATCCCGGCATTAAACAGACATCCGTTGACGCGGCCAAGATCCAGGGCATGTGAGGATACTTCCATCACGGCCAGCTGAACATTCTGGGAGACCATTTCCGCCATGAGCTGTTGTATTTCTGTTGATTCCGGTGTTGTATGCTCTCCCGGATATTCCTTATCGCCGATCCGGCTGCCCAAGGTACCGATCAAGCCGGTCTTCTTGCCGCATTGCTGGACGATCCGTTCAATCAGGTGTGTGACCGTCGTCTTACCATTCGTTCCGGTCACCCCGACTAGTTCCAGACAGCATGCCGGATAGCCATAGACTGCTGCAGCGAGATATCCCATCATGTGGCGCGTATCCGCTACTTTTATTTGTGGGATATCGAGTGGCAGATATTCCTCAACAACCAGTGCTGCAGCACCCGCCTGAACAGCAGCACCGGCAAAATCATGCCCGTCTGACTTGTAACCACGAATACAAACATAAAGATCTCCCCGGGTTACGCGTCGCGAGTCATGGGTAATTCCACTAATTATTGCCGTTGTATCGCCAAGGGCTTCCGCACCGTTTATTCCCGCTGTGATCTCTGCTATTGTTCTTTGCTGCTTCTTCAACCGTCTCACTCTCCCTCAGCTATATTACCACACTTATCCCTTTTTTCCTAAATTTCTTAAGTCCCTCTATTATAACCAAAAGCACTCGGGCTTTAGACTGCCGTCACTCCGATAACTCAGAATTTGAACTAATCGGAATACGCTGGCCCAAGCCGGCGATGGCTTCGATATCCGGATCATAGAGTTCCCGCCATGGCGCCAGTGTTGGCTTACCTGCTTCAGATCCAAGATACAGCAATACCGTCGATCCTTTTTCTACTGACGCTTCCCCGTGCGGAATCTGATCGATCACCGTTGTCCCCGTCCCCTCGACTTTCACCTTGAAACCGTCTTTCTTCAACGTGGTTTCCGCATCAGACTGCGTCAATCCTAAAACGGACGGTACTACAGCGGCTTCCTTCACAGGCGGGAATTCCACGCCATAAAGCGGTTCGCCCGGCGTGAGCGGCGCATTGGGATCAGGCTTGACACCGAGATATTTCAAAGAGTCCAGCATCACGTTGGCGAATACCGGCGCGGCGACAACACCACCGTAGAAAGGCACCCCATCGATAACCACTAAAATTGCTAATTTAGGATCATTCGCCGGTGCGAAGCCCACAAAGGAAGCGACATATTCGCCCTGAATATATCCGCCGTTACTGACTTTTTGGGCTGTGCCTGTTTTCCCGGCGACACGGTAACCGGGCAGAAATGTCCGTCGACCCGTGCCATTGGTGACAACGGATTCCAGGACTTCACGCGCCTGTTTGGCGGTATCTTCACTCACGACGCGACGCACGACTTTTTTGGTGAACGGGGTGATGACATTGCCGTCGGGCCCGGTAATTTCTTGAACAAGCTGCGGCTCCAAAAGGGTCCCGCCGTTAGCCACCGCCGAAACGGCGGTAAGCAGCTGGATTGGAGTCACGTTGTTGGTTTGGCCAATGGACATCGTTGCCAAATCCAAAGCCGTAGCTTTCTTTTTATTGGCCAGAATACCTTTGGCTTCTCCTGACATTTCGATCCCAGTCTTCTGTCCAAACCCAAACGCAGTCAGATAATGATAGAACTTATCCATACCCAGACGCTGACCCAGCATAATGAATCCCGGATTGCAGGAGTTCTCCACCACTTCGACCATCGTCTGAGTCCCATGTCCGCCTGACTTCCAGCAGCGGATCTTTTTCCCGAGGACGGTGGCATAACCCGGATCGGTAAACATTTCTTTGGGGTTAAATACTTTCTCTTCGATGGACGCTGCCAGGGTGATAATTTTAAACGTCGATCCGGGTTCATAACCGTTTTGGATCGCAATGTTCCGGCGGGTAGAAATACTGGAAGCCTGGTAATTATTCGGATCAAAGGTCGGCGCGGAAGCGATTGCCAGCACTTTCCCGCTGGAAGGCTCCATCACGAGGATTGAAGCACTTTTGGGGATCTTGCCTGCCATATTGACACCCTGCCCTGCCATGAGCTTAGCTAACTCTCTTTCAGCAAAGGCTTGAATATTCTTGTCGATTGTCAGCCGAACCGTATTCCCTTGCACCGGTTGCAGAAATTCATGCTGAGCGTCAGGGATCTGGATGCCGTTTGCACCGTATTCCGTAAGAATACTGCCGGATATGCCTGTTAATTCCTCATCTCTGGAATATTCGATTCCTTCCAGTCCTTGACTGTCTACACCCGTAAATCCAATAACATGCGCTGCTAACGAACCGTTGGGATAAAAACGGGTACTGTCTTCGACCACCCCGATCCCCGCTAAGTTTGCTTCCGTAATGATAGCGGCATCCTGCGCAGATACTTTTTTTCTGACATATTCGATAGAGGTTCTTTTCGTTATTTTCGTGAGAACAGTTTCCTTCTTCATATCGAGGATATCGGACAATTTAGCGGCAATTTCTTCCTGCTGCCCTGACTTGCGGACTTCAGCCGGAATAGCGTAGATCGTTTGCGAGCTTACACTCATCCCCAGAATATTTCCGTTACTGTCCTCGATGTTACCTCGCTTGGCTGCAACCGGCACACCTCTGTAATGCTGATCGTCTGCCAGGTTTTTAAGAAAAGGGCCGTCGCGTAATTGGACAAACCCTAACCGAATAATCAAGACGATAATGAACACACTGCACAACGCAAACAGCAACACGATGCGTTTACGCATTTTAAGGCTTTGAATCATAAAATCTACCTCCTGACAGAGGTAGATCAAACTGAGACGCAGTTAACGCTGGGTTGAGGCAAAAAAGCTGGAAAAAATACTGAATATATTACCAAATGCTGATTTTGTCTCGCCTTCTACCTGGGCAGCCGCCGTCTTCTGAGTTGTATCCACCTCAGCTGTATTTTCTGGTTGAATCAGACTGCTGGCAATGTAAATCGTGCCTGTCGGTTTTTCCATTCCCATGGCTAAAGCGACCTTTTCAATTCGCGATACGGAACTGAGTTTATCGACTTCGACTTGAAGAAGATCATTTTCAACACCCAATGTTTGCAGATCTTTTTCCAGTGCTTTGATTTCTGCCGCTTTAACAACCGTGATATGTACCGTTTTTGCGCCAATCAGGCCAAACATGCCGATGATTCCTAAAATGGTCACCAGGGCCAGCACCCGGTATTTCTGAGCCTGGGAGGTCTTTTTAGATGGGGCGGCGGCTTTTTTTACGTTTTGCCTTACCGGAACGCGATACTCAACATCATCCTGGTAGGCAAAGGATTCATTGAATTGCAGTTTTCTTTGTGCTGATATCATCGTATTCTCTTCCCCTCCTATTTAGACCTTAATTTCTCAGCGGCACGCAGCTTTGCACTTCGTGATCTGGGATTATTATCTTCCTCTTCCTGTGACGGAAGGATCGGTTTCTTATTTACAAGTTTAGCCTTGGGTTCAGCACCGCAGCGGCAAACCGGCAGGCCCGGCGGACATGTACATTTACCCAGCCACGTTTGAAACGTATTCTTTACAATCCGGTCTTCCAGAGAATGAAACGTGATCACGGCCACCCTTCCGCCCGGTTTTAAACAGCGTAAGGCCTGATCCAGCGTTTCCTCCAGTACCTCAAGTTCTTTGTTCACCGCCATCCGGATTGCCTGAAATGTTCGTTTTGCGGGATGCGGTCCTTCCCGCCGGGCAGCAGCAGGTACTGCGCTTTTGATAATTTCCACAAGCTGTCCTGTGGTCCGAATGCGTTCTGTGACACGCGCTTCGCCGATGAATTTAGCGATCCGTGCCGCCCAGTTTTCTTCACCGTAGTCCCGGATAATTCCCGCAATGTCTTCGACACTCCAGGTATTGACGATTTCCTCCGCTGTAAGCGACCTCCGGCGATCCATCCGCATATCGAGGACGGCGTCCTGCATATAGCTGAATCCGCGTTCCGCTTCATCGAGCTGCGGGGAAGACACTCCCAAATCATACATGATCCCATCCACAGGGAGTAATCCATTATTCTGAAGGGTCTCTTCCATCTCGGCAAAATTATTTCGAAATACGGTGACCCTGGGATCATCTTCAAACTTTTTTCGGGCATTAGCAATAGCTATTTCATCCTGATCAAAACATACCAGCCTGCCCACCGGACTTAATTTATTCAGAAGGCATTCGGAATGGCCGCCTCCGCCTAAGGTACAGTCGACATAAAGACCGTTGGGATCTGTTAACACGAGCTCTATCGATTCGTTGAGCAGGACGCTTTTATGTTCAAACACCACGTCGGTCATCCTTTCCATCATCACCCTGCGCGCATCGCACCTCGTGACAGCGGGTACAGGGCTTCAAACAAGCGTTCCTACTTAGAGTATGTCTGCCTTAACGTTCGTGTATGTATGCTTACGATACTAGATCCCCAAATCAACAAGGGATTCCGCCGCCTCATCATAATGGTCAGCAGCTGCCTTGCTGTATTCTTTCCACTTGGCTGCATCCCAGATCTCAATTCGGTTCATGACACCGACGACAATGACATCCTTGTCCAATAGGGCGTATTCCCGCAAATTAGCCGGTACAAGAATCCTGCCTTGCTTGTCGAATTCACCCTCTACAGCGCCGGAAAAAAACAAACGGACAAATTCACGGGCTTTGGGCTGTGAAACGGGGAGCTTCTGAAGCTTCTCGACAAAGGACTGCCATTCGTGTTCAGGGTAAAGAAACAGACAATTATCCAGACCCTTGGTGACAAAAGATGTATTACCAAGGAGTTCCCGGAATTTTGCTGGTATAATCAACCGGCCTTTATTGTCTATCGTATGGAGGAATTCCCCCATGAACATGGATCTTCACCCCACCCAGGCTTACTTTGCTACCACTTTCACCCACAATACCCCACTTATTCTCTATTTTTTTGAAAAATCCTGCTTGTAAAAAATAAAAGTAAGAAAAAATAGGCGCAAAGTCCTATTTTTTCTTACTTCAGTTCGATCTGCATATGATTGCGTGTCATCGACACGCTGCTTAAGCCAGGCCTACTAGTACAGTGTATTCTAAATAACTTGGCAAACAAACACGTAAGCTTTTTTCTGAGGTTGGTCTGCATGCCACATTCCGCTTTCGGCTCTTGTGCCATCCATGGCACAAAGAGCCGCGCTACGCAATCCATGCTCCGCTTGTCGCCGGAACTGTGGCACGCAGACCTAATTTGAAGTAAATGATTGAGATATTCTTATGTCTAGTTATTTCAAATACGTTGTACTAGTCTGTCGCAGCCATTATGAAGGCAGCTCCGCAACTAAACGATTTTGGGAACTAAAGAGCTGGGAGGCCACTTCGCGCAGGATACGTTCCTTCAGCGGTCTGGGGAGGACGCTGCTCTGTTTGACGAATGCCGGCAATGCAAGCTCCTCTCTGATACCAAAACAGGATTGCGTAAAGCAGCAGTCTCTTACAGCATCAAGAAATTTAGGAAATGAATAGACCTTGAAGCGTTCCAGCTTCTTTTCCAGTGCAACAAATTCCAGAAGCGCAATAGTCACTTCTTCATAACTGTTTTCTTTTTTCAGGTCGAGGAGGGCCGCGATTTTAGGGATGATGTGTTCATAGAGCAGCCTGCGGTATGGGATACCCGTAAAACCCAGTGTTGCTCCCAACTGAATTATTTTCGTTTCGCCCAGCGAGAGCATAAGGTCAATAAAATAGTCCTCGTCCCTCGTTGATTCTATATAATATTTTCGGCCTTTATAGCCGCGATAATGTTTCAGAACATCATAATAGCCTAATTTCAGGTTATATCTGGCAGGCTCATTGGTAAAATCCAGAACACTGCAAAGTGTCTCATCCGGGGCTATGTAATCCACGACAACCGTGCTGTCGGTAACTTTTCTCCGCCGTCCTAAGGCGTTGGTCCGGATGGCAATAATATCCTTATACCCTTTCTCCACCAGCATATTCAAGGGCAAATTATCATAGAAACCGCCGTCCGTATAGCGTTTTCCGTCGATTTTCTCTTGTTTGAAAGCCGGCAGATTCGAACTGGCCAGAAGGTATTCCACAACTTTTCCATCCGCAATCTGATCCACAAATAACTCCAGGGGTTTCATGTCCGTCAAGGATATCGTCACGATGCCGAAAAGCATCTCCGATTTTCGCAGCTTGTCTTCATCAACGATATCGGCCAAGAGCTTTTTAATAAACGAGATATCCAACCCTTTGCTGGAGGCAATTTCTTTCGCTTTCTTCATAAAATAAAACAGCCCGTCGTGGGTGATATCCAGCTTCTTGAGTTCTTCTAAGCGTCCTTCCTCAATGTCAAAGACTTTCGAAGGGGACATCTCATACCAGAGATCATAAGCTTTGTTCAGCTCCCCTTGAACAATCATTGCTCCGTTCAGCGCGCCAATCGAGGTCCCGGTTACTGCCGAATAGGTTATGCCTAATTCCTGCAGCGCTTTGCATGCTCCGATTTGATAGGATCCTTTGGCGCCTCCGCCCTCTAAAGCAAGCCCGTTCATTGTACCCCTCCTGTCTATCACCGAAACACTTTTCCATTCCAAATTAATTATACTGCATATATTAGATAATGCACAGGGGGACGCAGGAGGACAACGGGCAGGGGGACAACGGGGACGTAGCACTTGTCTCCTTTTGCAAAAGGAGACAAGTGCTACGTCCCCGTTGTCCCCTCTTGAACCACCTGCATAGCAGGTGGTTTTCGTTAGACAAAAAAGTCAAAATCGACATCAATGTCGATTTTGACTTATGCTGAAAAAACCTGTTAAGCCAAAAATCGCTTAACAGGTACATCATTTATTTATTGTCCGATGACTTTATTCAGTTCCGAGACCAATTCATCCGGGTTCTTACCATGAGTCATCGCCGCACCTTCCACACTCTCCATGGTTGAAGACGGACAGCCCAGACAATGCATGCCTAATGCATAAAATACTTCAGCAGTTTCAGGGTGCTGTTTTAGAACCTGGCCAATGACCATATCTTTGGTAATCATGTGATTATCCTCCTGTCTAAAGGTTGTACAAGTGTATTATAAAGCATTTGATATTAAGAAGCAATCAATTCCTAGTATTTATATAGAGATTGTTGATCTTTCTTTTCCCTGCGAGATATCACCTAACCATCTTAACCAAATTTGTAAAACATTCATTCCATTGGTTTCGATTAATACTATCTTTAAGACCAAACAATACGGATATCACAGCTTTATCAACAATCTGGATTAATCTGTTTTCAAGTCTGCGTTTCTCTTCCTCACTAATAGCAAGACTCTCGAGATCTGCCTGCATATTTTGACATATTCGCTCCGACGTGGAATTTGATATTTGTTGTAGGATCGGAAGGTAATTACGAATCTCGATTGATTCTACAAATCTGCCAATATACTCATCAATAATTTCATATACGTCTGTTAATACGTTCTGATTTCTATACTCTTCCTTACCAAAGCCTAATGTGTCCATGTCCAGCAGTTTGAGATTATTCAATTCCTTCACTGCCGGATCGATATCCCGTGGGACAGCAAGATCAATGAGAATCTTTGGCGTTGAATTTGCTAATAATGATTTTGCTAATAAATCCGCTGTTATCGTATAGTGCGGACTTGTAGTCACACTGACTATGACATCCATTTCAGTCAATTCTTGATAGCGCTTATCATAATCCACGCTCATGCAGTTTAGCGGTAAAATGTATGCCCCGTGTTTACGATGCCGCAATGTGATGTATACTTCGGCTCCGTTGGATACCAGTTGTTCAGCAACGTTTTTACCCATTTCACCGTTTCCAATAACCAGGCAACGTTTGTTATCTAATGACGGGAAGAATCCCAATATCTGCTCCAACGCTTTTGTGGCAACTGATACATCAATCTTCGTCAAACGGGTCTGGGTTTGGACTTTCTTTGCTGCGGTGATAGCCATTTGAAATAGCTTTTCAATATAGATGTCTGTTGATTTCGCTTTCCTTGCCTCTTCAATTGCTTTTTTGATTTGGGATAGGATCTGACTTTCACCCCAAATCTGAGACTTTAATCCACAGGCAGTCATAAAAAGGTGACGATAAGCCTCCCGGCCTTCACGAATTACAAAAAGATGTTTATCACATTCCAAATCTTCTTTCACGATATGCTTAATATTGAACAGAACTTTTTTTAAATCAACAGGAGATTCTTTCCGTTCACTTACCCATAACTCCGTACGATTGCAGGTTGATATAATCACGCAGCCTTCCACGCCATAGTCTTTAACAACTGTCTCCATTGCCTGCCTGGACTGGACAGGCGTAAAGGCAAAAATCTCACGTTCTATTAATGAGGCCCTTTCATGATCGATACCGATCATTCTGATAGACAAAGCTACCCCCCCACTCCTTATGGTCTTTAGCGATCTCGTATCATATTGATAATAGCGATTCTCAAAAAACGGGCTGCATTCAAATGAATGAGCCCATCCTTTCATAACTTATGATGCTGTTTTTAACCGATGATCTCCTCTATCTTTTCCTCCACTTGGTCATCTTCTACTTTTCCGGCTAATTTCCCAGCATATTCACCCTCATTGAAGAACAGTATCTGAGGGACTCCTTTGAGAGAAAATCTCTGAAATAATGGCGGATTATCTTCAATATCGACGTAATAGAAAGCAAATTTCCCTCGGTATTTGGGCTCTAGCTCTTCCAACACTGGTACAACACCTTGACACACATGACAGCTTTTCCTGGAAAATATAACCAAACAAGGATCTCCGTTATCATAAATAATTTCTTCAAAACTTACAGAATCTAATTTTTGCAGTGACATCCTTTTCTCCTCTTTTCTCAAAATTCTTTTGCCCTCCATGGCGAATTTTAACTTAGGTCCATTCATGGACCGTTGCGCTACGCAATCCATGCTCCCGCTTGTCGCCGGAACTGTGGCACGCAGACCTAATTTGAAGTAAATGATTGAGATATTCTTATATGTAGTTATTTCAAAAACGTTGTACTAGTTAGCCGATAACTGCAGCTTCAGCTCTTCTCTATCCATCGTGCATGTTATTTCTTTGATTTTGATCCCCTTATCCATAATCAGGGCTGCCGGTACCTCTCTTATTTCATATTTCTGCGCAAGCATTTTTTTAGTCGCGGTATCTACCTTAACGATCCGATACGGACTGCTGTATTCCTTATTGACATCCTCGAGCAACGTGCTGAAATCCAAGCTCTCATTATTGAACGCATTGAAGAATAATAATAATACTTTATCCTCGCTTTGGAGCACGTTTTTATTAAAATCATCCATTTCTTCAATGTATCGTTCAGCAGCAACGGCTGCTGCAGCGCCATCGCCCGCTGCCGTGACTACTTGCCGCAAATACTTTACGCGATTATCCCCAACCGCGTATATGCCTTCAATATTCGTCTCCATAAGATCATTAACCGGGATATACCCCCTTTTATCCATTTCCATGTCGGTATTCTTCAAAAATCCCGTTGAAGGAATCATACCGACAAAGAAAAACACTCCCTGACATGTTAATGTGGAAGAATCCCCTGTTTTAATATTTTTAATTTTTATCCCTTCAACATTTTCTTCTCCTAAGACTTCCTCAATGGTAGAATTCCACACAAAGTCCATCTTTTCATTATTAAAGGCTTTATCAGCGCTTACTTTATTGCAGTCCAATATCCCTTCATCGTGCAATACGATGACGGTTACTTTCCGTGCGAATTTCGTGATGTAGATACCTTCTTCAATGGCTTGGTCACCACTGCCGACAACAACAACATCCTCACCTTCAAAAAATTCGGCATCACACGTAGCGCAATAAGCTACGCCCATCCCCCTGAGCCTAGTCTCGCCAGGGATATTCAGGAGCCTCGGCTCACTTCCGCAGGCGATAATGACAGCTTTAGCAACCAGTTCTTTCCCTTTTTTAGTTCTAATTACTTTTTGTTCTTGAGCTAAATCTGCTGCGATTACTTGATCCTTTAAGAATTCCACGCCAAAGGACTCCGCATGTTTTTTAAAATCCTTCATGAGATCAGGTCCGCTTACTTCGATATAACCTGGATAATTGACAATTTCTCTGGTGGTATTGACCAATCCGCCAACTTCGCCTTTATTGACAACAATCGTTTTAAGTTTTGCCCTACCCCCGTATATTGCTGCTGAAAGTCCGGCTGGACCGCCGCCAATAATTAACAGATCATAAATATTCGTCAAAGTTTTACCCTACCCTTCTATCGTTTGAGAACCAATCATTTGCCGATCAATAATCTGAACCCGCGATTTACCTTCGTTATATATGTTGGATATGGTCAAAAACGAATCTCATCATAATGTCACATTTAATTTTAAATTATTTAAAACCCTCTGTAAAATTACGTTTTTAAATTACTGTAATAAAAATATTCTATAACAAAATCATAATCTGTTAGATATCATTAATACATTTCTCTGCTCATTCTATCAATTTCTTTGGTGACAGCATCGTACACATGTTTTCGCCATTTGGTGATATCTTTCAGGACCTTGTGCTCTTGATCATGAAGCGGGAAAGAACCAATCTGATCTTTAGGGTAGCTGAATGTTACCTCCCACCCATCTTTTCCTATTTCTCACGGTGCCAGGGTAAGTCCCCACGGAGTATCAAAAAGGACCTCCATAAATTCAAATTGAATAACAAAACGATCTGGCTTACCATCTCTTTTCATTGTCTCCAACAAATTTTGTTTTTTTGTAAGCATATCAACTTCCCCCTTTGTTTTAATGGCAAAGTAACATAATAGGTGTTTGGTATTTTTTGATACCAAACACCTATTATCAACTTCTTCCAATCGGTGTCATCTTTGAAGTCATTTTCATCTAAACATTTATTGTAATAAGTGTTTATAATTTGTTTTTAGAACTCTTCAGTTAAGATTTGATATACCGGAGCTCCTTCGCATTGTTTCGGCATACGAACGCCGCCCAGAACCGCCATTGTCGGCGCAAGATCTACCTCACGGACAATACGGTCGGTAACATAGTTCTCTTTGATCCCAGGTCCTGCTGCGATAAAGATCGGTGAAACCGACGTATTTTGCACGCCATAGCAGGTAGATAGATTATCACCATGGTCATATGTGTAGCCTTCCGCTTTGAAGTAGATGATATCGCCGCACTCAGGACCGCCCATTCCGAGGATATAAGCATCTTTATTACGAAGCGCCAGAGCGATAACGCGCTGTCCTGTTTCCGGATGTTTATAGCCATATAACGCTGTCATAATCTCTTCTTCGACCTGATATTTATCTTTAGGATCAATGATACCATTCTTATCACGGCCTTTAAGATTGACATAGATGTGATTAGCTCTCTGGGCGATTGCTTTTGTATTCTCCCAGTCGATTTCGTGCAAAAGATTTCCGTTCTCATCTGTTTTCACAGCAGTCAGGCCCAAATCCCGCATGAAACCAACGCTAATTCCGGTCGGATCGCCCAAATATGGAGACTTATTCTCAGCGCAGACCAAAGCATGGTCACTGACGATGAAAATAGTCCAACCTTCGTCTAATAAGTACATAAATTTGCTTAAATATTCATCGGTTTGTAAATACATATCTTCATAGAATCCGACATAGTCTTCCGGTTTCAAATTTCCGTGACCATCTTTCAAGAAGGCGGCGACCATATGGCTTTGCAAATCGATATTATGGAAATGGGAGAAAACAACATCATACTTTTCTTCTTCAATTAGGTAGTTGATGGAAGCTGATTGCCAATCACCTGTGGCGTTCCAGCTTTCAAACATGCAGTCGTGGATTAACTGTCTGTCTGCTCCGCCAACCATGGAAGTCGGTGTAGGGTAACCAACATTTTGGGTTACTTTTTTATACAGCTCTTTGGGATGCCATAAAGAATCATTTTCTGATTCCATTGCAGCGGAAAACCAAATTTTCACGTAAGATCCGTCTTCTTTTAATTCCAACACTCTCAGATTTCTATTGACCTTACATCTTGTCCCTTGTCTATTTATGCCTTCATCAAATATATCGCGAACATATTGCCCTTTTGCAGCAACCACAATCGGTTCTTTATCTTTCTTGCTCTTATACAAGGCAATACGATCATAGACACCGGCATCGTTTTTCAAAAGCAGGCATGGTCTACGAATTAAGCCGCCGGCAAACATCGCATAAAACTCTTTCGCGCCTTCCGGAGCATTTTCCCATCCTTTAGGATCAATGATCGGTGAAACAGCAGCATCAAACGGCGCGTCGGTTCCGCCTTCTTTACCATCTTCAGGGAAAACAATCAAGTTTTTCATTACAGGGGAATCAATCTGAGCCATATCATCTTTTCCTTTGGCATTGCTGACTTCCGCATCCGTTATAACGCATGGAACATTGGTATCACATGCAGCTTTAGCCCTGAATAACGGTTCTTCAACATTCGGACTGGCGACTAAGACGATTTCTCCTTCGAGATGGGCAATCGACATATTGACGCTGCCAGGACTTGTACCGTCAACAACATGGAGATTCGGGCTGTCAGAAGTCGGAGGCCAGGAAGAACCGGGCCAATGCCAAACCAGGGTTTTTTTACCTGCTTCGGCAAAAACATTCCACAACGCTTCAGCATGACATTTTGTTGAATCCAAATTGTACTCCAGTAAATCCAAACCTTCATCCGTCTGACGGAAAAAGCAGGTAATTCCGTGCGTACATGGATATGCACCGGTAGATAGCGTTGTCCACATCGGAGGAGTAATCGTTGGATGTCCACCGAGCATGGTAAGGTCTTCTCTTGCAGATCCCTTTTCAATGATTTTCTTCAGATTCGGCATTTTGTTTTTTTCCAGCATTACTTTTGTGAATCGGGGATCCATTCCGTCTATCCCCAAAACCAAAAGTTTTTTAGCTAAAGCTTCTCTTTTCATTCCTTTGCCTCCTTATAACTTTCATGTGGTACCCTTAGACGAGAAAAAAGTATATCCTAGAATAATACAGTTAAATTATAGCGCGCGCTTTTTTTTTACGTCCAGAAACAAAAAGCTGTACGTCTTGCAGGAAAACAGAGCAACAAAAAAGCTGCATTTTACATATTGGATAATATCTATTCCGGACACATAAAAAGATTAGGTTGCCTCTTTGTTTGCGCAGGCAACCTAATATATGAAGAAAGGGATATGATTAACAGATACTTATGCTGTGTTTATACTTGACGGTTTAACTCTTCCAAAGATTTTTTGCTCGTTCTTTCGCCCCAGACCAAGGCAATCAGTGCGCAAATAAGAATGACAGCACCATTGGCTGCATTCATACCAAACCACCCCAATGTCAAATACAGCGTTGGAAGAGTTAACTGTATTCCGGATACTAATAAGCGGACAGTCCCAAAGATAAATCCGACAACGTTATTCCGTACATTCGTCGGGAATGATTCCGCAAGATAGGTCCATACCATCGTGGTTGCGCCCGCTCCGAAGATTTTTTGAATGAACAGGGCAATCACAATTACTCCTGGCAAGAAAGTTGCCCCGGCAACAAAGAAAGTAACGACTTCAATAAGGGCAAAGATGAAGATCGGCATTTTACGACCGCCACGGTCGCTAAAAAAGGATGATGTATAATCGCCGACAGGAATTCCCCAAAACGATAAAGCTGTAACGGTCAAGACCGTCGTCATCGCCATACCGCCCATCGTCAGGGCAGTCGTGTAAAAATTAGTCAGAAATATTGATCCGCCACTAATGCCAAACGTTAAAAAGAAAAGGACAAAAGTCCGGCGAAAATACTCTTTGCTGAGCATTACTCTTAATGCTTCGGCATTACTTCCTTTCTTAGGAATTTTCTTATATTCTTCACTCAAATCAAGTCTGCGTCCGCTAATCTCTTCAACCAGTGCTTCCGCTTCTTTGGCTCTGCCTTTAGACAGCAGCCAGCGTGGGGACTCCTTAAACCAGAAATGAATAAGGATTAATAGAAATATTCCAAGGGATCCAACTAAAAAGATGATTCGCCAGTTATCTGGACCTTTGGGGATAATCCAAGCAGCAAATGAACCAAGCAGGGGAAGGCTGATTGAACCTGATGCAATGGTAATACCTTGATATTTGCCCCTGTTTTCCGACGGCATCATTTCAGCGATATATACCATGGCGATGACGACTGTCGCTATGACTCCGAAGCCGGTAATCAACCGCGCTGCAGCAATCAAATGATATGTTGAAACTACAGCGTTCAGAAAAGACCCCACAGAAAAAATCGTCACCGTCGTCATGATTGCTCTTTTGCGTCCGATCTTATCCGAAAGCCAACCACCGAAGATTGCACCTAAAAACATACCGAAAAAGTTCATTGAATTAATATTCGCAATCTGTTGCGGCGTAATATGCAAGACCTTCATTAACGATGGTGCTGCATACATAAACGTAGCATTGTCTGCTTGATCGAAAATATAGACGATAGCTGCCAGCCATAAGAACCTTTTATGCGTTTTTCCTAATTTCATTCCGTCAAAATAGCCTGGGCCACCGCTAATTACTGAAGCCATAATAACACAAGCTCCCTTCATATCCTGTTTAGCAATTACTTTCCTATTGGCAAAGAACAACATTAATAATCTCAAGAATACGATTCAAAACAAAGAGAAAGCCGCGGACAGATAGGCCTCAATCCTATCTGTCCATGCTACAATAAGACATTAAAATCAGGCGGATATATTATTTTTTTCGGCCATCTTTACTTGCATTTCATTTACTTTGGCTGTAGATAGTTTATTCAGTGTAAGGATCGCGATAATACCCACTGCCAAGAATGCTGCCGGAATGAAATTTATCAGTTTGTTCAATCCAACCAGCTGTTCAGCGGTCATCGGCGTTTTGGCAACATAACCGATAGCAGCCAGACCAAATCCAAGCACAGAGCCACTGATAATATTAGAAACCTTCGGAACAAGAATAGCCATCGTCATGAGGAACCCTTTAACTTCCTTACCTGTTTTTAGTTCGGAATAAAGTGCGGCTTCAGACGTGATCGCAATAGCACAGGCGTTGGCGATCGCCATTCCGAAATATCCAACATCCAACACAGCCATAAAAGTAACGGCAACCTTTGGGAATAAGACGAAGTTCGTTAAATGCGCCAAGAACAAAATGGCTAAACCTGCTGCATAAACATACCGTTTATCGAACCTCCGGGCGAGGATCTCTCCGACAATCGAACCTAAAAGCCCTGCGACACTGACCGTCGTAAGAAAAACTGCAAATAACGGCATACTTTTCAGTACGTACATGAAGTAGTATACACCGAGACCCCAGGTAATAAACTGAGCCAGGATGCGGACGATGTCACCAATTATGATTCCTAGAAGATGTCTGTTCGTAAAGAATATTTTAAACAACTCAAGCAGCGGTTCTGATTTTTTATCGCTTTTAATATACTCCGAAGCCAAGGCGATATCAGCCTCTCTGGAATAGCGATACATCAAATAATTGGCAGCAATAAAGACGATTCCATAAAGAATAACAATGGCAAAATAACCATTCGCCGAAGCCTTTACTCCACCGTTGATCGCCATGATCATCGGCACGGTGATAACACCATATACTAATTTTCCCGCGTTGGTGCCGACAGCTTTTCTTGCCGAGAAAGCAGCCCTGTCAAGTGGATGTTTCCCCATAAGCGGAACCATTGTGTTTACAGCACCAAAGGCGATATTCTGGAATCCCGCTTGAATACAGTAAGCACCGCCAAACAGGATTGCTTTAGCCGTCACAGAGATGTCGCCAACAGGGGCAAACATCACGGCAAAACCAACAGCTACAACGATCGGTCCTACCAACAGCCATGTACTATACTTTACTTTCGGATAAAGTTTTTGCAACAGGATACTAGCAACAATAACCATACAAAAGTCTACAACATTCGCTACAAGCAAGGTTTTAGCCATCAAAATCGTAGGCATCTTCTGTATATCTGTCATGAAGTACGCCCAAAACGCTGTATTCATGGAAAAGAGGAGTCCCCATGCAAATAAAATGAGTCCATAAGAAATAGTCGCTCCGGTTTTAACTCTTTGCTCCATAAATAAACCTCCCTATAATTCCTGTCTCTGTTTTTGTTTCAGGGTAAATAATCACCACTGAGACCTTGTCTTTTGTGACATGATAAAGCTCCGCTGAATCCTCCTTTCCGCTCTTGCCATGTCGCATAATAAAACCAAAACAGTCTTGATGGTTACATTATGGTTATTTGTCCTGCTTTCGTCCAGAAACAAAAAAATGCCACTGTTACAACATTATATTGCTTACTGTTTCAACTATTTTTTGTATTACTTGGCATGCTTTTTTTCATAATAAAAAGGAATTCTTTTAGGAGTTACCTAAATCTAAACTCTCCCAAAAGTGATTCCTTATTTCAAAACGCGTGCTTACTTCAATTTAACGTCCGAAGAAAACTATTTAATATTCGTCTTAAGAAATTCAATAAATGCCTCGGCTGCAAGTGTTAAATCATATTGGACATTTCGAATATAACCACAGACAAAATTCAATTTATCATTTATTGGAATCGCAACAACATTCTCAGGAAATTCATCTCGCATGCTCAAGGCGTATTTATTAGTAAACCCCACTGCACCACCCTCAGAAATAATCTTACTTCGGGTTTTCGTATCATCCGAATCGAGAACAACTTTTGGTTTTCCGTAAATATCAGGGTTTGACAAAATATGTTTGATGACGATATTCCTGGAATCCAAAAAAGCAACGAGCGGGTATTTTAGCAATTCTTTAAAGGACACCGATTTTCTTGATGAGATCGCTAAATCTTTTGACACCAACCCATAGATTGGGTTAATAAAAAGTTTTTCGAATTTCAATGAGGTCTTCTCTGCGAGTTCATTATTTGTCCCCTCAAGCAGCATAACTAAACCAATTTCTGAATCACCATCCTCAACTGCTTTAATAACTTGAGTCGTGTGCACTTCCCTGCTGATTAGTTTTATCTTAGGGTATTTTCTGCAAAAACCTAAAATGGTATTTGGCAGGATTTCAATGTTAAAAGGATGGGTATTATATATTGTCAGAAAGCCTTCCAAGTCGCTAGGTTTTTCATGCTGCCTTTTGGTTGTTTTTTGTTTCAAGGCAGCTAACTCAATCAAAAATTGATTCATCAAATCAACGTATTCTTGCCCGGCTTCCGTTAGAAAGACGCCATTTTTAGTCCGAGTTAAAAGGGTCACTCCCAGTTCATCCTCTAAACGGGCAATCGAACTGCTGATCCCCTGATGGGAAATGTGAAGATATTTACCGGCAAGGGACATCGATTGGGTTCTAGCTAATTCAACAAGAATCTCCAAGTGTTCAGTACGCATGTTTTATCACTCCTGTGAAATAAAATAATGAACATACTATTCTTATCGTCTTGTCAATTTTTTTTGCGCTTGTAGCATAGTGTTTCTCTATATCAAATTAGCATTATTCTCAGATACTTCCAAATCAAGTAATTCCCTATAAAGATCTTTTTGTCTATAAGCAAGAAAAAAGAGTTCTTTCATCGTCTTGCTTTTACGTTGGCGCAAGCAGTTTATCGGTTCCGCTGCTAATTCACATGTAAGAATCCCTTTACCATTAAATTGTTCGGCTAATATCTCGCCTTTGGGATTAAGTAGAAGAGCACCTCCCTGGAATTCCTGGCCCATACCGTTTTGCCCCAATAGATTACACGCGCCAAAGTATACGGAGTTATCATAAGCCCTGGCCCGTAGATAACGCAGCCAAATTTCTTTTCTATCTCCGATAATCTTAGGTGAGGCATGCGGAGCAAATAAAACCTCGGCCCCCTTTAGGGAATAAATCGTCCCTACCTCTGGAAAATGCCAATCCCAGCAGATTCCGATCCCGAAGTTAGTACCGTGGGATTGGAAGACGGGAAATTCCTGGCCAGGAGTAAAATAATTACTTTCACTTCGGCCAAGATGCGTTTTGCGATAAGCTCCGATCTCTCCACTAGCGAACGCCACAATATGGGTTAAATAAGGTTTCCCGCTCCCTGTTTCTTCAGCCATGCCAACTAATAAGGTCATTCCCAGCCGAACCGCACATTCTGATATTTTACGTACATTATCCCCGGATATCGGTTCGGCCAGTTTTACCGCTTCTCTTGTTGAATAACCATGCAAGGACATCTCCGGAAAGCAAAGAATGTCAACACCATTACCTGCCGCTTCTTCCGCCAAACAGATTATTTTGGCCAGATTGGCTTGGGTCTGGCCTACGATGGCTTCCATCTGTACAAGTCCAATCGTACAATTCCTGTCCACGCAGCGTTATCCCCTTATTAACATCATTTATCGTAATGTGATTTGTTAACTGCATTCATTTTACAAGTAATTTACTCACTTTGATATGCTCATGCTTGCAGTTTGGACTAAGGCTAATCCTGCTTCCACTTCCACTGTCTTCAATATTCCGGATACTCCGGGACAGCTGGGATGCGGGCTGTATTTAGCAAATATCTCATATACCTTTCCCGTATGCAGTTTATTGAACATTTCCTTATAGGCATCAACTTCCGTCAACTCATCGGCCATTTTCTTGAAGTTCGGACAGTCGCTTGTTATCTTTAATTTAATAATTTTGCTGCGTGAATCTGCTTCACTGATATCTTTCTTCGCTTCGACGTTAAGCGTAAAACCACAGACCCCACATTGAATAATCCCAATAGCCAACTTCTTCACTCCTCTATTGATATTTTCTATCGTCTACTCGGTCAGCTCAAGGTTCATCCTTCGCAGTATTGGCTTGGAGAATGTCCGTAAGCTGTTCCCGGTTATGCAAAAAGTCAATAAAATAACGTTCCTCTTTCGTCTGATAGGTCTGAGCGTGGGTCAGAATATTTAAAGGCCGATATAAAGGGCAGCCTTGAATCCTGATCGCTTTTAAAATCTTCTGATTACACTCTTGAGCGACAGTCAATGCTGATATGATCGTGATGCCAAGTCCGGCTGAGACAACTTGCTTTACTGCCTGTGTGCTGCCGAGTTCCATGGTGATATTTAGTTCATCCGGATCTATCCCTCTTTCTTCCAGGGCCATTTCCATAACCTTACGGGTCCCGGATCCCTGTTCGCGAGTTATCATTCTTTCCATCGACAACTCAGTAAGCGTCACACTCGAACGTGAAGCCCATGGATGATGATAAGGTACAACCACAACGAGCTCATCCTGCCAAAAACTTTCGACAACCAGTTCCGGGTTCTGAGGAACAGGGCCTTCGACTAAGCCGATGTGAATCTTTTTTTCAATCACATCTTGGGCGATGATTTCGGTATTGGCAATTTTAGCCTTGAAATCGATATCGGGCCGAATTCGATACAGGTAACCCAGAATATGCGGCAACAAATATTCGCCGATAGTTAAGGTCGCTCCGATATAAATCATTCCGCGCTTATCCTCAGTCAAATCAGCGATTTTCTCTCCCGCTTCTTTCATGACTTGGATCACCTGACAAATATATTGATAAAAGATCTTGCCGGCATGGGTAAGGGTTACCCCTTTGTTTGTCCGCTCCAAAAATTTGGCTCCATATTGGCTCTCCAAATTTTGGATCTGAATGCTGATGCTTGGTTGACTCATATGAAGCCGTTTGGCGGCAAGGGTAATATTTCTTGTTTCGGCAACCTCTTTAAATACAAGAAACTGCTGTTCCCACATAACCTACTTCCCCCTATCGATAATACCCAAGAAGCTATTCCTTTGTCTGAATTCTCTTTAAGTATACCTGATAACAGGTTAATTTACCACGGCAATGCAATGGCTATCAGCGGTAGGAAGCCTAGCCTAATACTTCTTGCAAATGTTTAGCTGAACGGTAATTCATTGCATTACTGACAAAGTGTTTTGCCCATTGAGGATTTCCATAGGCATGCAGGTGATTATACGAAGCAAATACGCCCTTATAGATGATGCCATCATGAAAGCCGTCAATCCCATTACCCCGTTTGACTTCGCAAGCGAAGGCTATAGCCGGATCCAAATCGATCAAACGCGAATTATGAAATTCATGGCCTTTTATCGTTGTTCCGGGATCAAACCATAGATTAGACTCAGCAGCTTCGAGCAAAGTATATCCGTGACCCTGCGGCTTTGCTTCCATTATAACATCGAAGGGTAAAGCACCAACCATGCTGTGCGTTTGTTCATTAACCGTCATGGAACGTCCCAGATACATGAGCCCACCACACTCGGCATAAACCGGCAGGTATGATTCCACAGCCTCTTTTATTGCTATGCGAAAAGCATCATTTTTTTCCAGATCAGCCGCAAATACTTCAGGAAATCCACCGCCAATATAAAGCGCATCCAGATCTGCCGGTAAGCTAGGCTCAGTAAGACTGTCAATCTCTATAATCTGCGCACCCAACCGGACCAATTCGTTTATATTTTCCGGGTAATAAAAACTAAAGACCTTGTCCCTTAGTACCCCGATCTTAACCGTTTTTTGACGTTCATTAATCGGAGTAATTTGTGGTAATGTGTCATTGGCATCGTATATGATTGCTCCAGGTTGGGAAGCTGCTATTTGGTACACACTATCCAAGTCAACATTCATGCTGATAATATCTGCAAAGTAATCCAACAACCGGTCGCTTTCATTACTCTCCCCCTGAGTAATAAGTCCAAGGTGTCTATCCGGAATATTTAAACCTGTATCTTTGGGGATTGCCCCTAAGACAGGGACATGGCAAAAAGTTTCAATCGCTTCCCTTAAGATTGTTTCATGGCGGAGCCTGCTAACTTTATTTAAAATAACGCCGCAAATATTTACCTGAGGGTCAAAATGCTGACACCCCAAGACAATGGCCGCGGCACTGCGTGTCATGCGTGAAGCGTCAAGTACTAAGACAACCGGTGTTCGGGTTATTTTGGCGATCTCGGCAGTAGAACTGCTGCCGGCAAGGTCAAGGCCGTCATACAAGCCCATCGCGCCTTCAATAATGGCTAAATTACAATTATCCTTTGCCATAAAAACTGACTTACAGATTGTTTCCGGCTCCATAAAATAAGCGTCCAGATTACGGCAGGCCATACCTGCGGCAGCTGACAACCAGCTGGGGTCAATGTAATCCGGTCCTTTTTTAAATGGCTGAACCTTGAGACCCCTGCGGCGAAATGCACGCAGAAGTCCCAAGGTTATTGTCGTTTTGCCGGTCCGCCCTTGGGGTGCAGCTATTACAAGACGATTAACCATTTTTGTATGTTGGGCGTTCATTGTTTATACGCAACCAGTCGGCTTCATCAGTCCCGCAACTTTACAAGCACCTTTAGCAGGACCGCTTGGGTAAAGCTCATATATTCTTTTCAGATCAATTTTTGTCTCTTTGGTAATTTTACGGATCATTGGCGCGACACCAAACTTTTGATAGTAATCGCGCAAGTAATTAATAATTACCCAATGTTCATCAGTAAGCTCTTCAACCTCTTCCGTGTGAGCCAGAGCAAGGGCTACATCAGGATTCCACAAATCGCCATCTTCCATAAAACCGTCTTCGTCCAATGCAATAACGACGCCATTAACATTTAACTCTGCCATAATGTTTTACCTCCATAAATCATTTAATTGTATTATTCAGCGCTAGATAAAGAAGCTACAATATAAGCGCCCGTCCTAAAAGATCACTTAAACCTTTGACTTTGACATCCACCTTGTGATGTTTCATCACGTCGGGAAGCTGCGCTTTACAAATCGCGCAGGGTGCACAGAGAATTTCCGCTCCGGTACTTCGGACACACTCCGCTTTGGGTTGTCCTAAGGCCATCCGAATATCTTTCGCCTCATCCATCAGGATTCCTGAACCGCCGCCGCAGCAAAAACTGTATTGGGCCGTTGGGGTCATCTCCTTGAAATTTTGAACACATGCAGCTAAAAGTTCTCTCGGCTGTTGGATCAGATCCCCGGCACGCGCATAGTTGCACGGGTCATGATAGGTTACGACTTCCGGATTCTTTGTTTTATCGAATTGGATCCTGCCAGCACGATAATAACCCAGAACCTCTTCAAATAAATGCAGAACCGGAAAGGGCAGCGGCCCATTGAGGGTCTGGGTGAACATGCGCCAGGTCCTCCAACCGTGACCGCATTCACCGGCAACCAGTCTTTTGACACCAAGTTCTTTCCCCGCCATAACCAAACGACGGCTGTGCTCTCGCAATGTCGGTTCGTGGAAGAATAACCCGAAATTGGCTGTTTCAGTTATCTGTGAGCTTAGTGTCCAGGATACCCCCGCCTTATAGAATATTTTCGCAACGGCCATCAAACCGTCAGTATTGTTAAAGAGGTCGGATGACGAGGGGTTAAAGAGAACTTCAGCACCTTCTTGATCCATGGGAATCGGGATATCTAATCCGGTTTCTTCTTTCAGTTCTTCTTCCAAAAACTCAATCCCATCCATAATGGCAGGATGCGGTGTGCCCATATTATTGCCCGTTTTATTCATATTCTTGACAATTCCGGCATGGAACCTGCTGACGAGGCCCAGATGAGCCAGAATCTCACGTATGGCTATCGTCACCTCTGCGGTATCAATACCTTTGGGGCAGAACATTGCACAGCGACGGCATTGGTTACATTGATGAAAGTACGTGTACCAGAGGTCAATGGTTTCCTGACTTATTGCTTTCGCCCCGTCCCAGTCCCTTAAGAAGGATGGACCCGGACCAAATACTTTCTTATAGATGCTGCGGACCAAATCTACACGGGCGACGGGCATGTTGTAGGGGTCCTTAGTCCCGAGATAAGAATGGCATTGTTCCACGCACGCCCCACAGTGCGTACAAACATCCAGGTACAATTTTAACGACCTTTTATATTTGAGCATTTCGCCAAGCAGCGTGATCGCAGCCCTTGGCTGATCTTCCACTGCTACCGGATACAAAAACATATCCTTCAGGTCTTTTTCTTTTGTTTCGTACGGAATCCTTACCTTCTCACTCATTTCAACGTCACCTGTCTTTCGTGCGGTCTGACAATCAACCAGCGGCTAAAGAAAATCCCACAGGAATGGACAAGCTTGGAATATGGAAAATAAAGCAAAAGCAGCTGGACAACAGTGAAATGAAAGACAAACGCCGTATTATCCGGTAATGGAACCGGGTGGAAGGTGATGAGCCCGAGCAGGTAACTTTGCACAGCCTCATACGTGATTTCATGAAACAGCCGCATATACATCCCGCTGCCGACAATGCCGAGTAACAGAACTAAGACGAAATAATCGGCAAACGATGAAATAAAACGCAAGGTCGGAGATGCGGTGCGGCGAATGGCCAAAAGCATTAATCCTAATAATAACGCGACCCCGGCATAGGTTCCAAACAAAACCGACAAACGCATGCTCTCTTCAGAACTTGCACCAAACAGAATGAATTGCTGGCCCAAAAAACCGATGCCAAAAAAATGACCGATCAGGATGAAGGCTAAAGAGATATGGAATAGCCAGGACATAAACCACAGATTTTTATTCCCTCTCCACAGCGTTTTGAAGCCAACGCTTTCTTTAACCAGATCAACTGCAGCCCCACCCCTGTTTTTCGGAGCGGGAAAAAGCGTTAGTTTAAACGGGATTGGTATTTTCAACCAGGCTATAACGCGCAGGATCATACCAACCAGGAATAAAACAATGACAACATATGGAATTACCACTCCAAAGAGGATATTCATGCCATTCTTCCTCTCAATTTAGATATTTGGCCTGCACACCGGAGGCCTATTCCGGTGTGCCGACTTTACCTTTAATCGCCAGAAAACTTGTGGTGATATATAAATACTCAATGACATCTTCTATCGCCAGTTCTTTCGCTGCAAGATCGACGTCTGCTTTCTTTTCCCCAATAGCGGCAGCAACATCTTTGCTCTTAGCCATTTGAACCGTATGCAGATAAGCGACGACCTTTTCTTTGATAATAGGGTTTGCAGGACCTTTTTCCATGACAAAAGTCCCCCTTTCCAAGCGTTCATGATTAATACTTAAATGTGGCTGAGGTGCGGAAGGTTTCTCTGGAGAAGATGTAATCATCAATCAGCTTATCTGAGAATGGAATACCGGTAAGCGTAAAGAACTTTTCCCAGCCGATCCGTTCAATCCATTCTCCCAGGCGTTCTCCTTTGCGACCGTTGACAATCCATGTCTCAACAATATTCCGAACTGCAGCGGTAACTTCCGGCCAGCGCGGCGGATTATTGGGGAGGAAGGGGATAACCATCCGGGAGAAACTGGGATTTGTCCGGGCGTTGGAGACTTTTCCACCCACCAGGATCGCGCAGCCGTCATTCTTGGCATCCATGATTTCCATCCCCGGAGCCATTGTATAGCAGTTTCCGCAATACATGCATTTTTCTTCGTGAACAATAACACTCTTATTTTTCGGATCCGGACGAATCGCGCCGGTAGGACAGCTGGCAACCAGACTGGGGATCTCAGTTCCCTTTCTGATCTTCTCATGATTAATCCGGGGAACGGTCCGATGGACACCAACAATAGCAAGATCACTGCAATGCGCGGCCCCGCACATATTAAGGCAGCAAGCTAATCCGACCCGTAATTTTGACGGAAGTTTCATCGAACCAAAATATTCAAAAAGATCATCCATGACCGCTTTAACGACCCCAGAAGCGTCCGTCGCAGGGGTATGGCAATGGACCCATCCCTGGGTGTGAACAATATTGCCGAGAGCTGCGCCAGTACCGCCGACAGGGAATCCTTTCGCTTCTAATTCTGCAATTAGAGGCTCGACTTTCGTCGGATCGGAAACAAGAAACTCCACATTATTCCGGCTGGTAAAACGGAGATAACCGTCACAAAAAGTATCCGCTATATCGCAGATTTCCCGAACAAAATCGAGACTTACCAAGCGTGGCGATCCGACCCGAACACTGTATAATTCCGCGCCGCTTTCCGCAACATGCTTCAGCAAACCCGGACGGGGAATCTCATGATATTGCCATTGGCCATAATTCTCCGCAATGATCGGAGGAAGCATATCTTTATAATTTATTGGGCCTTGATCGAGTTTTGCCATTTTCAAGTTCCACCTTTTCATATAATTTTCGAGAGCCGCAACAAATGACTCGGATCATTAAAAAACACTATTCAATGATCTCGTCTTTTTGCCAGAAGACGTACGGATTAGCACGCGGGCGGAATACCATTTGCGGAACAGGCGGCAGACCAACTTCGCGCAGGAACCTACCCATACCCAGACGATAAACAGTCTCACCGATGCGCTCACGTGTTTTACCGTTTTCATCCCACCATTCCCAAATACGAGCCATCATGTCTTTAAATTCGGCATAATCGTCTTCGTTTTCCATTTTCATAAATGGTACGATAACCCAAGACATAAATGCAGACTGTACGATCGTGGATTTTCCGCCGAGCAGAATCGTTGCGCCTTTTTCCTTGCCAGGTTTGACCGCTTTCGGCATAACATTGATGCAGTGCATGCAGCGCGAGCAATCTTCCGCGATGACAGCGAGTTCTTTGGTATCATGGTTGAATTTCAAAGCGCGGGTCGGGCATTTGTCGCAGACGCGCTCCTGAATATTCATGCCCTCCGCGGCGTATTGCTTCACAGCTTCCTGGTCGATAATGATAGAATCTCTCCACGTCCCAATAACCGAACAGTCCGAACGGGCGATCGAGGCTGTGCAATCATTCGCGCAGCCGGAAAACTTAAATTTGAATTTATAGGGCCACATCGGACGATGCAGTTCATCCTGATATTCATTTGTGATGTTGTAACAGGCTTCTAACGTATCATAGCAGGCATTCTGGCAACGAGCAGGACCGACACAACAGCTGGGTGATCTCAAACAGGATCCGGATCCCCCAAGGTCGATCCCTGCCTCAGAAAAATCGTCAAAAGCAGGCTGGATATGTTCCGTGTTCATCCCTAACATAATAATATCTCCGGTAGATCCATGGAAATTAGTGAGCCCGCTTCCGTGCTTTTCCCAGATATCACAAATCCTCCGCAGTGTCTTGGTATTGTAAAACCAGGCTGAAGGTGCACTTAAACGCATGGTATGGAATTCGGCCAAATGCGGGAATTCTTCCGGAACGTCCGTATAACGCCCGATGACACCGCCGCCGTACCCTCTGACCCCGACGATTCCTCCGTGTTTCCAGTGGCCGATTTTATCCTCGTAGGATTTCTCTAAAAGTTGAAGAAGTTCTTCTGCGGCAGGGTTTTTTACGGCAGCCTTTTTTATTTCCGTTACAAAACTAGGCCATTTTCCATTTTCCAATTCATCCATTTGGGGTGTTTTTTTCTCTGTCATGGTATTGTATTGCCTCCAATTTCTTAATTTTTACTGAATTAAATTTCCATGATAGAAATTGCCTCTGTCGGACAAACAACGACACAGGACTCACAGCCCATGCATTCGCTGTCGTCACCGGTAATGACAGCTTTTCCGTCTTCAAAGCCAAGTATTTTAGCCGGACAATTCGGTGCACATTGATTGCAGCCTGAACATAGATCTTCATTGATCGAAACAATATACATAAAATCACCTCCAAACTGATACACATAATCATTAGCGACACTAACTTAATCCGAAGCCAAGGCAGAAACTCCGCCTTCCAGAAAAAATACATTACTCATTCCTTTGCCCTTAAGCAAACAAGCCGCCTCAAACCCGCGGATCCCCAATTCGCATACTGTGATGAGTTTTTGGTTGGCTGGTAAATCCGGCCAGCGTTTATTAAGTTCATTAAGGGGTATTTCTATTTTATTCTCATAAGAGATTGGCTTGTTTTGAATTTCGTCCCAAGTACGGATATCAAGAAATTGAAAACTCTCTTTATTTTGCAACATCATCATGAGTTCTTGAGTGGATACACTGGGAACAAGACCCTTGATTTTATTCTGCAAGGCATTGGCTGCATGAGCCACTAAATCGATAGCTGTGGAGAACGGTGGTGCATAACCCAAATCCAGACTGGCTACGTCCTCCAGGTCAGCGCCGTATTTCATAGCCGTTACTAAAACATCCAGACGTTTGATGACTTCCCCTTCACCAAGTACCTGAGCTCCCAAAATCTTTCCGGACTTTTTCTCAGCGATTAGCTTTACCTTTACCTTGTCATGCATCGGAAAATAATGCGTTGCGTCATAGCCCGAAATAAGGACGGTGCTGGTTTCAAATCCCTTATGGATAGCCTCATCTTCCCCTAAACCTGTGCGTCCAATATTGTAATCAAAACATTGCAATACCGATGTTTTATTAACGCCCGGAAATACTGTTGTTTGACCAGCGATATTATTGGCGATGACTCTGCCATGCTTATTGGCCGTCGATGCCAGCGGGGAGTATATCGGCTCACCTGTTATGAGATCTAAATTTTCTACACAATCGCCGCCCGCATAGATATACGGATCATCCGTCTGAAGCTGGGAATTCACTTTGATCGCTCCGGTAATTCCTATACTTAACCCGGCATCACGGGCAAGCTCTACTGCCGGCCGCATCCCGATCGCAAGAATGACTGCCTCGGTATCGATTTCGCCAGTCGCTGTTTTGACTTTCGCCACTGCGCCGTCTTCTCCGGCAATTAACGATTGAACGGCTGACCCTAAAAATATTTCGACGCCCTTTGCCCGGACTTGCCGCTCCACCATCGCTGCCATATCCGCATCCAGCAATTTCGGCAAAATTTGAGGCAAAGCTTCGCAGATTGTTACTTTCAAACGGGGTCCTGCTAATGCATCCGCTACTTCCATCCCAATCAAACCTGCACCAATAATTGTGACGTGCTTGATTTTTTTTACACGTACCAATTCACGAATAGCCTGCGCATCTTGCGGATGATGAAGACTGAATACTCCCGGAAGATCCTTTCCCGGTATGTTCGGAACAACAGGTTTTGCTCCGGTCGCCAGAACCAAATAATCATAAGAGAAATCTTCCTGCTGCCCTGAAATAAGGTTATGGATACGTGCTGATTTTTTCTCTCGGTTGATTGCTTCAGCCCGGGTATTATTAAGAACTTTGACATTTTTGGTATCCGCAAAAAATTCACGGTCTCGGACACTGCCGGAGGATGTCGTCATGAGGTCCATAATATCCGGAACCAGGTTGCCAATATAGAGAGGTAATCCGCAGGAGCCGTAAGAAATAACGTCACCTTGCTCAATAACGGTAATTTCGGCATCCGGCATTAATCTCCTTAAACGCGCAGCCGTCTTGGGACCTGCCGCAACACCACCGATAATCACAACTTTCATATAAAATACACCTCCTCAAATTCGTACAACGCCTTACGTTATTTATCACATATTTCACAAAAACAGGCTTGCCTCTTTACCGCCAAATATTCACACAAAAAAAAATTATTCGTCTGTGAATGTTAAATAGGGCTGTTCCAAGGTAGTCAACGCATTGACCATTAACTCCACCAGCCCGCCATAGTGAATATTGAATCGGTCTGTTGCCTGATAATACTCCAGCATATCCCGAATCGCTCCTTTGCAGTTGGAACAAGGTGCACAGACATATTTGACGATGTCGGTATTGGTAACCAACTCTTCGTCAAAGGCATTCAAGATCTGTTGAAATTTCATGCGCGTGCTGATCTTATTACGGAAATCCGGAAAGTTTAATGATTGCATCACCGCAAAGCCACTACCGCCACCGCAGCAATAATTATCTACACCGTGCGGTGTCATCTCCCTGAATTGGGGGCAAATTGCTTTTAATATATTTCTCTGGGGCTGGACAATACCCATATGGCGAACAATATTGCATGGATCGTGCAGCGTCACAGGGAAATTATTTTTTTCCGGATTAAAGGTTAGGCGTTTTGTTTCCACAAGCTCCCATAAAAGCGGCAGACAGCTTTCAACACGAACTTTATCTTCACCATATGTCATGCGATCGCTGCTTACAATTCCAGCTTTATGGGCATGCCCGCATTCTCCGATAACAATGCGCTGGATACCCAACTCTTTGGCTGCCTCGAACTGTTGCAGAGCTACTTTTCTGGCCATCGTATCGTCATACCAAATACCATAATTCACATTATCATAACCAATCATTGAACTGCTAAGGGTCCAATTGAGTCCTGCCTCCTCAAAAAGAATAGCAAAAGCCGCCGGATTTTCAGGCCAGGCCAAATATTCTCCGGCGTTATGTGTCAAGAGAAAATCAGCGCCCTTTTTGTCAATTGGAATTTTAATTTTGCGTCCTGTTTTTTCCTCGATCTCTTCCTCAAGAAATTCGATTGTATCCAAAAAAGCAAGTTTATTCATTCCCGTGGAAGAACCGGTTTTTAATTGGAGCTCGGTACCCTTCGTATGCAATGCGGTCGGCGCAATACCCATTTCCTGACTAAATATTTTTCTGATTTCATGCGTTAACGTACCATTATCCAGGCCAAGCGGACAAGTTTGTGCGCAACGGCGGCATAAATTGCAGCGATATGCAAGTTCGCCAAGGCGGGCAATACTTTCCCAGTTGATATCAATATCTGCCCCGACAAATTTGCCTAAAAGCTTTCCGCCTGGCGTAAAGTATTTTTTATATATTTTTCGGAAAACCTCAGAACGAAAAATAGGCCTGTATAATTCATGGCGATTTGTCGCTTCAAATACATGACAGGCTTCCGAACACGTATTGCATTTAGCACAATAATCCATCGTTAATTGTAACGGCTGCAGAAAATTATTATTACTATCTGCAAATAATTTTGCTAAACCATTAATAAATTTTTGTACAAACTCATCTTCCTCCTCAGATGTTGATGGTCTGACAAGCGTATCCAAAGCAATAAACCCGTCCAACGACGCACAGAATTTTGTTTTCCAAGAATCTTTCGGTTCTTTAAGATCTGGTTCCATTCCCTCTTTATCATAAGGAGCAGACAAAACCATTAACGAATAAACTTCACCAAGTTTATCTACCGGTTTCGCGATATCTTTCGGTTGTATTTCAGATGAATGACTCATGTTAATTACTCCTTAATCCTGATTCATATGGGGAGCAGACCATTTAGTGGCAGGCGGGTGGGCTGCTGCTTCCATTAATTCTTTTTCTACTTTGCTTCCGGGCAGATTCGGTTCATTTTCCCATAAGACTTTGTGAAAGGTAAAAAACTTGCCAACATAATGATTCATTTTACTTAAGGGGATATAAATGAACATAAAACTAAGTAGAATTAAATGAATTAAAACGGCCGGATCAACCTGTAAAGCTTGAAATGTCAGTAGTTGATGAATAATCTCCCTGGGCAGAAAAAAGAGGACATTTCCGCTCCAAGCATAGATGCCGCTCAAAAGTACTGCCAAGATCAAAAACAAATTGAAATACTCCTGCGGCGTCGTATATTTACGCATGTCATGATCTGTAATCCTACGAATTAAAAGCGCAATATTCCCGATGCTTGCCAAAACAAAACCGGCAACACCCGTAATGTTGATTAGATAGGTTATCGCCTGCTCTGGCCAAGCAGTCCCAATGAGTAAACAAATAGTCCATAAAAACAAAAAATAGATTCCTATATGGAATGAGTAGGATGGCCACCAGAGCCGTTGATGGTTCTCAAATAGCTTTTTGATAAAAAGCATTTCTTGCAACATATCTTTAATTTCATTGCCGTGGGATACCTGACGGGGTTTATTCCACCATTCCACTTCCTCATAATAAGAACCGCCATAACTTGCCCTGCCTGCTTCTTTCGGCACAGGATAAAGCTCAAGTCGGCTATGAATCGGCATAGAAGCATATTTCCACGCCTTGTAAGCTGAAAAAACGATAAAGAACAACACCGATATAAAAAGGTAAATTGTCAGCAGCAAAATCTTTCTCTCCCCTCAACGTTCTTCGTTTCAAAGTGATCCTCGTGAAATTCTGTACATCAATAGTGTAAAATAGCCCCCAAGGTCTGTAAAATTCGCATTTTTGATTGTGACAATAAAAATTCTAAATGGGCAGGCTAATATTTGTACAAAATAAGAATACCTTCATTATCTGACTCTCGTCATAATAATGAAGGTATTTATGGCTAAGTTTCCATTGCTAATGAAAGATTTATTAGTTGACGCTTTCTGTATTAGCCTTAATTGGCATACCGATCTTCGAATTCTTGTTAAAGAACACTTCGCGGATCAATTCCACTACCATCATGATTGCAAAAGCGACACCTGCAACCAGCAACCCATTTGTACCATTGATTTCTCCGAACATCTGTGTAATCGGATTAACAATAAGCGGTGATACGGTAACCCCTAAACCGGTTGCAACCATGGATACTGCAAGTGCCATTGCAGCTTTCGAAGACTCGACTGTCTCAGAAACAAAATGGACCGTTGCAATAAACTGAATACCGCATCCAACACCGAAGAGGAGCCCACCGATAGCATAATACGAAAGATTTGGTCCATTGACTAAAACAAATAATCCGACGGCCACAAGAAATGTTGATACAACCAGCATATATTTTTTAAATAGCTTAACCAAGGCGAGGTAGATAATTCCAATAATAATCTGAGCAAATTGATTCCATGCCGTGGCAATACCAATTTGGGCAGGGCCGCCGAGACCTTTGTCCATGATAGACATACCAAGATTGGTGAAAAATGCTGAGCTGAAAACCGCGAGGAAAAACATCAGGATCGATAAGTAAACCAAAGAGGGATTAAATACGTCTTTTAATCCAGCTAACCCCTGGCCACTCCCGACTATTTTATCATCAAGTTTACCTTTCGGTAATAGGAACCCAACAATGACCATAATCACAAGTACGAAGAAATAGATGTAATAGGCCTTATACCAGGCAATTTGCCCCAAAAAGCCAGCGGCCATCGTCAGGATTAAGATACCAATGCTGGCTGCTGCCTGTCTAAGTCCCATAGCCGTAGCGCGAGCATTTCCCTCGAAATTCTCTGCCAAAAGGGATGAAGCGATACAGATAAGGCACCCTTGTCCGATTCCAATAAGGACAGCGGAAAAGAATAAAGCAGGTAAGGAGTGAACAAAGCCTGGTATGATTCCGCCTATCAGAAAACAAGCGAGTCCGAATTGGATAAGCGTTTTTTTGAGTACATACGCAACAATAACACCCGAAATGAGAGAAACCAGCATGGACAAAAGCGAGGGTAGCGTGACAAGCATTTGAACTGTTGTCGCACTTGCATCAGGAAAAACTTGCCTGAGACTTCCCAAAACGGGAACAGCCGATTTTGCAGCGCCCTGATAAATGACGGCAAATATGACTCCAACCATGATCACCCAGTTTAATTTATACTTTGATGTTTCTTGTGACATTCACGTCTCAACCCTTTCATCTAAAAAAATTATATTACGAAGGTATCCGGATAATGAACTCATTCGATTGGCATCTTGCTTCATGTATGGATTAGCTTAGCTTCATGCTATACGCATCTATATAAATAAGAATTTTTTTACAGAATACGATTTAATATTAGCACCTCCTTCCTCTCGCATAGTTTGTCGAATTCATAATACCTACTGCGTATCAAATCGATATCCTGTTTAGAAAACATAATGATCATAACGTATTGACTTGAAAAATTAATGCATTATAATGCGCTTGAGCTAATTCCCTATGAACCGAAGATGCCAGGCAATTATTCTATCCAGATATTCCCTAGTAATCTATTGCTTCGACAATTTCTATTATCATCTTCCCCTTTACTTAGCACTCAGAATCCTTGTTATCACCTATTATGCTAATTACGAATTAATTCGTCCAGAAACAACATTTTGATAGAGTAACAAGTATTTTGTTGTAACTATAGGTTCTACCCCATCTCCTTTTTCTTGTAACCTCGTGATAGATTTTTCTGTTAAATGAAATACTTTAGTTTGACACAGACATATAAATGCAAAATACATACCAACGGGTGAAATAATTAAATTTTTTTTTTATATCTGCTGATATACTGATAATTTTAAATTATTTAAAAGCAAACATCTTTTTGTCTGCGACTATTATTGTTGTTTTATGCAAAAATAGCCGTTCTCTTAAGAAAAATATTTGCCTCCAAGTTACGTGCCGTGAGTTTGTATATAAAAGGGGGCGTCGGGCAAGCCTGCAAAACCCCAAAAAGAAAAGACGCCAGTTATGACGTCTTTCGCTTAGGCTAAGTTTCTTTACGCCCCCATTTAGGACCATTTAGGGAGGCATATTAATTAATGACATTCTGCAATAATCTATATATTTTCTAATAATTCTTTACTCATTCTGTCAATCTCTTCAGTAACAACGTCATATACGCCTGGGAATGAGCTCATCGGCAAACCGGAAGTTAAACACGGGATAAAATAATGTTTTCCGTAATTACGGCAAACCTCTTCCACATGTTTGGCGCAGTTTTCAGGTGTCCACGTAGGGTAATCAACTTCACCGCTGTGAAGCCCGCCCATAAACGAGATTTTTCCGCCATATTCTTTAATTATTTCTGGGATGTTGTTCGTTTTCATCACGCCTTGCCAAATGTCAATGCCGATTTCGATCATCGAAGGAATCAGATTGGCAGCATAAGAATCGCTGTGGTGGACAATGAGTTCGACGCCATTGGCTTTATAGAAACTGTAGATTTTCTTATACGCAGGCACAAAAAACTCTTCAAACATCTCCGGAGAAACAAAGGAATTTTTTTGGCTTCCCCAATCGTCATGATGTAAAAGTAAATTGGGATGAAGTCGATCGATTATAACTTGGGCATATCTCAGCTCGTATTCTGTAATATAGTCTATGAGCTCATGCATTGCTTCCGGTTCTTCATACAAAGCCATCAAAGCGTCTTCCATACCCATCAGCATGTGGGTCATCTCAAATACGCCCGGTCCAACAATGACAGCGGCATATTTCTCATTACGGTCAATCGCCTTGGCATGGGCAACTGCAGGAGCCCACTCTTCATCAGACGTAATAATTGCCGGAGCATTCACAACTTTCTTCCACTGTGTTATATCTTTCAACACCTTGTGTTCATCGTCATGCAAAGGAAAAGCACCAAGTTGGTCTTCGGGCCATTGCCGCGTAACACCCCAACCATCTTTAAACTTTGTACCGCGAACCCGTTTTATATCCGATGGGACTTCAAAAATTAACTCCATAAACTCATATTGATTTACAAACCGATCCGGATTCCCACCCCGGATGGTTTCTAATAAGTTTTGCTTTTTCGTAAGCACGCTATTAAATCCTCCTTTTGACTTATGCTTTTACGAGTTCAACCGCCTTGACGGCAGCGCTTCCAGCGTCCGGGGCAAATCCGTCGGCACCGATCTCGTTAGCAAATTCCTGGGTGACAGGCGCGCCGCCAACAATAACTTTGAAGCCGGTGAGACCGCTGCCTTTGATGGTCTCTACTGCTTCTTTCAACGCCGGCATTGTTGTCGTCAAAAGTCCGGAACAGGCAACTAAGGTCACGTTCTGATTATCTTTAATTGCTTCAAGCCATCTAGCCGCCGGTACGTCTACGCCGAGGTCAACCATGGTAAAACCGGCGCTCTCGATCATCATGGAAACGAGGTTTTTACCGATGTCATGCAGGTCACCTGCGACGGTTCCTATAATGCAGGTACCTAATGAATTGGAGCTGTCTCCAGCCATTAACGGCTTCAAAACATCGACACCTTTCGCCATGGCTTTGGCGGCCATCAGCATTTCAGGTACAAAGATTTCACCCGTGGAAAATTTATCTCCGACGACACCCATGGAGTCTACCATGGCTTGGAGAATGTCTTTCGCTGCGCTTCCTTCATCAAGGGCTTCCTGAACCAGACCTGCAACGAGTTTTGTTTTTCCTGCTTCAACCATTGCTTTAACTTCATTGATTTTTGCCATATTAAATTCTCCTCCTAAAATATTGATTCTTTTTGTTATTATCCACCATATAAAAAAGTAATTAAAACTTATTCATCTTATTAAATAACTCTACGGTCTTAGCCTATTTTTTTTGTCCGAATTTTCCTTCTCTAAAGGCACCGATGTATTCCATGCAGTATTCGTCCTGACCCACGAGGGCTTCAGTAGCGAAGATCATACCGGTCAGATCCTGATTGGTCGGGTCGATAATACCGCTGTCCATGCCGGCATTCATGGCCAGAACCAAGAACGCTTGATTCACGAGCTTACGCGCAGGAAGATTGAAGGATACGTTGCTACAGCCGCCGGTGATATGGATGGCAGGATACTGCCGTTTGATTTCTGTCATAACATCGACGATCATATTGATACCGTCTTCGGATGTACAAAGCATTTCAACCAGCGGGTCGATATGCAGACGGGATGGCGCAATATTGAATTCCTTCGCGCGTTTCATAATGTACGTAAAAACTTCGAGCCGTTTTTCAGCCGTCTTGGAAATACCGCTGTCATCGTTGAGCAGCGCCACGCATTCCCATTTGGTATCGGCAATAATCGGGAAAATAACGTCGATCTTGTTGCCTTCGCCAGAGACGGAGTTAATGAGTCCAGCCTTTTTGCAAAACGGAATGGCTGCAACAATAGCCTGTTCATTGGGGCTATCAATACAGATCGGGGTATCGGTCACTTCCTGAACCAGGTCGATCAGCCATTTCAGGGTTTCAACTTCGATATTGACATCCGTTGATGCGCAAACATCAATAAAGTTAGCCCCGGCATCTGTTTGGAGTTTGGCCAAATTGCGGATAAAGTCAGCATTCTTTTCCGCGATGGCTTTGGCGACAGAAGGAATCGCGCCATTGATTTTTTCGCCAATGATAATCACTGTAGTTAGTTCTCCTTATAAATTTATATTATTTACTTAATAAAATTAATAATTACTAGTTCAACGTTCTCTAAATACCATGACAGAAGGATGTAATAATCTGGGCTGGTCTGCATGCCACATTCCGCTTTCGGCTCTTGCGCCATCCTTGGCGTAAAGAGCCGCGCTACGCAATCCATGCTCCGCTTGTCGCCGGAACTGTGGCACGCAGACCTGATTTGAGGTGTAAAGAAAATTAAAGAATGCTGTACTAGTTAGCCTTTGCCGTAGTTGATCCTGGATTGTTTATAGAGCTCTTCTCTAAAAGCTGGCGTTAGCATATCCGCACCGTACATATTCCACAGGGAGGGTTTTTCTGGCCGGCAGAATTTATCGGCATAAGCTCTGGCCAGTGCCCGCTGCTCTTCCTCGGAGGTTATCGCAGGATCATACTTATCTGGTAATACAGCAACCAGAATTTTATCACCATACTGTTCATAAATTTTTTGTGTATCATTCATAACCTGAGGATTCCAAGAGTCCCAGCCTGCCGCGATGATGTTCGGAACCTGTTTTTCCAGCATACCGCAGCTGTGAAGTTCGCACTTTTTGCCACGGGAATGGATAAAATCAGTTACTTTCCGCATATACGGCACGATCATTTCCGCAGCTGTTTCCGGTGAGAAGAAGGTATCCTTCTGCGAACCCCAATCATCATGCATACAGAAAATATCAATCTGGGGGAAATAGGTCAGAAGCTTATCTAAAATACGGATATATAAATCGCTGAGTTTTTCTAAAAAAGCTTTAACGGCATCCTTTTGTTCTTCATCAATCACGGCAATAATAGCGCCTTCAAACTCCATCAAGGTGATCAAGCGTTCATACCAGCCATTCATAAACATGCAGTTAACAAAATTATTGGTTTTTAAATATTGCTCGTTGGCTTTTTGGCTTCCTTCCCAATCCCAGGTGTCAATATCCGGCCAAACCACTTTGTCCACCCATTCATTGGCATCTTCGAGTAACGGTTTTCCGGGTCGTACCATCGAGCCGCCTACCTGTGCCACATACTCCCAATCAATTCCGAACATATCTTTGCCGCCTGTTTTGTTACTGACTCCGGGAACAGTGGTTCCGTCAAACACAAACGCCCGCGCAATATTATCCGGGATCACCTTGGGTGTAAATAATGTGCTCTCAACCCCGGTAATCTGCCAGATCGGCTTTCTATCATACATTGCTTTAAAAGCTTCTCTTGGAGCTACCGGGAAATTATATACCGGAGATTCCGGTTTTCCCGGCATTGCTGGAATTCGCCGTACGATTTCCAGCTCTTTCGGGTCAAATGCGGGTACAGTCATTCCATTTCCCTCCTATAATGAGTATAAGTTCTTGTTTATTGATTGGCATAGATCAGGACTTACATGTATTTTGCAAAATTCGTGCCACAGTATTATTGATAACAAATAGCATAAAGAAATGGGCTCAATTGTTCATCGTTCATTGCAGCAAAGTTGTTTTAAAATCAGGTTGAGCTCCGTTTAATTATGCAAAAAACAACAAATATGGACGACGAAAATAGCAACTTATTGTTCAATCACCTCCTTATCGTCTACACTGCTGGGGGTTATCAGGGTATAAATATGGATGCCATCTTGCCTTTAGCTACCATCTTAGCGGTAAGTTCTTCAAGCGTACCATACTCCATCGCACTGGCCAGACAGTGGAACACGCAGGAAGGTTTTTGACCTTCTGCAACTCTGTCTTTGCAGAGATCACAATAAGTGGTCGGAACTGGAATATAGCGATATTCCCAGTGTTTATCGTCCATCAATTTCCACGGTCCCAGTTCCAGGACCTTAATACCCCATTGCCCTAACGGAAGGTTATGCTCATTTTTACAGGCTACTTCACAGCTATGGCAGCCGGTACAGTATTCGTTGTCAATCATCAGACCGTATTGCTTCATAATCGTTTAACCCTCCTTTTCTTATTCCGCTCTGTAAATAGTACAGGGCATGCATTTAAAATGGGTACCAAAACCAAGTTTGCCGTTTTCCTTATTCGGAATCAAATTATTTATGTTGCAATCCCAAACATCAAACATATCTTCCTCACCTTTTTCCGGATACCACCAGCCGTGATCCATGGAAACGACATCTTCTATTAAAGTTGGGGTCAAATGCGCATTAAGTTTGGCTCTGCCCCAGGGATTTTCCACATAGACCCAGGATCCTTCTGTAATCCCTTTGGCTTCAGCTGTCTTAGAATTGATTTCCACCGTCGGCCAGGGGTGTATCTCCCGCAATGTCTTAATCTGCCGGTGTTCCGAATGGAAGGAGGTAAAACGCCTTGCCCCTGTGGTCATGGTCATCGGGTAATCTTTGGCCATATCCGGCCGAGAAACTGCACTGAATTTTGGCTCTTGATAGTACGGAAGCGGGTCCTCATCAAGTGCCCCCAGCATGGTACTGAACAATTCAATTTTACCAGTTATCGTATTGAATCCGGGTTCACCGTCCGGGCGCAGCAGCCCTTTTTCATATTTGCGGTATTCCAATTCATACTGGCCTGAAACACGTTCTCTTAGCTCCGGAAAAGTTACATTCGCACCATTGATCCGCGCTAAATCGCTGCTGAGATAACTGTCAGTATCCTTCCAGCGCGGATCGTCACTGTCCGGATGCAGGCGGTGGTACAAATCAAGGCAGATTTCCAGGTCACTCTTTGTCTCACCATAATTCTCCATGACTTTGACAATGGCACTGAACTGTCCGGGTTGGGAGGCCCCGGTACGGGTAATTATTCCTTCGTGTTCAAGCGAGGTGGAGATTGGCAAGACAATATCTGCTAAACCGGCAATCGTTGGATTCATGAAAATATCAGATGCTACAATAAACTCCAGTTTCCGCATGGCCTCATACCATCTGGAAGGCTGAACAACAATAGAGGAAGCGAGTAAGTTTGAACTCTGGATAAAGGCAAACTTGATTGGATAAGGCCTGCCTGTTTCCAAGGTATCCAGGGTGCAGTCAGGATGAGTGGTATTGACGATCAGTGGAATTGCAGGGAATTCCTTATAGCCGATACCTTCAAATTCTTCTTCCGGTTCCTCATGTATTTCACTTGATTTCTTGTCCTGGGCACGGCCGGGGAAAATCGACGGCTGTCCCATAAACAAGCCTCCAGGGATGTCCATATTGCCCGTGATCGCAAAAATGCTGTAAAGGGCATGTCCGATTTGAATCGTATTCGGATTTTGGTCAATAGCCAAACCCACGCATGCGCTGGAAGGTTTCTGGACAAGACATTCTGCGATTGCATAGATATCTTCGGCCGGTACGCCAGTTATCTTTTCTGCCCATTCCGGACTATGCTGTGCTGCCCTTTCGGCCAGTTCGTCAAAACCATAACACCATTTCTCCACAAATTCTTTATCATATTTATCTGTCTTGATGACGGCATCAAGGATCGCCAGCGCCAACGCAGCATCCGTGCCGGGGCGTAGCTGGAGATGGTACTCTGATCGCGTTGCCAACCAGTTAGCACGTGGATCGACCGTAATAAGTTTCGTACCCAGCTTCATAAGTTCAACCATAGAATGCCCCCACATGCCATCCGCGTTGCAGCGCAAGGGATCACGTCCCCATATAAGCATATATTTTGGAGGTTCCCAATTGGGATCATCGTAGCGCAAGGGTAACCCGGCGGCATAGTCAAAATCGACATAAGCACTGCCGAGAATCCATGTCATCACTGCCTGTCGGGGGACAAGACAAGACCAACCACTATTGGGATGTACAATCGTTTTACTGCCGAAGACACCCAGACAAAGAGGCGTATGGTAGCGGCAGGCTTCACGTCCGGTGCCGGCAAAAACCGAAACCGAATTGACACCCCACTTTTCTACACACTCATGATACTTCTCCACGATGGTGTCATATGCTTCATCCCAGGTAATACGCTGCCACTTGTTTTCACCGCGTTTCCCGACGCGTTTCATGGGATACTTGATTCTATCCGGATGATAGAAATATTCTTTCATCGTTAAACAGCGAACACACAGACGACCTTTGGTAATCGGCTGATCGGGATCACCTTCTACTTTCTGAAGTTCACCGTCTTTCACAAAAATACGCAGACCACAGCCGACCGCATGACACCCAGGGGGTGACCAAGCATTGGTACGATAGATCTTAGTACCGTCTTCTAATTCTGTAACGGCTGGAGCAGCATTTTCTTTCCAATGTAGTTTTGCCATTAGAATTCCTCCAATTAATCGTTGTTTAGGATATTGCCTACGCCAGTATACATTGCAAAATTCATGCCATAATAAAACTCATATTAAGTAATTTTAAAATTTATTCAAAGCACGAGCGATTTACACTCTGTTTCTTTGCTAAATACAAGACTTTTTAATAGATTCCATCAATACAAAAAGCAAAGTGAATATATTTATTCAACATCGTCCTATCAAGATAAAAAATGACTCGTGTAGCATATTGCACTTAGGTAATGAGACAGTCGCAAATTGAACTACGGAGAGTAATTAACGCGTATTTACAATATTTTCGTGGTAAGGATGTCTTTTTGTTTAATAAAATGGTAGAATAATACTAGGATATACAAGTTAGTAATTTTTCTGATAGTTCGTCTTGGAGGAAAAAACGATGCCCGTTAACATGGCTGATCATAAAAAATTTGTTAAAGCATTGAAACAAATGATTACGCCGAATATGCAACAAACTACCTTTTGGAATATTGACCATAGTCCAATGACCAAGGAACGGTGGGAATGTACTATTCGCTGTAAAAAAGCTTTGCTTGAAGAAGACTTTGATGCTGTTATGGCTTCAGAATACCCATCTGCAGAGATCAAAAAGGTCTGGATTGAATCGTATAAGATGGGTTTGCGTCCTTCAGATAAAACCCCTGATCCTGCGAATGATAATCTCATTATGAAAAATATTATGCCTTTTGCCGAGATTGTATTGCCTACCGTGACTGACCTTGGAGAATTTAATAATATGCCGATCTTTATTAATATCCACGACCGGCAAAATACTTACTTTTTTCGCAAGACTGAAAGTGGTATTCAAACCTATTCGGTTCAAGAGCTCCTTTTTAGCGATGAACCAAAAGAGATACTTAAAAGCGGTTTAACTTCTCATTTACTTTGTAAAAGATCATTACGTCCTTCAATCGTTTTTGGACCGGAACATTATTTAGAAAGTGATCTGAATATGAACAGTGCCTCTACGCCAATTTTTGATGCTAACGGTTCACTCGCTGCGGTTCTCACTTTGGCATATGAGGAAAAAGAGCAGTTTTGGGGAAAAGCTGTTGAAGAAAAAGTATCCAACATATTTACGCAAGCGCTCCTGTTGGCGTACAGAATCCAGACCAGCATCCTGCCGCCCCCCGGCAAGCACTTCCTCGTCCCTTCGAAGGAACACACTTCACAGCTTGTAGCTGATCCACCAATCCTTGTCGTCGACCCGATCGGGATTATTATCGGTGTTAATTCATCTGGGCAACGGTTTTTTACAACAGTGCCTAAAGATGGACAATCTAACAATATTAAAACTTACCTCCCGAGAAATTCAAAAGTAATAACATCCATTCAAAAGCAGCTCCAATCGACTATAACCGAATCCATATTTTTATCAACAGAAACATGCCGTTATTCTATTCAGATTAGTCCGTTTACGGTTGACGGTCATCCCTGTTCTATTCTTCATTTTTTTGACGTTCAAGAATTGAACCAAGTTAGTATTAAAAGTAACGAGCCGCCACCTGCCGACAGCTTTCACAATCTGATCGGGGAAAGCGATGCCTTCCGTAATGCAATCGATCAAGCGATTTGTTTTGCTAACTCCAATGGGAATATTCTTTTAACTGGAGAAAGTGGTACCGGTAAAGAATTATTCGCCAAAGCAATTCACAATTATCAGGGTAAAGAGGGTCCGTTTGTCGCGATAAACTGTGCGGCAATACCTCGAGAGCTCATCAGCAGTGAGTTATTCGGGTATACCGCCGGTTCGTTTACCGGAAGCGACAAAAAAGGCCGTAAGGGGAAAATCGAAATGGCTGACGGTGGTACCTTATTTTTGGATGAAATCGGCGATATGCCCTATGAGCTTCAATCCGTCTTATTACGCGTACTTCAAGATAAACAGATAACACGCATTGGTGATCACGTCTCCCACAAAGTCGAATTTAATTTAATCACAGCGACTAACCAGGATCTAAAAGACTTGATGGAAAAAGGCCATTTTCGTCCTGACCTCTTTTATCGCATATCCATGTTCCCTATTAATATTCCACCCCTGCGTGATCGCAAAGGCGATATTCGTTTATTAGTTTCGTACTTCATGGATGATTATTGCCGCCTAAACGCGATAAAACCGTTTTCTATTTCAAACAAAGCACTCCAAATCCTAGAAGAATATGATTGGCCCGGTAATGTCCGTCAACTCGAGAATGTTGTCCTCTACATGTTAACCATAGCTAAAAGCCGCAACCACCTAACTCTATTACCGGAACATATGCCGGATATTATCATTCAAGCCATACGCCAATCCAATCCACAGTCGGTGATTTCTAGCAACGAAGGCATGGATACCTTTGGAACAATTCACAATATCGAAAAAACAATGTTAGTAAAACTACTTAAAGAACATAATCATGACATCTCGAAAGTATCAAAAGAATTAGGAATAAGTCGATCAACAGTGTATCGTAAGATGAAAAGATATTCTCTAACCTAGCTTGAAATTAAATGCAAGTGTGCTCTCCTCTGCGCCATATTAAGGAGTGATTAAAATTCGTGCGGATCATTTGGAAATTCTAATGGAACTGGCTAAAACAGAATCGATGTCTCTGGCCAGTAAAGTATTACACATCTCACCCCAGGGAATAAGCAGTTCGATTGCCCGCTTAGAAAACGAGCTTGGTTTTAAGCTGTTGAATCGCACGAAAAAGGGTGTCTGCCTTACCGAGGCTGGTCAAAAATATTTGGAGTTAAGCAGCCATTATCTTAACGATCTTTCAGCACTCAAACTGCAAACACTGGATAACCCGGCTGCGAAATCCTTCGAATTGGAAGGTTCTTTAGCAATTTATAGTACTACACCATTTAATATCGATATATTACCAAAGGTAACTACTTTTTTATGCAAGATGTACCCCAATATCAAATTAAGTTTACGCGAAGGTCATACCGGACAAGTAATCGAAGCTGTGGTGACTGGCGCTTCAGAAGTTGGCTTAATTATGTTAGAAAAAGAAAGCAAAACTAACTTTTTAGGCACCGAAAATCACGTTAAATTTTATAAATTATTTTCAAATCCCATTTATGCACTAGTATCCAAAGACTCTCCTTTAGCTTCCAGAAAATCTGTTTCTATAAAGGAATTGCTCAATTATCCTCTCGTCATTTATATGGATTCTAAGAATAATATCGTTCTCAATCACATTATGGCTAATAAACATATATATGGTGAACCAAAGGTTATTATGGATTCTGATAATATTCCAACCCGAAATAAAGTTATCTCTGAAGGGTTCGCTGTCGGTTTTTCCAATAGATATACTTTAAGGAAGAGCATGGACGAAAACCCCGAAGAAATTATCGCCATTCCAATTAGTGATAAGCTCAATTTTTATTGCGGTTATATTGTAAATAGTCAAAGTGCCTTGTCTGCTGCTGCTAAAGTGTTTATAAATATTCTTAAAGCAAACTGTTAAGACAATATCACAACAAAAGGACCAGATTCTCAAATGATGAGATTCAGATCCTTTTTAACACGTTAATCTTCTTCAGCGTTATTCTTTTGCGTTAAGTCATCACGCTTATTATTCGATTAGTTCCAATGAGATTCCACCCGTTCGTTCACCAAATGTTAACAGTATGATAGAAGCAAGCACCAACATCACCGCAAGAATAATAAACAAGCCCTTTTCGCCATATCCGGACACGATAACAGGGATAAACAGTTGCGAGAGAGAAACGGCCAGCCGATAAAACGCATTAATTGTACCGACTGCTGTATTCCGCATTTTCGTGGGATAATGTTCCGGTATATATGCGGTCTGCATGCTGCTCATACCCATCAATGTTGCATTCAGTAGTATTGCCATGATCAGCGTTGCAATATATACATTAATATGCGCATAGATAAACGCCATCATAGCCATAAAAAAGATCCAGACAGTTAAGGGAATCTTACGCCCACCCTTATCAGCAAAAAAAGAAACAACCATTAATCCTAGCGGAGCCCCGCACATATAGGCTGTCCCTATGCTTAAGCTTTGTTCCAAAGAAAATCCTTTGAGTGAAGCCAGGGTTGGAATCCATACAGCACAAGCAAAGCTGACGACCGTCGTAAGCGTACCGAACAAGAGTAAGATGACAGTACGTTTTAAATATTTTCGGGTCAGCATACCGGTAAATTGTTCATAAACATTGACTTTAGGCGGAATATTTTTAACTGCCTCACTTAGATCCACATCAATCCCACTGAGTTCACGGATTATCTTTTCTGCTTCACTGACTCTGCCTTTCGAAGCTAGCCAGCGCGGCGATTCTTTAAGATATTTTAGCCCCAGCAGGAAAGAAGTATATCCTAAGGCACCAAAAAAGAATATAATTCGCCAGGCTTCAGGACCGGTTGGGATTATCGCTCTGGAAATAAAACCAATAGCCGGCATAGCGCAGAATCCACCTGTGTTTATTAAACTTTGCCATTTTCCCCGTCCTTCCGCGGGAGACATTTCAGAAATATAGGCCATCGAAGTAACCATTAGCATGAGAATACCAAAACCCGTCGTCACTCTAGCCAGAACAAAAAGAGGAAAATCTGTAACCATACCGTTAAGAACAGATGCGGTCGAGAAGATCAACATTGCATACAAAAAGGTTTTACGGCGCCCAAAAAGATCAGACAGAATACCGCCAAGAAATCCGCCAAGGGTCATACCTAAAAAATAGAGGGAAGTAATCAACGAAATTTTTTCCTTGGTCAGAAAACCACTTTTGATCATAGCTGGGGCAATAAAAGCAAAATTGTTGTTATCTAATTGCTCAAAGAAATACGCTAAAGCAATAATGACAAAAAGAAATATTTGTTGTTTTGTTACCCGAAGGCCATCAAAATAATTATTCGTTCTTCTTACTGTGTTCGACAATATGAACACTCCTTTATCCCAATGATGTTTCAAATCGTATCATTTGGTTTACTATAATCAATTCAACGTGATTAGTAGTCGGATTCATTTTGATGTTGAATATTGGTTTTGGCATTTTTTCAAATCTTATGGATTTTCTATTCTCAAGTAGAAATACCTTCAGTGATAATGATCAATGAAGGTATTTCTGGTATAGTAAATTTTCTAATTGTGATTCTCGTTGTTATCCAACTTGTCCCTGTGTTGACCACTCGATGTTTGCCCCATTGCATTGCTAAGATTGGATTTTAACCCAGACGGTACAGATAAACGCATCCGATAGGCTTGGACCAGCTTAGCCCTCTTATCCGGATCCTTTTCCCAGGAATCATCTTCCTGAAGCATGGCTAATAATTCAGCAACAGTATAGTTTTCTTTTGTCATTTTTAACTGTTCCTTTCTTATTTTTTACCGTAGTCATTCGCAAATTCATAAACTGCCAAAACATTTTCGGTTTTGGCATCCTGTGCACTGAGCAAAGGTCTGTCCTGCATGAAGATAAACCCTCCGCCTGGAGCAAACGTGTCAAAGCATTTTTTAACGTAGTCGATACATTCCTGTTTTGTCCCATACTTTAATAAGTTAGCTGTTATTCCAACGGCCAGCGTACACCAATCACCAATAAGTTTATGTGCTTCAAACGGATCATCTTCCTCGAGCATGATGATCATGCTTCCTTTGGGCGTCTGGCGATATCGCTCTATGGTGTTGAGAAACTTCCCTTCACCCTTCAGGAAAAACTTCAAGCCGGCTTTCATATAGGGTTCATACATTTTGAGAAAAGGTTCCATAAAATATTCATCAAATTGTTTTCCATTTAAGAAACATTCAACGTGATAACCGGTCATTCCGACTTTAAGACCCGGGATCTTGGCTACATCCTCTGGCGTTATTCTGAGGGCTGCCATATCCTGTTCAAACATTTTGTCACAGGCTGCTTTGACCTTGGCCGGTCTCCTGCGCAGATCGATCAACGTATCCTTCATGCCTCTTAACTTATCAAAAATAACTTTCAACGGCGCGGTGTAGATCAGGGGGAAATTGCAGAGCGTATACAACGATTTGTCATTAAAGCCCTGTTTAATCAAGTCATTGGTGTCCATGAATTTTTTAAATTCAACCATACTGTTTTTGACGGCTGCATAAGCATCTTCTTTTCGTTCTTCTTGAAAAGCAGGAATTCTACTTTTAAGAAAGGTCTCCTCTAAAAATTCATGTGGATCCCTGATCAACTCGTCATAGTCTTCGTCTTTCATATAAACGTCAGCGACCTGGGCGTGGGCAACTGTTGTATCGTCATTAGCCAAGTAAAAATTATCACAGCCCAGGGCCTGAAAAGCTTTATACGGATAGGGCAACGTTCCGCCTGCCCAAATATAGTCCAGACAAATATCATCTAGAAATTTGAGAAACTTTTCAGCGGTAAGCTTTGGATCATGCTCAACCTCCTTATACGTGACTCCGGCATACGTAAACGGCCAATAAACAAACTCCATGCCGACGGGCACTTTTTTAGGCTCCCTAAAACTGGTTGCATCAAATAAATTTTGTTCTCTTTCTTTGTACAAAGAATTTGAATCCACGTTCGGAACCCCCTTACGATTTTGATATCTTAATGTGATTTTAACACAACTTTAGCTTAACTTTTTCAACGGAAAATCTCCAATATTCAGACTCTCGCTCAGTTCAATCCCTGATTTTTCCACAGTCTCAAAGCCTTGCGCCTCAATTTTAAGGGAATATACCCCCCTATTAAGTTTTCTAAACCAAAAGTCCCCGAAATCGTCGGTGCTGGTTTGATAAGTTTTCCCTTCGGGCGTAACAAGACTGATGGAAGCGCCCTCAATGATATCGTTTGTACTGGGATCCCATACTTCACCAGCCAGGAATAGTTTAGGCAGGTTCAAATAGTAAACGCGCGGTCGGCAATCACTTTCTGGCAGCATGATTTCTGCCTTGGCGATTTCCTCGGCAAAATCTGCTTCCTCACCGAAGCTAAGTCCGCCCGTAGCACAAAGATCAACACAGTGAGGTATTTTCCCTTCATCAACGAGATGCGCGCATCCAGTACATTTCTGGGCAATTTTAAGTTCCTCGTTCCAGTAAATAGCACCGTACGGGCAGGATGCTGCCAGTTCGCGTTTGCCTTCTGACTTTACCGGATCAATAATGACCAAACCGTCTTCCCGTTTATACACTGCGTCCGGTGCAGCCTGCTGACATGCCGGCTGATCGCAGTGCATACATAACCAGGGAGTGTATTCAACAAAAACTTTTGGAACCTGGCCATGATCTTTTTCCTTAACCTTCAGCCAGAATTGACCCGTATTCGGTTGGGGTTTAGCGTAAGGCATCCAATCATTACCGACATGCTCATCTTTGCAGGCCACCTGGCACCCGTAACAACCATTACAGCGTTCAGCGTCAAATATAAATACTTTCATCTTGCTCCTCCTATTTTGCGAGCCAAGCATCGATAACAACGCCTGTCTCCGGATCATACTTGCGGGAGAAAGCCTCAGGGTATTGCTTAGCTAATTCAAAAACATCAACCTTCTCGATACCTACCAAATAACCGCTGGTGACTTCACCAGCACAATTCTTAGAAATAATCGTTTTGGGCGCAATCAGGTTATTCGATCCCCCCCTGTCACTTTCCCCCAGGACAATCGGGTCAATTCGGGCTCCATGATCCTGAAGAACGGTACTGGGCCGAATTCTCTCGGTGACATAAGCTCCACCGAGTACCCACCCACGTTCATTGAAAATCTTGACAATATCTCCTGATTTTACACCGAGCTTTTGTGCATCCAGCGGATTGATCCAGACCGGTTCATAAGCATAGCCGTCAGGACCTTTCACTTTACACGTCTTGACCTCCCGGAACCAAGCGCAGTCATCAAGCTGGGAATGGAGCCGCCAATGTGGGTGGTTGGATACGAGTAAGAACGGGTAATTTTCAGCCCGCGGTGTGGTCAGCCGTTCATCCGGATGGGATTCACCTTTCTCGATCCATTTCGGGTAAGGACCGCGCTCATCATCATCCGGGAAATATTTTGCCAGGCGCTCGGAATAATATTCGATAAATCCGCTCGGGGTCGTCAACGGGAAACTCTCCGGATCAATATAAAACGGATAGAATCCTGCGAAATCCCCTTCCCAATTATCTGCGGCTGGGACAACATAACACTTCTTCTCTTTGAACTCTTCAAAGCTCATATAGTCCTGTACACCAGAGTTTTCAAAACCTTTTTTGATTTTATCTTCTATTGTTTCATTCTTGGAAACCGCACTCAGAACACCCAGCTTCTCCGCTATCACCAGAGTCGATTCATAGTCGCTTTTCGACTCACCCAAAGGCTCGATGGATTGTTCCTCCAATACCAACGTGTTGTAGTTGCCGGAGCCAATATCTGCGTTAATATCATATTCTTCAAATTTTGTATTAATCGGTAGGATAACATCTGCAAACAAGCAATCATCTTCCATCCAAATATGCTGGGCTACAACAAATTCGATATGCTCGCTATGAAGCGCATCTATAAACTTGAAGCCGCCATTCCAGGAAGATGTCCATTTAGGGGAATCCGTCCAAACCATGTGAATTCTTTCAGAGCCTTCAACCGGATACGTTAATTTTCTGAATTGATCTTCTACCGGAGTACCGGCAACTGTACACCCATGCCAAGTAAGCGGATTTTCATGGGAATAATCTCCAGCAAGTGCTTCCGGTACCAGTGTTTCCGGAACTAACGATTCCCTCTGATTTGCTCGGTATGGGAATAAAATAGAGCCGAGAGTGGGAATAAATTTCGAACGCGGAGCAGGCATCTGCGAATCCATACTGAAAATTTGATACTCCATCATTTTCATCTGGTTACGTCCGGGCTTACCCAATGCTTGCATGCCTAGAAGAGCCACTTCAAGCCGCGCTGGTTCATGCGAATACGTAGAACGAATGAAAGACCCACCATTGCAGTGCGCAATCGTTGTATTTTGTTTCGCCCACGAACGGGCCAACGCCTTGATTTGCCGTGCCGGTATGCCGCAGATAGCCTCAGCCCATTCCGGCGTTTTGGGAATGCCGTCGTCCAGTCCCATTACCTGATTTTCAAAGTATTCAAAACCGACGGCATGGGTCTTAATATATTCTTTATCATAGAGATCTTCTTTGATCCAAGTATGGGCAATAGCTAATTGTAGGGCTGAATCCGTATTAGGCAAAACAGGCAGCCACTTGTTGGCGTGCACAGCACAGCCATAGTTAACATCCGGACATACATAGACCTGACGTACACCGATATCCCGTAAAAAGAAACAGTAACGGCTTGGAAAATGTCCTCCCCAGCCCCAGGGAGTCGTAACAACATCGCAGCCCCAAAACAAAACCATATCAGAGTTCTTAGCTACATCGTGAAATAAATTATTTTGATCGCCTTGTCCGATAGGGTCTTGCCCCCACATGTGCTTGGCACCCCAATACCAACCTTCCCAGCTGTCCGCATTGCGTGCTTGTAACGTGTATCCGCCTAACGCATCCAGCATGGCTCCTTCCGTTCCGCGGGGTCCATGGATCATCTTGACTGCATGGTGTCCGTCCGACTGCACAAAAATTGAATTCATCCCGTACTTTTCTTTGATCCGCAATACTTCTTTGGCAATAATCTCAGTCGCCTCATCCCAGGAAATACGTACATATTTAGATTTACCGCGATTTTGGATGTTTCTTTCCCCATTGGGATCAAAATCCACCCGCTTCATCGGATATAAAATTCGATTTGGGGAATAAACACGCTGTTTATAGGCCAGCGCAAACGGGGTAATTTCGGACTTCTCTTTAGCCTTAAATTCCTTGCCACGTGCTTTAATGCTCCAGGTGTTCAATCCCTCTTTCGGAGCGTGCTCAGTGTAACTAAACGGCCGTGTCCGAAGTAGTCTTCCATCTTTGACGTCAATTTCCGCTGGATCGGAGGCTGTACACGGACCACAGAAACCTAACGTTTTGATTGTTGTTTTAATTTCTGACAAAAAAATTGCTCCTTTCACATAATTTACGATGAAATTTCAACATCACCTATTATGGTTTTTACTGAAAACTTCGTCCAGAAACAAAATAGTGATACTATAACAATTTTTTATTGTTTTATGACGAAGAATAATCAAAGCCCGGATTTTTGTTCTAAAAATCTGGGCTAAAATTTGATAATCCTTCCTATCTCTGCTAAGTACCCATTTCAACAAATATTAAGGGCATTCCCATTATATCGTAATTTACTTAAGCCACTCCTGGCATATTTTAACGCCTTCTGCCGCGTTTGTCGTAAAAGCATCGGCACCAATTTGCTTGCATGCTTCAGCAGTAACCGGGTTTCCACCAATAATAATTTTTACATTATCCCTCAGACCGGCGTTTTTGAGTTCTTCAACTGTCTTTTTCATTGCTTCTAGGGCAAGAGTTAATACTCCGCTCATTCCGATAACATCCGGTTTAACTTCTTCAACTTTTTCGACAAAGGTGCTTGGTTTCTGATCGATTCCCAAATCAAACACTTCAAAACCAGCTGCTTCTGCCATGCTTCTGAAGATGTTTTTTCCGATGTCATGCAAATCCCCTTCAACAGTTCCTAGGACAATTTTGCCAACTTTCGAGGCACTTGCACTTCCAATGATTGGTTTCAGGCTTTCAATCGACTGACTAAGTAATTCCCCCGCGAAGATTAAATCTCCGACAAAATACTCTCCACTTTCGAATTGTTCACCGACGATAGCCATCCCTTGTTGACAGGCATTGACAACTGCCTGAGCATCTCCTTCGGTAGGGTTGCTCGCAACAAAATCATTCAGTAGTTGAAGTAATTTTTCTTCATCCAACTGTCCCACCGCAGACGTTACTTCTGATAATTGAATCATTAAAATCACCTTTCTTATAAATAAATAGATTAGTTATTAATTGAAAGCTTTTTTATTATGCGTACTTGCAAACGCTTAGTCCAGAAACAAAATTGTGATACGTATTCAATATTTTGTTGATAAGTTCTTTATTTCTCATATAGTTTATCCTTCAATTTTCAGTCGCAACAAAAAAATGATACTGTTACATATTTTTGTTTCTAGTCTATCCTTCGTTCCATTCCGATAATTAAATTGTTGGAGTATTTTTAGCAAAGCATTCCCTTAACTACATATCAAAATATTATTAATTATGGAATGAAGGAAGGAAAACTAAATGATTATTGATTTGAATAACGATCAATTATTGGAGTGTTATGCGGAAGTTTTTTCACAACTTAAAGAAATTTTAAAGGAAGACCTGATGGTCACAATCTCAAATAAAACTCACTTTTTATACTACTACCCGGGTAATGAAATGAAATTTCCTCCCGGAGAAAATCCTGTCGGGCAGCCGTTACCGCCCACTGGCGCGTTTGTTCATACGGTGGAAAGCGGAAAATGTTATTTCGGCATTGCCGATAAAGAAAGGTTTGGATTTCCATTTATCTCAATCACATACCCGCTTAAAAATCGAAACGGAGATCGAATCGGCTGTCTAGCCCTAGGACGGAGCCTGAAGAAAGAGAATGCCATTGCCGAGATATCGCACGGTTTAGCCTCTACAATTGAAGAAATGAATGCCGGCTTACAAGAGATAGCTTCAGGTTCGCAAGGTCTTTCCAATAAAATTAATTACGTTGTTCATTCTGCTCAAGACACTGCCACAAGAATAAAAGAAATTAATAAAGTAATCGATGCCATCACAGATATTTCCTCTCACTCCAACCTGCTGGGCCTTAATGCTGCCATTGAGGCAGCCCGCGCCGGTGAACAAGGCAGAGGATTTGCTGTCGTTGCTGAAGAAATGCGAATACTCGCTGCCCAAAGTAAAGATTCGGCAATAACCGTGACTCAAATTCTTACCCAGATGAAAGAATCGATTGAAGGAATTATAGCCGATATTACCGATATTGGAGATATTGCAGGGACTCAAGCCGCTGCTACGGAAGAAATGACTGCTGCAATCGAAGAAGTCACTGAGAAATCACAAAACTTAGCTGAACTTTCGACTATAAAAGATGCTACAAACTCATAAGCACTGCAACATTTTTATAAAGAATGACACTCCTTTATGCTTTAACTAAACCCTCTGCTTCCCGTTTCTAGATTATAAATAAAACAGAGCTTATTCTGGATATTCACTTAGAAACTTCCGAACAAGCTCTAATACCATTATATTAATTAACTTCTCAGCATCTATTTAGCTTGTAAATAGGCTTGTTTATTGACTTCCTCAAGGGAAATCTTACTTGTCTTATCACCCCAAACAAGGAGTACAACAGCCGGGATTACAATAATAGCCGCATTGATCATATTGATTCCCATCCAATGGTATGCTGCATATAATCCTGGTACTGCCAATTGGCAGAAGGAAATCAGTAAACGTACCGTGCCGAAAATATAACCGACTGCATTGGTTCTGACATTAGTAGGATAAGACTCAGCCAGATAAGTCCAAAGCATGGTATTGCAGCCTGAGCCGACGATTTTTTGGAAAAACATCACAATTATAAGAATTACCGGTACTAATGTCATCCCAGCTAAGACATAGGTCACAGCCAGACCAACCATACAGATGAACAACGGCAATTTCCGTCCCCCAAGATCAGTATAGAAAGAGGAAAGGAAATCCCCGGTTGGAATGCCCCACAAGGACAAGGAAATAACCATCAGAACTGTCGGCATTGCCATACCGCCCATCACCAATGCTGTGGAATAGAAGTTGAAGAAAAGCATAGAACCGCCGGTTACGCCGATTGTCAAAATAAACAATACGATCGTCCGTTTTATATACCCTTTGCCAAACATAACTCTCAAAGCTTCTATGGCACTGGCCTTTCGGGTTATCCTTGCGGCTTCTTGGCTTAAATCACATTTTCCTCCCGTAACCTCTTCAACGATTTTCTCCGCTTCGGCAGTTCTGCCTTTGGTTACCAGCCAGCGAGGAGATTCACGCAACCATGATGCGCCTATGAATACAAGAATAATTCCAAGAGCTCCAAGGAGAAAAACAATACGCCAGTTATCCGGACCTTTAGGAATAATATAAGCAGCAAACATGCCGATTAAGGGTAGGCTGATTGTCCCTGATGCAATGGTGATCGCCTGATACCGGCCTCTTTTTTCAGACGGCATCATTTCCGAGATATACACCATCGCGATAACGACCGTTGCGATACAACCCATACCGGTAATTAAACGAGAAGCTGCAATTAAAGGATAAACTGTAAAAATTGCATTGCCGAGTGACCCAAGAGAAAAAACACTTACGGTTGTAAGAATAGCTTTTTTACGTCCAATTTTATCCGCAAGCCATCCGCCAAAAACGGCGCCAATAAAAGCCCCGAAGAAATTATAAAAGTTAATATCGCCGATTTGTTGCGCTGTAATACCATATCTCTTCATTAATGTCGGAGCTGCATTCTGAAAAGTTGCGTTGTCCATTTGGTCAAAAACATAAACAAATGCTGTTACCCACAAAAACCGTCTTTGGGTATTATTGATTTTATGTCCATCAAAATAGGTTGCTCCGCCACTAGCATTACCTGCCATAAAAACAAGTCCCTCCACTTCAATATAATAGTATTACATCCATACGAATAAAACTCCTAATTCACCTTCTTTCTAAAGTTTAATAAGACTTTAATAGGGATAGTGTTCTACTCTGAGATTTGAGAAACAAGTTATACAAGAGGAGAAATGCCGGCCGTACACTCTCCATCTTAGTACCAAGATTATCGGCGAAATCATAACTTCAATTAATTTATAGCAATCAGGACGTATTATGGAGTAATTTTTTTTATACGTAGCGAAGCATCACAACTTTTATAATTAACGTAAAGCAACAATTGCGTAATTATTGACGAATATGCTTTTAGATAAGATGAAGATTAGTAGAATAGAACAAAAATATTTATTAAAGCAGAGGGGCTTAGCCCCCCGCTGTTTCTCGAAAAAACATGAATTCATGTTTAACGTACGCATAATATTTTTACCTAAAATTAAAGTCCTGCAATGGTTAGTTAAATTCAAACCTTTTTATTTTGTTAATTAATAAGCATTTACTTAACCCACGCCTGACAGATCTTCACGCCATCCGCTGCATTCGTCGTGAATGCATCCGCGCCAATCTGCATGCAGGCTTCTGCAGTTACAGGATTCCCTCCGATAATGATTTTTACTTTATCTCGCATACCTGCTTTACAGATTTCATCGACCGTCTTTCTCATAGATTCCAAAGCCAGCGTTAATACCCCGCTCATCCCAATGACATCCGGCCGAACCTCTTTGATTTTATCAACATATGCGCTCGGTTTTTGGTCGATTCCGAGGTCATAAACTTCGAATCCCGCTGCTTCTGCCATGCTTCTAAAAATATTTTTGCCTATATCGTGCAAATCTCCTTCGACTGTCCCCAAGACAATTTTCCCAACTTTAACAGACTTTCCTCTTCCAATAACCGGTTTCAGCATTTCCATTGATTGGGTTAAAAGTTCACCTGCAAAGATCAAATCCCCAACAAAATATTCTCCGCTTTCAAAAAGTTCCCCGACTATTGCCATCCCTTGTTGGCAAGCGTTAACAACAACCTGAGCCTCTTCCTCTGTCGGACCGCCTGAGACAAAACTCTCCAGTAACTGGTTTAGTTTTTCCTCATCTAATTGTCCAACTGCTTTCGTTATTTCCGTTAATTGAAGCATTTTTAACACCCTTTCATAAATAGCGATTTATCATCATTCTTTTTGATAAGTTAACATTTGTTAAGCCATGATGATAAGACAAATATACAGAGGTCAGTAATCCAACAATTTTCTTTTCACCCGTCGCACTTTTCTACTCGTCCCAATTATTGGACTTTTTGAAAAGCGACCAGCTTTTGTGATTTCACCAAGACTGTACACTTATGTTTGACACGCAACTATGTAAATGCAAATTATGTACCAACTCGCAATGTATCTACAGAATTGCTGTCTATGGGTAAAAAACAGGCGAATATACTTCTTATCGATACGACAGGCAAACAGATTTACTTTTATGGCCGTCTATTTATGATTTTTGTTGCAATAATAGGCGATAAGCTTACTGTTTGAATTATCATGGATTAGCCTGTGTGATAAAAAAACTTCTCCTTGTCATAGAGTGTTTATACTTTCCTCACGATGACAAGGGGAGTAAACCTCACTGCAACCCTAGATTATTTTTTTATGCGACGGTATACGGTCGTTTTGCTGATTCCTAACATTGCTGCGGCCTGAGTGACATTATTGTTTGTTGCTTCCATAGCTTTTTTTACATATATTGTTTCGATTTCATCCAAAGAAGGTAATAAGTTCATTTCGATATCATTGTCGATTAACTTATTCAATCTATCCAACACTCCCCGAAATTTGCTCGTACCTTTTTGAACATCCTCCGATACATGTTTCGTAGTGATATTCTTTCCATAAGCCATACTCACACAATAAGCGATTGCATTTTCCAGTTCGCGGACATTTCCGGGCCACTGGTTATCGTGGAACATCCGCTGGACTTCGGGCATTACTTCTGGGACTGGCAAGTTGTTTTTCTTGCAGTATTTTTCCAAAAAATATCGGCTTAAAAGTTCAACATCACCTACCCTTTCCCGTAATGGCGGGATATTTAAGGACAGGACTGAGAGACGAAAATAGAGATCTTGGCGAAATTTCCTCTCTGTAATCAGTTGTTTCAAATTTTGATTTGTTGCAGCAATTACTCGGAAATCAACAGTTTTATATTTAACACTGCCTAGGCGCACGACTTGTTTATCCTGAAGTACACGAAGTAGGATTGCCTGGATATCAACAGGCATGTCACCGATCTCATCCAAAAAAAGCGTTCCACCATCTGCCAGTTCAATTTTGCCTGGGCGCCCATTTTTTTCTGCTCCTGTAAAAGTTCCCTGTTCATACCCAAATAATTCACTTTCGATCAAACTGCGCGGAAAGGCTGCACAATTTAAGGCAATGAAAGGTCCGTTTGTATTATAAGCACTATGAATTGCTTGGGCAAAAAGTTCTTTTCCCGTACCGCTTTCCCCTGTTAAAAGTATATTTTCATTCGAGCGGGCAAGGGTCTTGGCAACTTTAATAGTTTCTTTAATGGCTGGACTTTGCCCGATAATATTATCGAAACTAAATTTAGTTATCATCCCAATTGCATTTTCAGCCTTAAGAAGGCTTTTTTCTTTTGCTGTAATACAAAGAGATGCATATACACGCTCAGTTGAGTCTTTCATGGGAAACGGTGTAAAGCGAAATGAATATTTTTTTTTGGTCTGATGTTTTATAATTGAACCGTCAAAATGAGCCGGTTTTCCCCTCTGCATGATCATCAGAAAGGTTTTGGGATCATGATAATAATTTGTAAACAGAAGTTTCCCAAATTTATTTTTTTCTGTGTCGGCAATCCCCAGGATTTCCATCGCCTGCTGGTTTATATCAATAATATAGCCATCCCGATCCATTGTAAGCATGCCATCATCAAATTGATTTAAAATGAAATCCTGTAAGGTGAGTCGGTATACCATCTTCTTTTCTAAGTTATTCTTTATTTTTATTGCTTTCCAGGCGTGTTCTATGGCCAAAGCAATTGTACAAACGAAATGTAATTTATTTAATTGAGCATCTTCTGCCATATCAATCCATTCGTGACTTTCCAATCTTTTCGTTAGAAATACGGCTGCGTAATAATTACCGGCCTCATCAAATATTGGGGCCCCCCAAACAAGATGCTTACCCCTGCTGTCTTGATAGTTTTCAGGCCCACAGAGCTGAATTGGGCAATGGTATTCTCGCATCAACGAATGGCAATTCGTCCCCAGGATATTTTCGCCAGGAATCGGATTCGCATAGACAGCTTCTATATAAACCCATCTTTCCAAAATCCGGATATTATCTCTATCAACAAGTTCCAGATCAAAAGTCCCATTTTGCTCCTGATAGTGATAGATCTCATCAAAGACAGATTTTGCGGCTTCAATAATCCCTTCGTTGCGGGCAATCGCAAGCAACACATTTTCTCGTTCGTGCCTATCTTCTATCAACAATGTAGTATCAGGAAACATACCTTTTCTATAGCAACGAAGCCAGGAAGCAGCAATGCGCTTATCCAAATAGATCTGTTCCGTCTCAGTATCAATTCCTTTATCCCGAATTTCCTTTTTATATTCGACAAGATTAGACCAACGTTCTTTGGACATAGGACAAAAAATCATATTCTCTTTGTCTTGTGTGTTCATAAGCTCACTCCCCCGCGTATCAAATATGGACGATTATATATAATATAATGCATTTCAAGATAAAAATATATAATTTGCGTTGCATATCTTAATTTTTCCACAGCAAAGCGTCTATTATTGCATTTAATAAATTATGTACTCAGAATAGCACTTTGTATGTAATCATTTTTTTCATATATGAACGTTGAAAACTGAATTATTTTTCAAAAATAACTTCTTTACCGCAAGAAATTTAATCAATTTGTTTATAAGCATAATACGCGTATATCTTAATTTTCACCTATAAATAACCCTCAGACATTGCAAAAGTTGACCAGTATTTTAAATTAAATGAACGTTGGCATAAAAGATGCATATATTTTGTTGTAACGTCTGGTCACTTGTTGTTTGACATACTTTCACACTGTTAAAAAGAGGAGTGAACTTTTTTCAAGACAGAATTTAAAGAACCGATATCAAAATTAAAAGGAGCGTATTATTTTGGAACAAGCATTAAAAGCAGAACGAATTCAAAACATATTAGATACGACTAATTTCATAGAACCTAAAAAGGTGCCTGTAGGTATCGAATTCATCACCTGGCCATTTGCCTACGCCGGGGTCACTTATCGCGAAGTAATGCATGACCCTAAGCGTGCGGCTGAATGTTATGTCAAGTTTCTAGACAATATCGAATTGGATTGGGTATGGGGCGCGCCTGGTGTCCCCTTTCCGATTGAGTCTTTCCATTCTCTGGGCATCAAAAGCTATGAAATCGCTATTGACGATACGTGTATTCAGCATCAGCAAGTTTACACCCAATACATGGAAGCAGAAGAATATGACAACTATATTAAAGACCCTAAAGGATTTCAAAAAAACGTATTTATCCGACGTACCGCCTCTGCTTTTTCCCTTCCGCGGGATGAAGCTTACGCTGCTCTGAAAGACGCCGCTCAAAAGTATAAACCTTTACGCGATATGAATAATCTTATTCGCGAAACCGTTTTCAACCAAAAACAAATCGTTTCGCTTACTGGGCCGGGCTCACCTATGTATTACGCTCCATTCGATACGCTATTTGACCATATGCGCGGAATTAAAAACGCCCTCACCGATATCAGACGCAGGCCAGACAAAGTTAAGGAAGCTTGCGATGCGATCTGGGCGCAAACAAAGCCTCTCATTAATCCTGATAATTATAAAGATAAACCTTTTCTTTTCGGCAGGACCTTCTATCATAGTGCATGCTTCATCTCACCCAAACAGTTTGACGAGTTGATTTTTTCTTATTTCCTAGACGGATATGGTGAATTGATTGAAAACGGTCTAAAATTCTATCTTAAGGGTGAAGGCCAGTTTCTTAAGCTGTTGGACAGATATAGACAGTTTCCTAAAGGATCTATGGTCATCATGCTGGATGAGGATGACCCATTTGAGGCCTATAAAATCATCGGTGACTGGCAGACTGTGGCAACCGGCATCCGTACAGACCTGATGCAATATGGTACGAAACAGCAATGTGTCGACTATGTTAAAAAGTGCTTTGATACTTTTGCGCCTGGCGGTGGATTCATGTTTACTTTAAACAAACCGCTTATCGCTGCCAATGACGTCAAGATCGATAATCTCATTGCCGTTTATCAGACTGCAAATGAACTGAGCAGAAAATAAAGGAGGATACACAATAATGGAAAACGAACAATTCGATTATACCGTTGATGAACTTTTTGAACAGCTTAAAGCAGACCCCTCCTGGAATGATGACGCTGAAGAACGTACAGCGATTGCGAATGAACTGAAAATGACGCTCTCTCTTCTTGGCTACTAATAGATTTAAAGGAAAACGCCAAGAAAATCAGTAGCTCTATAAATTATTAAATTAAAATTATAAATACAAATTATTTAATATAAACATTTCTATTGAACCCTGTATCTGCATCTGCCTTTTACGATGCGTATACAGGGTTTGGTAATATAGATTAGCTTTATCAATTTCTAAGAAATTGTTGGATTTTTTTCAGACGTTCAAATTTGTTTTTTTTTGCATAAAAAAACGATATGCTATTCTATTATAAACGCTTATTGACCGACGAGACTTCAAAAATTACCACTGCTACAGGGTTTAACGTATTTTGTCAAAAACTTTCCCCTTGCCCGTAATCCTATGGCACGAATTTTGCAATTATACAATGTGCACAAACTACTGCTTATTGTTTGACACGCAATAACAGCTTAATCCAGATTTTATAAAAAGGAGTGAGAAAATGAACAAACCGGATAACCTCAAAACCTATTACAAAGGCCTTGGGTTTTGTGGTGGTGCCTGTGGCTCAAACACGTCGGAAGTGGACGTCAAGGATGGCAAGATCGTCCGAATTCGCCCGATGCGCTACGATACGATGTATTCGCCAGAGCAGATGAATGCCTGGAAATTAAACGCCAGAGGCAAAACCTTCGAGCCTTCAATGAAATCCCAAATACCGCCTTTCAGCCTGGTTTATAAGAACAGAGCTTATTCCAACAATCGGATACTGTATCCTTTAAAGCGGGAAGATTGGAACCCGAACGGGGAACGCAATCCTCAGAACCGCGGCAAAAGCAAATTTGTCCGGATCTCCTGGGAGGAAGCCCTGGATATCATTGTCTCAGAAATAAAACGGGTGCATGCAGAGTACGGTCCCTATTCTATTCTGGCCCAGGCTGACGGCCATGGCGAAACAAAAGCCGTACATGGCCCTCACGGCACAATGACCGAACTACTAAGACACTTAGGCGGCTTTACGCATCAAGCCCGTCAACCGGACAGCTGGGAGGGCTGGCACTGGGGTGCCAAACATATGTGGGGCCAGTCGCCTTTAGGTCAGGCCAACCAATATAATCTGTGGTACGATGTTTCCCATAACACAGATATGCTCTTGTTCTGGGGCTGCGATATGGAAACAACCCCCTGGTCCTGGGGTGGCCAGCAATCCAGCCGTCTCTGCAACTGGTTTACGGAATTAGGCATCAGACAAGTCTATATTTGTCCGGATGTCAATTATGGCTGTGCTGTCCATGCCGACAAATGGATCCCGGTCTTTCCGAATACTGATGCTGCTCTCCATTTGGCCATTATGTACACCTGGTTGAAAGAAGATTTGTGGGATAAGGAATATGTTGAGACCCACGCCGACGGCTATGATATTTTCTTCAAATATGTGCTCGGCGAGGAAGACGGTATCCCCAAGACCCCTGAATGGGCTGAGCCGATCTGCGGCGTGCCTGCCCGGATCATTAAAGCTTTGGCCCGGAAATGGTCTAAAGACAAAACGACACTGGCTCACTGTAACGGCGGCTCGTATATCCGCTCCACCTATGCCCACGAGCCTGCCCGCCTGGAAGTACTTGCCGTGACCATGCAGGGTATCGGTAAACCTGGACGTAATGTCCTTAAATTCATTGAATGGCAAATGTTTGGCCTAAACAGCGCGATGCCTGGTCCGCGTTCCGAAATTATCCCCCATGTCGGCGGAGCCTACCATGGATGGCATATGGGATTAGAAGAATCTTTTATTCCCAAAACATTGATGCCACAAGCTTTAACCGGCAACTTTACAGCGAACGAACCTTTAAGATGGTGGTCTTATCCCAACGCCAGCTTCCCTGCGGAGCAACAGTTTATTGAATACCAATATCCGATTGAAGGGGCTAAACCTGTTCGCATGATCTGGAGTGATGCACCGTGTTGGACCACCTGTTGGAATGGTGGCAATGCCATGATCGAAGCTTACCGTTCACCAAATATTGAGTTTATCGTCACCCAGCATCCTTGGCTGGAAAACGATTGTCTATTTTCAGACTTACTCCTTCCGGTCAACACCAAGTTTGAAGAAACGGATATCAGCGTCGACATCTGCGGCGGTGACTTCAACCTGATCTACCGTGAGGAGCAATGTATCGATGCGATCGGCGAATCCATGAGCGACTGGGAAATCGCCTGCGCTGTCGCCAAACGCTTTGGCCCTGAAATTTACGAGAAACTTACCGAAGGTATGGATACCGAAGATTTTATCCGCCGCGGCTTTGAACAATCCGGCGTGCAGGATTATATCAGCTATGACCAATTTGTCGAGAATAAATACTTTGTCGTCCCCATCGCCAAGGACTGGGAAAAAGACCAATGTGGTTTTGAAGCATTTTATAAGGATCCTGAAAACAATCCGCTTGAGACATCCACCGGCAAAGTCCACTTCTATTCTGAAGAATTGGCGCACTATTTCCCGGACGACCAGGAACGGCCTCCTTATCCTAAATTTATCCCTTATGGGGAAACACACCAGGAAAGCCGACTCCATCCCCGCAGTGAAACATATCCGTATCTGATCGTATCCAACCATCCGCGCTGGCGCTGCCATGCTCAGTTGGACGATATCCAATGGCTCAGAGAAATTCCGACCTGTAAAGTGAAAGGGCCCGATGGTTACTTGTATGAACCCGTATGGATCAACCCGCTTGATGCTGAAAAAATTGGTGTTAAAAACGGCGACGTCGTTAAAGTTATCAATGACCGCGGTTGGGTCTTAGGCGGTGTTTATGTTACTGAACGGATCAAACCCGGTGTGGTCCTCCAGGATCACGGTGCCCGTCTTGACCCGATCGAAGCCGGCGTTTCCGATCGCGGCGGCGCCAATAACCTGATCTGCCCGACAAACACGACATCGAAAAATGCCGTCGGTGAAGTCACCAGCGGATTCCTGGTCAATATCGAAAAATGTGACGTCTTCGCCCTCGCCAAGGAATACCCGGAAACCTTCGGCAGAGAATTCGACGCCCGCGGCGTCTGCCTCACTAACTGGATCAAGGAAGGAGAATGATCATGAAAGTATTTGTTATCGACATGGCCAAATGCAATGGCTGCTACGGCTGCCAACTGGCCTGTAAAGATGAGCACGTGAACAACGATTGGATGCCTTATGCCAAACCCCAGCCGGATACCGGCCATTTTTGGATGCGAATTGAGGAAACAGTCCATGGCCAAGTCCCAAAAGTCAAATTGGAATACCGCCCTGTCTCCTGTATGCACTGTGATAAACCCGCCTGTATCGAAGCAGGCAACGGCGCCGTTTACAAACGCGAAGACGGTTTGGTCATTATCGATCCCGTCAAAGCAGAAGGCAATAAAGAGCTTGTCAATGCCTGCCCCTACCACACCATCTATTGGAACGAAGAATTAAACGTCGCTCAAAAGTGCACCGGTTGCGCACATCTGGTTGATGAGGGCAAACTCCCCCGCTGTGCTGATTTCTGTGCCACCGGCGCGCTACGTTTCGGTGAAGAAGCTGACTTTGCCGCTGAAATCGCCAGTGCGGAGGTTCTCTCACCGGAATTCGGCCAAAAACCGCGTGTATATTATCTGAATCTGCCGAAACTTTTCATCGGCGGCGATGTCTGGGACCGTGCTGACAATGAAATCATTGAAAACGCCGTCGTTACACTCAAAGGTGAAAACGGCTGCGAAGTGAGCGTCAAAACCGACGACTTTGGTGATTTCTGGTTTAAAAAGCTCAGTGCAGGCAATTACTCTCTAACCATCGAGGCAGACGGTTACAAAAGCGTTTCCGTAGATCATATCCGATTGGAGAAGAGCCTGAACCTCGGCGATTTCCCGTTAGAAAAATAACAGTGGCAGAAATGGACGTATTGAAGTCTTATATGATGTCATCCGTAGCGATAAATACTGCGTCTATTTAACCTATAGTGGCTACCCGATTAGAAAGAGGTGAATTGCTTGGCTTACGATGATAAAAGCAAAGTTACAACGTATTATAAAGGGTTAGGGTTAGGTGCATTTGGTTTAAACTCCAACACCGTCGAAGTCGATGTCAAGGACGGCAAAATCCTCCGCATCCGGCCGCTCCAAATCGACAAGCATTACGACCGCGAATCCCTTCGTCCGTGGACTATCAAGGCCCGCGGCAAGGAATACAATGCTTCGTTAAAAACCCTGATTCCGCCTTTCAGCATTGTCTATAAAAAAAGGACCTATTCCCCGAACCGGATCCCCTACCCGCTCAGGCGTGAGGACTGGGATCCGAATGGGGAAAGAAACACCCAGAACCGCGGCAAAAGCAAATTTGTTCGTATCTCCTGGGAGGAAGCCGCTAATCTGATTGCTTCCGAAATTAAACGGGTCAATGAAACCTACGGCCCGCTCTCTATCCTGGCCCAAGGCGACGGCCATGGTGAGACCAAACTGGTCCACGGCCCGCACGGCTGCCAGACTCATCTGCTGGAGCTCACCGGCGGCTTTACCTGGCAGGTTCGCAATCCAGACAGCTGGGAAGGCTGGTATTGGGGCGCAAAGCATATGTGGGGACAGGATCCCCTCGGTCAGGGCTCCATCGGCAATCTGCTCTGGGATATGGCGAATAACTGCGGCATGGTCCTCTTCTGGGGCTGTGATATGGAAACGACACCCTGGGGTTGGGGCGGTCAGCAGGCCAGCCGTTACTGCTTCTGGCTGACGGAACTTGGTGTTAAGCAGATCTACGTTTGCCCGGATGTGAATTACGGCAACGCCGTTCATGCCGATAAATGGATTCCGGTATTGCCCAATACCGACTCCGCTTTGCACCTGGCGATTATGTACACTTGGCTTAATGAAGGTGCCTGGGATCAGGATTACATTGCAGACCATACCGTTGGTTTCGATGTCTTCAAAAAGTATGTTCTTGGGGAAGAAGATGGCAACCCGAAGACCCCGGACTGGGCTGAACCCATTTGCGGCGTTCCTGCCCGCATCATCAAAGCCTTGGCCCGGAAGTGGCATCGGGAAGCGACCACCATCGCCCACTGCAACGGCGGTTCACTTGTCCGGTCTACTTACTCCCATGAACCAGCCCGTCTGGAAATTGCCTGCTTAGCAATGCAAGGACTCGGCAAACCCGGACGCAACCAGATGAAATTCCTGGAATGGAACCTGATGGGACTGCCCGACCAAATGCCGGCACCGGCTGCGGAGTTTGTACCCTATCTTCGCGAAGGTTACCGCGGTTATGTCAATAAACAGGAACCATCCTTTATTCCCAAGACCCTGATCCCTAAAGCGATCCTTGGGGATTACACTTCAGATAATCCGTTGTTGTGGCACTCCTATCCGGTCGCAGGCTGGCCCCGTGAGGACCAGTTCATCGAATACCGTTATCCTCTTTTGGACGCCAATCCGATCCATATGATCTGGACAGACACGCCCTGCTGGACCACATGTTGGAACGGCGGTAACTCAATGATTGAAGCCCTGCGCAATGAAAAAATTGAGTGCGTAGTTGCCCAGCACCCCTGGATGGAAAACGACTGTCTGTTCGCGGATATCCTGCTGCCAATTAATACGAAGTTTGAAGAGCTGGATATGTGCACCGACAACGACAACGGCAACTTCTGTATCTCTTGTTACGAAGGACAGTGTATCGATTCCATCGGGGAATCCAAGAGCGACTGGGAAGCTGTCGGCGAAGTTGCCAAAGCCCTCGGTCTCTATGAGAAATTCACCCATGGGCTCGATGTTGAAGGCTGGATCAAGAAGGCGTTTGATACATCCGGTTTAGCTGAAAAAATTACCTTCGAACAGTTTAAGGAAAATGGCTATTATGCCGTGCCAACCAAAGAAAACTGGGAAGATGTCCCCGCCGGCTTCGAAAACTTCTGCAAGAGTCCGGAAGAATACCCCTTAAATACGCCTACCGGTAAACTGGAATTCTATTCCGAATCCCTGGCCAGCTTTTTCCCGGATGACACCGAACGCATGCCGTACCCGCGCTATGTGCCTTTCGGCGAAAGCCATCAGGAAAGCCTGCAGCATCCGCGCAGCGAGAAATTCCCGTATCTGATCGTATCCAACCATCCACGCTGGCGTGTTCATGCTCAACTCGATGATGTGACGTGGCTCAGGGAAATTCCGACCTGTAAAGTGACCGGAGCTGACGGCTACCAGTACGAACCTGTTTGGCTCAACACCAACGATGCTGCTAAACATGGAATCCAAAGCGGCGATGTCGTTAAGATCATTACGGATCGCGGTTGGGTCCTCGGCGGCGCGTATGTGACCGAACGGATTATGCCCGGCGTTGTTTATCAGGATCATGGCACACGCCTTGACCCGATCGTTGCCGGAGAATCTGACCGTTCCGGCGCCAATAACCTGATCTGCCCAACAAACATCACCTCCAAAAACTGCCCTGGTGAGGTTACCAGCGGTTATTTGGTCAATATCGAGAAAGCTGATCTGGACGCACTGGCTAAAGAATACCCCGAAGCCTTTAACCGGGAGTATGTCAAAGGAACCGGTGTCAGCATCATGAACTGGATCAAACACTGATCAGAAATGACGCTAATTCCTTACATTCCGCCAAACAAACCCTGAAGGATATCATCCTGGGCTTTTCCAAGCCTGGGATATATCCATTAATAACTGACATAATCACTAATCACAATCTCTAATCAAACAAGTTTATCCTACGAAATATACGTTTTCGTTTTTTTGGAGCAAGAGTTTCGAAATCCTATTGCTCCTTTCCCCTATATATCAAATAGGTTCCGATCAATGTGTTCCTGATTGGCTATTGCGCCCAGATATAAGGAGGCAAAACTAAATGTTAACCAAAAGACAAAACCTGTTAGAAACCATTAAAGGTGGAAACCCCGATCGTTTCGTCAAGCAGCATGAATTTTTAAATATGATCCCGGAAGCCGCTTTTACCATGGCGGGAATACCGTACATTCCTGGGAATACCGGAAAAGACCCTTGGGGTGTGACCTGGCAGTATCCGATAGGACAAATTGGAGCCTTTCCAGTGCATGATGCGGAGCATACTGTCGTTAAGGATATTACGAAGTGGCAAAAATACGTCAAGAAGCCCGTCATCCCGACCTCTGATGAGGCGTGGGCCCCTGCGCTCGCACATGCCAAGGTCATCGACCGCAATGAAGAGTTTTTGACTGCCATGGTCTATCCAGGTGTTTTCGATATGACCCATAATCTGATGGGCATGGAAAACGCGCTGATGGCCTTTTACGAAGAACCTGAGGCCATGCATGAGCTCCTCGCCTGTATCACGGAATTTTATTTGGATTTTGCCCGGGCCGTTATCGACAGACTGCATCCGGATGCCCTCTTCCAGCATGATGATTGGGGCAGCAGTATCAATTCTTTCCTGTCGCCGGAGATGTTCAATGAATTTATTGTGCCGTGCTACAAGAAAATCTACGGTTTCTATAAAGCCAACGGGGTTCAGCTGATCGTCCATCACAGCGATTCCTATGCGGCCAATCTGGTGCCGGCGATGATCGAGATGGGAATCGACATTTACCAAGGGGTTATGAACAGCAACAATATCCCGGAATTGATTAAACAATACGGCGGTAAAATTTCCTTTATGGGCGGGATCCAAAGCGGCGATGTGGATGCCCCTGGCTGGACAAAGGAGATAGTGGCCGAAGCAGTGGAAAACGCCTGTCAGACTAATGGTAAGCTCAATTATATACCTTGCATCACCCACGCAGGCCCAAAGAGCCATTTTCCAGGCGTCTATGAAGCAATTAACACAGAGATAGACCGTATGAGTAAAATCCTTTTTTGATTCAATAATAATTTGGACGCGACTTTGTCTTTCTGACTGGTATCAAAAGACAAATCTGCGTCCTAATTATTTTCTATGTGTACTATTTATCTTAATCTGTACTAACATGAGAATAAAAATGTGTACTCCGTTTATAAAATATGCGGCGTATTGTAAAAACACATATTATCAGACTATCTTGACTATCAGTGTCTTACGTAATTCATCATAATCAAACCCTGAATGCTTTCATTATTGGAAGAAGGCCCAGGGGAAACATCATTACGTTTCAGTAGGTTTCATCGGCCATTTACTACAATGATTATAATACTTTGACTAATTCCACAGCTTTAACTGCTGCACTACCAGCATCCGGAGCAAATCCGTCAGCCCCGATTTCGTTAGCAAATTCCTGGGTAACAGGTGCGCCGCCGATGATGACTTTGAAACCGGTGAGTCCGCTGCCTTTGATTGTCTGCACCGCTTCTTTCAAAGCCGGCATGGTGGTGGTCAGAAGACCAGAACAAGCGACTAAGGTTACGTGTTGGTTTTCATTGATGGCTTCGATCCATCTGCCAGCCGGTACGTCTACGCCGAGGTCAACCATGGTGAAACCGGCGCTTTCGATCATCATGGAAACCAGGTTTTTACCGATATCGTGTAAGTCACCAGCAACGGTTCCGATGATGCAGGTTCCCAGTGAATTGCTGCTGTCGCCAGCCAGTAACGGTTTCAGGACATCAACACCTTTAGCCATTGCTTTCGCAGCCATCAGCATTTCAGGAACGAAGATTTCACCGGTGGAGAATTTGTCACCAACGATACCCATGGAATCGACCATGCCTTGGAGAATGTCTTTAGCTGCACTGCCTTCGTCCAGTGCTTCCTGTACCAGACCAGCTACCAGTTTCGTTTTCCCTGCTTCTACCATTGCTTTGACGTCATCAATTTTTGCCATTTTGAGAGTCCTCCTTAAAATAATCTTTTTCTATTTTCTGTTGTAATTGATCCTGGACTGTTTATAGAGCTCCTCACTGAATTCAGGCGTAAGCATTTCCCAACCATACATATTCCATAGAGAGGGTTTATCCGGTCGGCAGAATTTATCGGCATAGGCTTTTGCCATCTCCCGTTGATCCTCTTCCGTGGTCAATAAAGGATCAAATTTTTCCGGCAACACACCAATAAGTAGTTTATCTCCATATAGTTCATATATTTGGTGGGTATCGTTCATTGCCTGCGGATTCCAGGAGTCCCAGCCGGCGGCAATAATATTGGGAACCTGTTTTAAAAGTTGACCGCAGCTGTGTAGCTCGCAATACTTGCCTTTGGTATGGAGAAAATCCGTCACTTTCTTCATATACGGTACAATCATTTCCGATGCCGTTTCTGGTGAGAAGAAGGTGTCCTTCTGTGAACCCCAGTCATCATGCATGCAAAAACAATCAATATTCGGGAAATATGCCATATATTTATCCAATATCCGGATATATAAGTCACTGAGCTTTTCCATAAAATCCTTAACTGCGTCCTTTTGATCCTCATCAATGACAGCGATAATGGCTCCTTCAAATTCCATGAAAGAGATCAGGCGCTCATACCATCCATTCAAAAACATACACGTAATAAAATTATCGCTGTTTAAGTACTGTTCATTCGCTTTTTGACAGCCTTCCCAATCCCAACTCTCAATGTCCGGCCAAACGACTTTGTCAACCCATTCGTTAGCATCCTCCAACAAGGGCTTTCCTGGACGAACCATCGATCCACCGACTTGAAGAACATACTCCCATTCAATTCCGAACATATCCTTGCCGCCGGTTTTATTACTGACGCCGGGAATAAATGTTCCGTCAAAGACAAACGCCCGGGCAACATTATCCGGGTTCACTCCGGGAGTAAATAGTTTCCCTTCGACACCATTGCCAATTATTTGCCATATTGGTTCTTTCGTATAGACTCCGTTAAACGCTTCTCGTGGTGTCACCGGGAAATTATATATCAAGGAATCAGGCCTCCCCGCCAACAATGCCGGAACCCGGCGAACGATCTCGAGCTCTCTCGGGTCGAAAGCTGGTGCAGTCATTCTATAAACCCTCCTTTATTAAAATATCAATTCATCAAAATACTATAAGTAATTATTTTGACTCTGTAAAATTTAAGTTTTTAATCATTATTATAAAAAATAACTATACATAATTATAAAAAAGATTAGCCCAAAGCAGCATACACCTGTTATAGATTGTACACTGTTTTGAGCTAATAGGGTTCAATATGGTCAAGAAAAAACGATAATCGATCCCAACTTTTTTAAATATCACGTGCAATGGTGAATGCCATGCTCGTAGCGTGCTGAATATTTTTTGGAGTCAAGCAATCGCCTATTTGATAGAACTCCGGAGCACATAAAGACAAAGCTGCGGCTTCAGCTTGAAGCGGTTGTTGGCCAATCGCATAGATGACAGTATCACCTTCATATAACTTTCTGCTTCCTTCTACTGAATCAGCCTTCACAATTCGGCCGAAGCTGTTTGATTGAAGCCCGCCAGACTGTGCTGTCTTGGACGGAGGTAACGTATAAGCATTTCCGACATACTCGCCAATGACACCCTGATCGTTGATTTCAAGTGCTCTGGTTGCTGTAACTACTTGGATTCCGCACGTTTTAATCTCGTTATTCAAAGCCAGGCCATGGATCAAATTATCGCCGTAAGTCAACACATCCATCATTTCAATAACCGTGACTTTCCGCCCGAGTCCGGTTAGAAAGATGCCAAGTTCAACCCCCACAAGACCGCCACCAAGAATTATAACCTTCTCACCCGTCTTTTCCGGATTTAGATAGGCTTCTTCCGCTCCAAGCACATTCTTGCTGTCAATCCCCGGTATCTTCGGTACCATCGGGCGGGCACCGAGTGCAGCGATGATAACATCAGCACCGACGGCCTTGGCAAACTCAGGTGTCACCACAGTACCCATCCGAATATCGATTGGCTTGCGCGAAATCATTCTGGCTTGATAATCAAGATAGTCAGAAAGATGCTTCTTGAATGGGACTTTCTCTTCACACCGAAGTGTGCCGCCCAATCGGTCACTTTTTTCGCAGAGGATAACCCTGTGCCCGCGCTCAGAAGCAGTTAATGCCGCTTGCATTCCGCTAACTCCGCCGCCTACGACGAGAACAGTTTTTTGATCAGATGACGGCAGTTCGTGGCGGCATTCCTGCTCAAAGCCAATTTCCGGATTAACTGCACATGTTTCCTGGCGTTTGGCGGCGACACTGGCAAAGCACTGAAAACAACGCATGCACGGTCTGATTTCATCGGCTTTCCCCGCCCGTGCCTTTTTAGGCAAATCAGGATCAGCCAACGTAGCCCGCGCAGTCAAAACGACATCCGCCTTACCAGAGGCGATGATCTCTTCCATAAGTTCAGGATCCCCTAGGGCACCGACCGTTGCTACATGCGTTTTTACATGCTTTTTAATCTCAGCTGCATAAACGACATTGACGCCGTCCGGTAAAAACATACTGGGATGCGTTACGGTGAATACTTCCGGGACTTCGTGGCTCCCGGCGGAAACGTGGATCAGATCGACCTTTCCGTCAAGCTGTTTGGCGATGGCAACACCCTCATCGATATCATATCCGCCGTCGTAACACATCGATCCACTGATCCTGATATCAATCGGGAAACCATTTCCGCATTTTTTCCTGATCCTTTCAGCAATAGCCAACGGTAAACGACAGCGGTTCTCCAGGCTGCCGCCCCACTGGTCCTTACGATTGTTAACTTTAGGATCTAAAAACTGATTAAGGAACCAGCCGTGCCCCGCATGGATAATGACCATGCCAAATCCGCAGAATTTGGCATAGGCTGCCGCGTCGGCATAACCCTCAATTGTTTCCTCAATAATTTCCTCCGGCATTGCCGGGACAAATTGGCCAAGCGCATTTAACCCGTCGACAACGCCGTAGATCTGATTACCGCATTTTGCACTGTAATAAGAGTTTGCCCCATTATGACATAGCTCAATGGCTGGGACTGCGCCATGGCGATTAATAGCTGATGTCAGTCGGTAGATCGGAGGAAGCGCCCCAGGGTCATCCAAGTGAAGGTTACCCGCTCCGCTACATCCTCTCTTACTGTCCGTTACAGCTGAACCAATGGTTACTGTCGCTGCTCCGCCAATTGCTTTGCGCTCATAGAAGGCAATAGTCTCTTCAAGGGGATGATTATTTGGAGATACATACGGATAGCCCATGGGGGCAGAAAAATATCGGTTTCGGAAAACGGTATTCCCGAGCTTAATTTGGGAAAATAGATGTGGATATTTACATGTGTACATTTTGTCTCCTTTTCTATACTGCGATGATATACTATTTATTGATGAATATCGTTTTATATTCAATGTTTGACAAGACAACTGTTTGCAGTCTCTAACCCACAAGCTTTTTCTAAATAAATATAGCTAATATAATTTTTAGGTATAGTATAAAAGGGGGCGTAATAGAAACCAATCATTACGCCCTTATAAGATAGTTAATAGGAAGACCTTTTTTTGTTAACTTTATTTCGCACTGACAGCTTTCGAACTATTAATCGAATCGTCGAAGCTCTTATTCTTTTGTAAAACCATTACAATACCAACCACAATGCCTAGAACAAGAAGCACGGTCGAGGCTACTTTCCAGCCTGCGGTTGGGCCGGTTATACCTAGCATTGAAGTAACTCCCATCAGAATCAATGTCGTCAAGAATTGTCCGCAGCCTTGAAAAGCAATAAATACAGACATAGCTAAAGCAGAAGCGCTTCTCTTTGCTGTCGAAGCAATAAGCAGATACATCGCTGGATTATACGTGCCGAATCCGAACCCAAATAGTACTGTGGCAAGATAATACCCTGTCATCGTGTTTGACAGAACCAAAATAAGTAATGCCAATCCCTTCAACAAAATCCCAAGCGGGATTGAGTATTTCCCCAAATAACGGAATATGAATCTTCCTGCAACTAATGCCCCAAGAAAATTAAACAAATTCATGATTGCCGTAATCTGGCCAGCTTGAGCCGGTGTACCAATTTTTAATTGGGTTATAACCAGGGCCACCGAAGTCATGAATGAAAACATCATCGCCGTGTCAATAAAGTGGACAAATGACCATGCAAATGTTGCCGGAGTTAATGAAGATAATTTTTTAGGACCCTCTTCCTTCACAAGCTCTTCATTCTTAGCCATCACCCCATAATTCGGGAGTTTGAGGATAATAAGCAAAAATACAGGGATGAAAAGGAAGTATCCGTAAAAAGTGTATCGCCAATTCATATTGGCCAAATATCCGCCGAGAAGTGAGAAAATTATAGCTGCAGTAGCCCCAACTGCAGATTTATAGCCCATTAAACTCTGTCTTTCTTTGCCGGTAAATAAGTCCGCCACTACTGCAGTATTTAGAGTAAAGCTTAAACCGACGCCTATACCGAAAATAGCTTTTGCGAAAAAGATGAACTTGATGCTGTTTCCAAAGAAACCGGGCATTGCGCCGCCGACTAAAATACAAAACATAGCCACATATAAAATGTTTTTGACACGGAAGCGACGGGCCAATTGTCCGGCAACTATACCAAATATGACATTCATAATTGTTGGCAAAGAAACGATCATTTTAATAATCTCGGGATTAGTGTCTGGGAATGCTTTATAAATTGCTCCCATTGCCGGAGCAACAAAAGCTGCGCCATAAAGGAGGATACAGGTGGAAAGTGCCGCAGCTTTTACGCCAAGTCCATACTGGCTAGTGTTTTGTTCCATAAATTTACCCCCTACTAATTCTTTAAATGGAGAATTCTCCTGCATGCATGATATCATTGTAAGTTAACTTAGTCTAAGTCGTCTAGAAAGGAAACTGAGC